>NZ_JBSOPZ010000035.1:0-81198 GCF_053763515.1 Streptomyces mabaensis
ATTCGGGCATTTCGGCAACGCGGCGAGGTGCCGTGCCAGACGTCGTGGCCCCGGCCAAGATCCGCCGGACAGGCCCTGGGCGGGGTCGTCGGAGACGGCGGGCCGGCGCGGGGTGCGCGAGCGCGCGGAGAGCACCCGGCCCGGGCGGAGCACACGCAGCGGCGGGCGCCGGGCTAGACAGCAGGCGCGGGCACGCGGAGGCGGCAGAACCGGGCGGAGCCCACGCAGCGACGGGGGCGGGGCTAGGCAGCGGTCGCGGGGACGCGGAGGGCGGCCAGGACGGGGAGGTGGTCCGTGGCCGATTTCAGGTCGGCCTCGCTGACCGCCGGCAGGTCCGACGGGACACCGCAGCCCAGCACTTCCACTCCGTGCGTCGCGAAGATCGCGTCGATCCGCTGGTGCGGGTCGCCGGAGGTCGAGGTGTACTCGCCGCCCCACGGCTTGACCGTCCAGCAGTCCTGGAGCTCCTCCGACAGCCGGCGGAACGAGCGGCCCCCGGGCCGCTCGTTGATGTCGCCGGCCGCGATCGCGTGCGGGACGTCCATCGCCTTCAGGCGGTCCAGCAGCATTCCGGCCTGAGCGAAGCGCTCATCGGTCTGCAGGCTCAGGTGGCAGCTGACGAGCCCCAGCCGCGCGCCCCCGATCCGTACCACCGAGGTGGCGAAACCGCGCTGGTGCAGGCCGGGGGTGCGCGGCAGCAGTACGTCCTCCGTACGCTCCACCGTCGTCCGCAGCGAGCACAGCAGCAGCGGCCCGGACGCGGTCGCCCCGCCGGACAGCACCACCAGACCGGTGCGGGCCGCCAGCCACGCCGCGCGCTTGCGCCACCGGAAGAACCGCGGCGCCTCCTGTACGAAGACCAGGTCGGGCGCGCACGCGCCGATCACCCGGGCCAGGGCTTCCCGGTCGTCGCGCATCGAGCGGATGTTGTAGCTGAGGACCCGGATCACGACCGAACCGTCGGGCTCGGTACGGGAGTCGGGCAGCGCGTTCGTCGCCATGGGGCTCAAGATATGCCAGTGCCCGCCGCGGCCCCAGGGGGCGCGGCGGGCACTGTCGTACGGAGGGTCAGCCCTGGCGGGCCAGGTCCGCCGCGCCCACCAGGCCTGCCCGGCCGCCCAGTTGGGCGGCCAGAACCTGCGCGTGCGGTCGCCACTGGGCGCCGATCAGCCAGCGCCGGAACGACTTGCGGATCGGGCCGAGGACCAGCTCGCCCTCGTCCGAGACACCGCCGCCGACGATGAACGCCGAGGGGTCGAACAGCGAGGCCAGGTCGGCCAGGCCGGCACCCGCCCAGCGTGCCAGCTCGCGGAACGAGTCGACGGCCACCGGGCAGCCCTGGCGCGCGGCCGCGCTGATGTGCTTGCCCTCGATGCCGTCGACCGTGCCGTCGCCGAGGGCGAGCAGGATCTTGGCGTTCTCGGGGGTCGCGTTGGCGCGCTGCTTGGCGTACCGGACGAGCGCGCGGCCCGACGCGTACTGCTCCCAGCAGCCCTGGCTCCCGCAGCCGCACAGCAGGCCGTCCGGGACGACCCGGATGTGGCCGAACTCCGCGGCGACGCCGAAGCGGCCGCGGCGCAGCTTGTTGCCGATGATGATGCCGCCGCCGAGGCCGGTGCCGAGGGTGATGCAGATGACGTCCTCGTGGCCCTGGCCGGCGCCGAAGCGGTACTCGCCCCACGCGGCGGCGTTCGCGTCGTTCTCGACGACGACGGGCAGGCCGACGCGCTGCTCGACCTTGTCCTTGAGCGGTTCGTGACGCCAGTTGACGTTCGGCGCGAAGAGCACGGTGGCGCGCTTGTCGTCGACGTATCCGGCAGCGCCGATGCCGACGGCTTCGATCTCGTAGCCGCCGCTGACCTCGGACACGGCCGTGCAGATCGCGTCGATGACGCCGTCGGCGGTCGTCGGGGTGGGCACCTTGTACGTGTCCAGGATGGTGCCCTCTTCGTCGACCACGCCCGCCGCGATCTTCGTGCCGCCGATGTCGACGCCGATGGTGAGTCCCATGTGTCCCTCAGTATTCGGTCGAGCCCCGCTAAGGCCAACCGTACCCGAGGGAGACGGCGCGTCAGTCGAGGTCGATGTGCTCGGCCGGCCCGGGGCCCTCGCCCTTCGGCCCCTGCGACCAGCGACGCTCCTGCGACTCGACGGCGGAACGGTACGCGGCGAGCAGCTCGGAACCGGCCGCGGCGAGGTGGTCGAAGACGTCGGGGTTCCGCTCGATGACCGGCTCGACGGCGGCCTTCGCCTGGCTGATCAGCTGCTGTACGGCGCCCTGCGCGGCCGTGCCCAGCAGCGGGGACTGCAGCGAGGCGACCTTGTCGGCGACCGCGTCGACGAGCTTGCGCAGCTCCTCGGCGGCCGTGCCGGGCGGCTGCCCCTGCTGCTGCCCGCGGCGGCGGGCCTTCTCCGCCGCGAGATCCTCGGCGCACGCCCTGGCCCACGCGTCGGCATCGGCGTCGACAGGGCGATCGGTGGCTTCGCTCATGGCGGGCTCCTGCGGGAGAACAACGGGTTAACACCGACGGTACCTGAACGGCGGCAGCGCGTTCAGCGGGTGCGCGGCCACAGCGCCGGGTCCGGCGTGAAGCGGACGCGCAGCTCGCCGTCCCGCAGGCCGGCGCCGGAGACGGTGCAGCGGCGCAGCGCGGACGGCAGGGGGACGATCCGGCGGAACGGGCCGACGGCGAGGACGAGTTCGTCGCCGCGACGGACGAGTTCGAGGGCGTCCCGGGTGGCGCCGGGCAGCGGCAGGTGCCAGACGAGGACGTTGTCCTCGGCGAGGCGGTCCTCGACGGTCCAGCGGGGCGGCTCGGCGGCGGACACCGAGTCGGGCACCGAGTCGGGCACCGCGGCGGGCACCCCGTCGCGCCCCGCCTCGGCCGGCACGTCCAGCCGGGCCAGGTCGTCGAGGGAGCGCGGGGCCTGGCCGAGGTGCCCCAGCTCCCGTACGGCGGGGAACTCGTCGGTCAGCTGCTTGAGAAGCTCCTGCTGCCCGGCGGAGGCGCCGGCGAGCCACGGGTCGGTGGACCCGGTGGGCAGCAGCCGGTTGGCGACGACCAGGTCCGGGGCCCGGCCGTACAGCGCGAGCCCGGTCCGGGCGGTACGCAGGGCGTCGACGGCGGCCGGGCCCGGTTCGAGTACCAGCCGGACCGTGGTGTCCGGTGACTCGACCGCGGCCTGGGCCGCCGCGAGCTCGGCCTCCCAGCGGGCAGCGGTCGCGTACACCCACTGCGCGGGCATGGGCACACCGGCGAGCTGCGCCAGCACGGGCCGCAGTGCCCGGGCGGCCTGCCGCTCGGCGGGCACGAGCCGCCGGAGATAGCGCCGCAGCTGCTCGGGCAACGCGAGGCAGGCGATCGCCTGCGGAGTCGGCGGCATGTCGACCACGACGAGGTCGAACCCGGCCGCGCCGGCGGCCAGCGCCGGGTGGGTGCCCTCGTGGAGGGTGCGCAGCGTGCGCAGCAGCGCGAGCTCAGCCGTGCCCGGGAGTTCCGTCAGCTCCTCCGCCTCCAGGCGGTTCGCGCCCAGCAGGTCCAGTGCGGCCGCGCTCCGGTCCTGCAGGGCCAGCAGTTCCGTACGGAACTCCGCGCCCGGGTCGGTCCGCGCCGCCCACAGGCCCGGGGCCACCTCGGCCGGGTCGGTGCCGATCGGGGCGCCGAGCAGTGGCCCCAGGGTGTCGCCGGGGTCCGTGGAGAGGATCAGCGCACGCTGTCCGGCGCGGGCTGCCGCCAGCGCGGTCGCCGCCGCGACGGTGGTACGGCCCGCGCCGCCGGGGCCGGTGACGAGGACCGTACGCATCAGACGGCCGGGCCGCTCTCGACGCGCTTCTTCAGGCCGGCCAGCGCGCGGTCGATGATGACCTTCTCCGCCTTGCGCTTGATCATGCCGAGCATCGGGATCTTGACGTCGACGGTCAGCTGGTAGGTGACCTCGGTACGGTCACCAGCGCCCGCCGGAGCCAGGATGTACGAGCCGTCGAGCGCCCGCAGCATCTGCGACTTGACCAGCGTCCAGCTGACCTCGTTCTCACCGGTCCAGGTGTACGCGAGAGTGTGGTCGTCCTTGATCGCACCGGCGTCCAGCAGCAGCCGGACCTGTTCGGCGCGGCCCTTGGCGTCGGTGGAGAGGACCTCGGCCTCCTTCACCTCTCCCGTCCACTCCGGGTAACGGGCGAAGTCGGCGATCACGCCCATGACATCGGCCGGTGCCGCCTCGATCGTGATGCTCGAGCTGGTGTGCTCCGCCATCGCTGTGGCTCCTCCAGTGCGGTCCGGTTAGGGGAGAGAGAAGGGAGTTGACCAGGCGCGCGGGTGCCGCCTGCCGCGTGAAGGCTACCGCGAGCGACACTGTCACCACTCCAGGGCCCACGGCCGCCCGGTGGAAGCGAAGTGACCGACGTTCACGCACTCGGTGGCGCCGATCCGCAGGCGCTGGGCCAGCGGCTGGTGCACGTGGCCGAAGAGGGCGTACCGCGGCCGCACCCGGTGGATGGCGGCCAGCAGCGCCCGGCTGCCGCGCTCGAACCGCCGCGCCACCGTGTCGTAGCAGAGCTCCGGGACCTCCGGCGGGATGTGCGAGCACAGCACGTCGACCTCGCCCAGCCCCTCGATCTTGGCGGCGAACTCCTCGTCGCTGATCTCGTACGGGGTACGCATCGGCGTACGCAGCCCGCCGCCCACGAAGCCGAAGACCCGGCCGCCGATCTCGACGCGCTCGCCGTCCAGGACGGTGGTGCCCGGTCGCGCGTACTCCGGCCAGAGGGACGGGATGTCGACGTTGCCGTAGGTCGCGTACGTCGGCGTGGGGAACGCGGCGAACAGCTCGGCGTACTGCTTTCGCACCGCCGCCTCGATCGCGGCGTTCCGGTCGAGGCCCGCCCAGAGGCGGGCGCCGAACGCGCGGGCCTCCTCGTAGCGGCGCGCGGTGCGCAGTTCCACGATGATGTCGGCGTTCTCGGCACCGAAGAGGTCGGGGAAGATGCCGCGCGTGTGGTCGGCGTAGTCGAGGAAGAGGACAAGGTCACCGAGGCAGATCAGGGCGTCAGCGCCCTCTCCGGCTTTGGCCAGATCCGCCGCGTTCCCGTGGACGTCGCTCACGACGTGGACTCGTGTGCCAGGCATGACGATCACCCTAAGTCGACCCGCGTGCACCTGGGTAGAGCCCGCCGGACCTGCGGTTACTTTCGAGTTGTGTGAAGAGTGGACTACTCTGCGCCAGGTACCGCCGTGTCGTGTGACGCATGGAACATCTGGCCTGAACCCCCTATCGGGAACCCACTACTGATGGGTAACGTCCGGGCAGTCCGATCGTGGCGATGGCGCCCAGAGGAGCAGCAGTCTTGCGCGAGTTCAGCCTTCCGGCCCTGTACGAGGTCCCTTCGGACGGCAACCTGACGGATCTGATCCGCCGCAATGCCGCTCAGCACCCCGATGTTGCGGTCATGAGCCGCAAGCTCGGCGGCGTGTGGACCGATCTCACCGCGACCGAGTTCCTCGCCGAGGTGCGGGCCGCCGCCAAGGGCCTGATCGCCTCCGGTGTCCAGCCGGGCGACCGGATCGGCCTCATCTCCCGCACCAGCTACGAGTGGGTGCTGCTCGACTTCGCGATCTGGACCGCGGGCGCGGTCACCGTGCCGGTGTACGAGACCAGTTCGCCCGAGCAGGTGCAGTGGATTCTCGGCGACTCGGGCGCGGTCGGCGTCATCGTGGAGGCCGGCGTGCACACCGCCGCCGTCGACTCCGTACGCGACAGCCTGCCCGGCCTGAAGCACCTGTGGCAGATCGACCAGGGTGCCGTCGAGGAGCTCCGTGCCGCGGGTGCGGAGGTCACGGACGCGACGGTGGACGAGCGCACCTCGGTCGCCAAGGCCGACGACATCGCCACGATCGTGTACACCTCCGGCACCACGGGCAAGCCCAAGGGCTGCGTGCTCACCCACCGCAACTTCTTCGCGGAGTGCGGCAACGTGGTGGAGCGGCTGCGCCCCCTGTTCCGGACCGGCGAGGGTTCCGTACTGCTCTTCCTGCCGGCCGCGCATGTCTTCGGACGGCTGGTCGAGGTGGGGTCGGTGCTGGCCCCGGTCAGGCTCGGCTGCGTCGGGGACATCAAGAACCTCACCGACGAGCTCGCCTCCTTCCGGCCGACGCTGATCCTCGGTGTGCCGCGCGTCTTCGAGAAGGTCTACAACTCGGCGCGCGCCAAGGCGCAGGCCGACGGCAAGGGCAAGATCTTCGACAAGGCGGCCGACACGGCCATCGCGTACAGCCGGGCGCGCGCCACACCGGGCGGCCCGTCCGTCGGCCTGAAGCTCAAGCACAAGGTCTTCGACAGGCTGGTGTACAGCAAGCTCCGTGCGGTGCTCGGCGGCCGCTGCGAGTACGCGATCTCCGGCGGCGCCCCGATGGGCGAGCGGCTCGGCCACTTCTTCAGTGGTATCGGCCTCACCGTGCTGGAGGGGTACGGCCTGACGGAGACCTGCGCGGCCACCGCGTTCAACCCGTGGGACCGGCAGAAGATCGGTACGGTCGGCCAGCCGCTGCCCGGTTCCGTGGTGCGGATCGCGGACGACGGCGAGGTGCTGGTGCACGGCGAGCACGTCTTCCAGGGCTACTGGCACAACGAGAGCGCCACCACGGAGGCGCTGGCCGACGGCTGGTTCCACACCGGTGACATCGGCACGCTCGACGAGGACGGCTACCTCGCGATCACCGGCCGCAAGAAGGAGATCATCGTCACCGCGGGCGGCAAGAACGTCGCCCCCGCGGTGATCGAGGACCGCATCCGCGCCCACGCGCTGGTCGCGGAGTGCATGGTGGTGGGCGACGGGCGGCCGTTCGTCGGCGCGCTGGTCACCATCGACGAGGAGTTCCTCGGCCGCTGGGCCGCGGAGCACGGCAAGCCGGCGGGTTCTACGGCCGTCTCGCTGCGCGACGACGCGGATCTGATCGCCGCCGTGCAGTCGGCGGTGGACGACGGCAACGCGGCCGTCTCCAAGGCGGAATCGGTGCGGAAATTCCGCATCCTGCCCTCCCAGTTCACGGAGGAGTCGGGCCACCTCACGCCGTCGCTGAAGCTCAAGCGCAATGTGGTGGCGAAGGACTTCGCGGACGCGATCGAGGGGCTCTACACCGCGTGATCCGCGTGATCCGCGCGGTCTTCCGCCAGGATCCGGGCGAGGTTCCGTTCCGCGAGCGCGGTGATGGTGACGAACGGGTTGACCCCGGCCGAGCCGGGGATCAGTGACCCGTCGGTGACGTACAGCCCGGAGTACCCCTTCACCCGGCCGTGGTCGTCGGTCGCCTCACCGAGCACGCAGCCGCCCAGCGGGTGGTACGTGAAGTCGTCGGCGAAGGTCTTGTTGCCGCCGAACAGGTCGTAGCGGTAGATCGTCGCGTTGGCCCGGTTGACCCGGTCGAAGAGGGACCTGGCGGCGGCGACCGCGGGCTGGTTCTGGTCCCGGGTCCAGTTGAGCTTCGCGGAGTCCGTGGCGGAGTCGTACAAGAAGGTGCCGCGCTCCGGGTTCCTGGTGATCGCCAGGTAGAGGCTGATCCAGTGCTCCAGCCCGGTGGGCAGCGGCGCGATCTCCGCGAAGACCGGGTTGGCGGGGTTGGCCCAGTCGTCGATGCCCAGGGTGGGCATGGTCGACTGGTTGGCGCCGACGGTGTCCCAGAGGTGGTTGGCCCGGGCGGTCATCACGTTTCCGTTGGGTCCCCAGCCGGTGCCGACCCGCGTACTGAGGTCCGGCAGCGTGCCGGTCTCGCGGGCGCGCAGCAGGAGTTCGGTGGTGCCGAGGCTGCCGGCGCCGAGGAAGAGCCGCGTGCAGCCGATCTCGCGGGTCTCGACGACCCGCCCGGTGACGTCGGTGCGGTCGACGGTGAGGACGTACGTACCGTCCGGCTGTCTGCGGATCCCTCTGGCCCGGTGCAGGGTCTCGATGGTGACATGCCCGGTGCCGAGCGCCGCCGCGAGATAGGTCTTGTCGAGGCTGCGCTTGCCGTGGTTGTTGCCGTAGATGACCTCGCCCGCGAGCGCGGACCTGGTGACCTGGCCGGCGGCTTCGCGCTGCATGTACCCGAAGTCGTAGACGTTGGGTACGAAGACCGTCCGCAGGCCCGCCTTGTGGGCGTGCTTCCGGGAGATCCGGGAGAAGCGGTACCACTCGGTGGACTCGAACCAGGCCGGATCGATGGTGTTGACACCGAGCATCTGCCGGGCCCGCGGGAAGTACGTGTCGTACATCTCGGCGGCGTCGACCCGCGGGAGCACCTCGGAGAAGTACGCGCGCGGCGGGGTCACCGCCATCCCGCCGTTGACCAGCGATCCGCCGCCGACACCGCGGCCGACGAAGACCGACATGCCGGTGTGGCGGACCCGGTCCAGGACGCCGGGGTAGGGGCTGATGTCCTTGTTGACGACGTCCAGCCAGAGGAAGGTGGCGAGCGGCGCCTCGGTGCGGGTGCGGAACCACATGGACCGGTGGTCGGGTGCCGAGGTGGCGCAGAAGACCTTTCCGTCGGCGGCCGGGGTGTCCCAGAGCCGGCCCATTTCGAGGACGAGCGTACGGATGCCGGCTTCGCCGAGGCGGAGCGCGGCGACGGCGGCGCCGTAGCCGGAGCCGACCACGACGGCGGGGGCGTAGTCGGCAGCGGGGGCGTGGTCGGCGGCGGTCCGATCAGCGGCTGCCGCCGTGGGCTCCGCGGCGGCAGCCGGGGAGAGACCGATGCGGGTGAGACCGAGCGCGGCCGCCGTCTGCAGGGCGCCCAGGCCCAGAAGATGACGACGCGTCAGATTTGATGTCATGGGCGCATCATGAGCGGAATATCCGATTCCGCCCATATCCCGCGCAACGGCGTTTCTACAAGAGGGCCTTGAGATTTTCGGCCAGCAGGTCCCAGCGCCACTTCTCCTCGACCCATTCCCGGCCGCGCTCGCCCATCCGGCGCCGCAGTTCCGGGTCCTGGAGCAGGGTGACGATCCGGTCGGCCGACTCCCGCGCCGCGACCGCGGGGGGCCCGCCGGGCACCACCCAGCCGGTCTCCCCGTCGAGGACGGCGTCCGGCGCACCGCCGGAGTCGCCCGCCACCACCGGCAGCCCGGTCGCCGAGGCCTCCAGGTAGACGATGCCCAGGCCCTCGACGTCGAGCCCGCCGCGCCGCGTACGGCAGGGCATGGCGAAGACGTCGCCCGCGCCGAAGTGGGCGGGCAGTTCCTCCCACGGCACCGGGCCGGTGAACCGCACGGAGTCCTGGACACCGGTGTCGGCGGCGAGCTTGCTCAGGTCCTTGGCGTACGGTCCGCCGCCGACGACGAGCAGCACGGCGTCGGGCACCTGGGCCAGGATCCGCGGCATCGCGAGGATCAGGGTGTCCTGGCCCTTGCGGGGCACCAGCCGGGACACGCACACCACGACGGGCCGGCCGGCCAGGCCGAGCCGCTCGCGCACCGCGTCGCCGCCCGAGCCGGGATGGAAGGTCTTCTCGTCCACGCCGGGCGGCAGTTGGACCATGCGCGCGGCGGCCCGCGGGGTGAGCGCGGCGGCGATCCGGGAGCGTGTGTACTCACCGAGGTAGGTGATCGTGTCGGTGCCCTCGCCGATCCGGCGCAGCAGCTGCCGGGAGGCGGGCAGCTGCGCCCAGCCGGCCTCGTGGCCGTGCGTGGTGGCGACCAGCCGCTTCGCGCCCGCCCGGCGCAGGGCCGGGGCCATCAGACCGAGCGGGGCGGCCGCCCCGAACCACACCGACTCGCAGCCGTGTTCGCGCAGCAGCTGGACGGCCCGCCGGGTGACGCGCGGGGTCGGCAGCAGCATGGTCGTACGGTCGCGGACGACCGTGAAGGGCTGCTCGGCGTCGAAGGCGGCGGTGGCCTCCGCGCCCTCGGCCCCCCGCTTCCAGGTGGAGGCATAGACAACGAGCTGCTCGGGGTCCAGGCGCAGCGCCATGTTGTGCAGGAAGGCCTGGATACCGCCGGGGCGGGGCGGGAAGTCGTTGGTCACGATCAGGGTCTTGTGCATCGCCGCCGACAGTACCGAACGGCCGTACTGCGTGGCTGCCGGGCCCGGGCGGAAGGCATCATTGCTGCTCGGGCGGGGCTGGTCCGCCCTCGCAGACATGAGGTGGTCATGGCAGGCATCGGCGGCGCGCAGCTCAGGGAGCCGCTCGTGGTGTGGGGCGTCACCAGAGCGCTCGTGTTGCTGTGCGTGTTCAAGGTGGTCACGTTCCCCGGGCCGGACGTCACCACTGATGTCTCCGTGATCTACCAGGGCTGGTACGAGGTGCTGAGGACCGGCACCTTCCCGCTGGACGACGTCACCTGGCAGTACCCGCCGGCCGCCGCGCTGGCGATCCTCTCCCCCGGCCTGCTGCCCTTCCTCGACTACGCCTCCGCCTTCTTCGTGCTGGCGTTCCTCGCGGACGCGCTGGTCATGGGGCTGCTGACGTACGCGGGACGCAGGCCCGGCCGGCGGCTGGCGGGCGCGTGGGTGTGGGTGGCGGGGGTGCCGCTGCTCGGCCCGACGGCGTACGCCCGGTACGACCTGATGGTGACCGCCGTGGCGGTCGCCGCCCTGCTCGCCGGGGCCCGCCATCCGCGCACGCTGGGGGCGCTCGCCGGTCTGGGTGCGCTGCTGAAGGTGTGGCCCGCGCTGCTGCTCACGGGCACCCGTCCCGGCCGTGCGACGCGCGCCGCGTGGGGCTCGGCGGCGCTGACCGTCGGCGGGCTCGCGCTGCTCTTCGCGTCGGCGATGCCGGGGGCACTGGCGTTCCTCACGTTCCAGCGGGACCGCGGCACCGAGATCGAGTCGCTCGGCGCCCTGGTCTTCCACGTGGCGCGGCACTTCGGCTGGGAGGGGCAGGTGCTCCTGAACTACGGCTCGATGGAGTTCCTCGGGCCGCATGTCCCCCTGGTCAGCACGCTGGCGCTGGCGCTCACCCTGATCGCCTTCTGCTGGCTGCTGGTCTGGCGGCTGCGCGCGCGGAGATTCGGGGCGAGCACCGCGAGTGACGCGGCCTTCACCGCGGTCCTGCTGTTCACCACCACGAGCCGGGTGATCAGTCCGCAGTACCTGCTGTGGCTGGTCGGCCTGGCCGCCGCGTGCCTGTCCCTGCGGGCGAGCCGGATGGACGGCCCGGCCCGGCTGGTGCTGGCCGCGACCGGGGTCACGCTGCTGGAGTTCCCCCTGTGGTTCTCGCACGTCGTGGCCAGCGACTGGCTGGGCATCCTGCTGCTGACGGTACGCAACGGCCTGCTGGTCGCGGCGGCATTCACGGCGTGCCGCCGCCTGTGGCGCGACACGGTCCCGCCCCCGGCGACCCAGCCCCGGCAGGGCCGCGGCAAGGAGTCCGAACTCCTCACCTCCTGACGGCAGCGCGGGCGGCGCCCGGCGGGGGCAGCGGCGGGGGCGGTCAGGGGAGTTGGTTGCTCAGGTAGGTGCGCCACTGGGCGGTGAAGTCCTCCGGGGTGGTCGCGAGGACCTTGGCCATCGCCCGTTCCACCGCGCCCTCCCGCTTCTCGTGCGCGCCCACGGCCCGGTAGAAGGCCGTCAGCTTCTCCTCGCCCCAGCGGTCCGCGATCAGCCGGCAGGCCAGCCAGCCGCCCTCGTACGCCCGGGCCAGCCGGCCGGCGTCGCCGCCGAAGGCGAAGTCCTCGTCCGCGGGCAGCCGGCCGGGCAGCTCACCGCCGCGTACCGCCTTCCGGAGCTCGGGCGCCGCCTGGGCCGCCGTGCGGTCCGTACCCCGGTAGGCCACCCAGTCCGCGAAGCCCTCCGAGAGCCACTGCGGGGTGGCCGCTGACGTGTGCGCGCGGGTGGCGACGTGGGCCGTCTCGTGGGTCAGGACGACGCGCCGGCCCGCCTCGCTCAGCACTGCGTACCCCTCGGGGTTGACGATCACCCGGTCCGCCGGCGCCGGGCCCGAGCCGCCGGTCTCCGCCGTGGTGACCGCCGCGATCCCCCGGTAACCGGCCGCCGGCGAGCCCAGCAGCGAGCCCATCGCGGCCAGCGATCCGGGCACCAGGACGACCACGCGCCCGGCCCACTCGCCCGGCCAGGCCGCCTCCACGGCGGGCACCGCGCGGTCGGCCGCCGCCGCGATCTCGCGCAGTGTCCCGGCCGTCCGCCCGACGCCCAGGACCAGGCTGTGCGTGCCGCGCACGGCGGTGACCCGGCCCTGCTGCCAGAGCTGCTGGGTCGCGCCCCGGGCGGGCCGGTCGGCGGTGACGTACCACCGGCCGTCTGCCTCGGCCAGTTCCAGCTCACGGCCGGTCCGCAGCGGCGCACGATCGTAGCCGTCCAGCCGGTAGCGCAGCTCGACCCGGGCGGTGGCGGTGGAGCCCTCCCGCCGCAGACCTGTCAGGTCGTACTCCCAGGACTTCAGCGGTACGTCGGCGAGGTTCGCGAACTCCTCGCGCGCGGCGGCCCGCAGGGCATGCGCTGCCGGATCGAGCGCCGCGAGGTAGTCGGCCTCGTCGCGGTCGAGGACGGCCTCGGCCCGGAGGTCCAGCGTCCGCCGGACCTCCCGCGCGGCGGTGTCGGGCACGGCCGGCGCCCCGCACCCGGCGGTCAGCAGCAGGAGCAGAGCCGCCGCCGACCCCGCCCACCGTCTCGTCCCACGCCCGCGACCTGCCACTCTGCGAGGGTACGGGGCTTCGGCGGCCGGAGCGCTCTCGCGGCCCGGCTCAGACCCGGGTGACGGCCGACACGGGCATCATGCCGACCGGGTCGTACCGCACGGGCGCGCCGGGGTACGGGGCGTGCACGACCTGGCCGTTGCCCATGTACATCCCGACATGGCTGGCGTCGCTGCGGTACGTGACCAGGTCGCCCGGCCGCGCCTCGGCGAGGGACACATGCCGCCCCGCGTTCCGCTGAGCCTGCGAGGTGCGCGGCAGGGAGACGCCGGCCTGCCGGTACGCCCACACCATGAGCCCGGAGCAGTCGAAGCCGGACGGCCCGGTCGCGCCCCACACATAGGGCAGGCCGACCGCCCGGCGGACGGCCGATGCGGCGGCCGCGGCCCGGGCGGAGGACGCGCCTTGACCGGACAGCCCGGGCGGCACCTCGCCGCGCCCGGAGCGCGAGGCCCTGTCGTACGCGGCGCGCTCGTCGGAGGGCAGCGCGTTCAACAGCCGCTGCGCCTGGGCGAGCCTGGCGGTGACCGTGCGCTTGTGGCGGGCCACGTCACCGCGCAGACGCTCCAGTTCGGCCAGCTTGCGCATGGCTTCCGCGCGCTGCTGGCCCAGCCCGCGCTGCGCTGACTGGAACTCCACCAGCTTGCCCGCCTGGCGCGCGCCGATGCGGTCCAGGGTGGCGGCCTTGTCGAGATAGCTGTCCGGGTCCTCGGACAGCAGCAGGGCGACCGACGGGTCGATGCCGCCGGACCGGTACTGGGCACCCGCGAACGCACCGAGCAGACCCCGCATCCGGTTGATGCGGTCCTGGCCGCGGGCGACGGAGTCCTGTGTCTGCCGCACCTGCTCGCGCAGCTCGCCGGCGCGCTCGTCCGCCTCGTTGAACCGCTCGGTGGCCTTCTCCGCCAGCTCGTAGAGGTGGTCGACCTTCGCCCGGGTGGCGGTGACGCTGGGGGTGTCATGCGGTTCCGCGTCCGCCGGCGCGGCCGAGAAGGCTGCCGCCGCGGTGGCCGCGGCGGCGGACAGGACGGTGACGCGGGTGCTCCGGTCAAGGCCCGACTGCGTGGGCCGGCGATGGGACGCCACAGGAAGCCGCACTCCCTTCCGCTGCATGCGGTGCCCTGCCGCCCTGGTGGGCGGACGAATCGCCGGGAACCGCGCGGGCAGACAGTAGCCGCGCGACCATGTGACGGCCAAAGACCTCGGCGCGTACAGACAGTGACGCCCCGCCGGAGACGCAGGTCACCGGCGGGGCGGACAGTCAGCGAACGATGCCGGAAATCGCCCGAATGGGCGGTGCGGCAGCGCGGGGAGGTTCAGTAACGGACTTCAGTGACGGGCCGTCATATGCGGACGCCGAACTGGAAACTGCCGGCCCACTCCATGGCCTCGTACCGGACCACGGTGCCCGGCTTGGGCGCGTGGAGCACCTGACCGTTGCCCGCGTAGAGGCCCACGTGGCTCAGACCGCTGAAGAAGACCAGGTCGCCCGGCTGCAGCTCACTCCGGCCGATCCGGGTGCCGTCGTTGACCTGGGTGTAGGTGGTGCGCGTGATGCTCACGCCGGCCTGGGCGTACGACCACTGGGTCAGGCCCGAGCAGTCGTAGGAGTTGGGGCCCTCGGCGCCGGAGACGTACGGCTTGCCGAGCTGGGTCTGCGCGGCGGCCAGCGCGGCGGCGGCGCGGCCCGAGGAGGGCTTCTCGTTGCCGAGGTCGGCCCGGTCGCTGGCGCGGTTGGCGCGGTTCTCCTCCTCGCTGATCGCCGCGCGCTCCTTGGCGGTGAGGGAGTTCAGCAGGCGCTGGGCCTCGCCGAGTTTGCCCTGGACTTCCTTCTTCTTCTTGGCGAGTTCCTTGCGCGCCTCGGCCAGGTCCTGGAGCTTGCCGGACGCCTCGGCGCGCTGCTGCGCGAGAGCGCGCTGCTTCGCCTGGATCTTCTGTACCGATTCGGCCTGCTTCGCGCTCAATTGGTCGAGCGAGGAGGCCTTGTCGAGATAGCCGTCCGGGTCGGCCGAGAGGAAGAGCTGCACGGACGGGTCGATGCCGCCGGTGCGGTACTGCGCGGTGGCCATCGAACCGAGGCCGTCCCGCATGGCGTTGAGCTCGTCCTGACCGCGGGCGACCTTGTCCTGGAGCTCGCTGACCTGCTTCTCGAGCTTGTCCCGCTGCTCCTCGGCGCCGTTGAACTTCTCGTTCGCCACCTCGGCGTCGTGGTAGAGCTTGTCGACCTTGGCCTTGACCTCGCTCTTGCTCGGCTTCGGGTCGGCCTGGGCGGTCTGGGAGGTGAGCGCCACGGCTGCGGCGGCGGTCGCGGTGAGCACGGTCACACGTGTGCGGCTCGGCTGCTTGGGTCGACGGTGGGACGCCACGAAGGCGAGCTCCTTCTTCCTCGAGCCGCCGAACAACGCTGACTCGGCGGTCCCTTCGCAGACATCCCGGATGGACGATCAACCGCACGAAGGTTTGAGGCCTGACCCTAGTGACCAACGTGTGATCACTTCAAATCCTCATGAGAAAAATTTCAGTCGCGGACGGGATTATTCTCAGACATCGCACTGGCAGTAATGGCCACTTGACGGTACGTTCCGCGAATTCGGGCATTAGGCCCAGGAGTTGTTCAGACGCGCGAAAGCCGCTTCAGCAACAAGGCGGACGCAACCGGACGCGCCCCCGCCTTGGCCACTCCGTCGGCCACTTCCCGGTCGGTCGAGACGACCACCACCGGCCGGCCCGGCGGCTCCGCCCGGACGAGCTGACGGATCAGCTCGTCCGCCGTCACCCCGGGCTTGGAGAACAGCACGCGCACCCCGCGCGGCGGCGCGAGCAGCACCGGCGCCGCCAGTTCCGCCCCGTCGAAGACACAGGTCATCTCGGCACCGGTCTGCGCCGCGAGCATCGACAGACCGCCCAGCAGGCGCAGCCGCTGCTTCTCCAGCGGCATCGTCGGATAGCCGGTCTTGGTCACGTTGTAGCCGTCAACGACCAGATGGGCCTGGGGCAGCGCCAGCAGCTGGTCGAGCAGCGCCGGATCGGTCTCCGACAGCGCCCGGGCCGCGATGTCCTTGGGCGACATACGCCCCGGCTCGACCGCGTCCACCATGTCCGCGGGACGTACGGACGCGGGCGGCAGGGCCAGTTCACGCCGCAGCCCCTGCGCCGACTCCAGCACCGTGTCGAGCAGCAGCCGCAACCGCATGTCCTCGACGCTGCGGCCCTCGCGGGCGGCGCGGCGGCTCGCCTCGACGGCCGACTCCGCTTCGGCCAGCCGCGACTTCAGCCGCCGGGTCTCGCTCTCGGCCGCGGCGACCTGCGCGGTGGCCTCGCCGCGGATCCCATCGATCTCGGCGACCGTCTTGCGCAGCGCCGCCTCACCGCGCTTCAGATCGCTCTGCGCGCTGCGCAGCTTGCGCTGAAGCGCATCGGCTTCCTTGCGGGCCGTCTCCAGATCGGCGCGCAGCCGCTCGGTGTCGTGCCTGGTCTGGGCGCGGGCCCGCTCCAGCTCCTCGCGCAGCCGATCCAGCTCCCGCTGGGTCTCCTCGCCCACCCGCTCGGCGTCGGCGCGCTGGGCCTCCTCGCCGGCGGCGGCCACGAGCTTGACCCACCCGGTCGGCCGCAGCACATACGCGGCCGCCGCCACGTCGACGGGATCGGCAGCGGCCGGGGGCACACCGGCCTCCAGCGCACCGGTCAGCTCCGGCTGGGCCTCCCGCAGCCGCTCGCCGATGCGCTGCCGGAACAGCGTGTCGCCCTCCAGGGCCGAAGCCATCGCGTTGCCCGCGAACTTCGCCCGCCTGGTCGGGGTGAAACGGGCGTACTGCCGCAATTGCGACGGGAGTTCGGCGACCGTCAGCCCGCCGAAGGCGTCCGAGACCAGCGAGACGACCCGGCGCCTCACGCCTTCCGGCAGCGGGCGGTCGAGCACCTCGGCGGCGTCGCCGGCCTCACGGGCCGGCTCAGCGCCGCTTGCAGGCTCCACAATCCGTCACCCCTACCGTCAATGCGGGGCGGCTCCCTCAGGAGCCGTCGCCCGGCCTGTCCACGAGTTCGATCTGGTCCACCGCGTTGCACCAGCGGCAGCGCACCGACTCGATGGTCTCACTGACCACCTCGCGTTCCTCGACCTTCGGTTCCCCGGCGAGGTCGAGATGTACGTACTCGATCACCTTCGACGACCTGGTGACGTCGAACCGGGTGAGGTTGCCGCAGAGCGTGCAGCGCCACCTGGTCGTGGTGGTCGGCAGGGGAACCGTCATCGTGCCGTCCCTCTTTCTTGGCCTTGCGGGTGGACTGCCCGTAACCCTATTGCCTGGCGGGTACCCCGGGTGGCGCGCAGTCCTGCATGCGAGACGCGGCGAGGCACCCTGTTCCAGTCTGTCCCCTTACGACATGCTCTGTTCATGATCGTAAGGTGGGGAGCGGCCGGCCGGCCCCTGGTGACCTACGGCGTGATCGGCGCCTGCAGCCTGGTCTTCGCCCTCAGCCCGGTCTCCGGGCTCAATCCGGCGTACGGCACGGGCCCGGAACTGACCGCCGCGCAGAGCGCCTACTTCGAGCGCTGGGGGGTCATCCCGCACGAGCTGTTCGGCGGCGTCGGCCGGGCGGTGCTCACCCCGCTGACCGCCCTGTTCGTCCATGGCAGCTGGCTGCATCTGCTCGGCAACATGCTGTTTCTCTACGTCTTCGGGGCGATGGCCGAGGAGCGGATGGGGCGCCCGGAGTTCGCGCTCTTCTCCCTCGGCTGCGGCTATCTCGCGCTGGTCGGGTACGCGGTGGCGAACGCGGACTCGCAGCAGACCCTGGTGGGGGCTTCCGGAGCGATCTCCGGGGTGCTCGGCGGCTTCCTGTACCTCTTCCCCAGGGCCCGGGTCACCAGCCTGTTCCCCTTCCTCCTCTTCCTGCCGCTGCGGCTGCCCGCCTGGATCGTGCTGGTGTTCTGGTTCGGCATCCAGTGGCTGGCGGCCCATCGTGCCGACAGCGGGCCCGGAGTCGCCTATCTGGCCCATCTGGTCGGGTTCTCGATCGGGTTCCTCTACGCCTGGGGGCGTTACAGGCGTACGGATAGAGTGAGTGGTCCAGCGACGGCCACCGAGGGAGACAGCAAGCCGTGATCACCGCGATCGTGCTCATCAAGACCAGCGTGGACCGGATTCCCGAGATCGCGGAGGCGATCGCCGCCCTGGACAGCGTCAGCGAGGTCTACTCCGTCACCGGTACGTACGACCTCGTCGCGCTGGTGCGGGTGGCCCGGCACGACGACCTCGCGGACATCATCCCGGGCCGGATCAGCAAGATTCCCGGTGTGGAGGCCACGGACACGCATGTGGCGTTCCGTACGTACTCCCAGCACGACCTGGAAGCGGCCTTCGCGATCGGCCTGGACGCCTAGGCGCTGTCCGGCCCTGTGCAGCGGCCGGCCTGCTAGACCGCGGGGACGCAGCGGCCGTCCTCGGTGCGGTAGTCCCACTTGGCGCCCTCGCGCACCAGCTCCCGGACCGCGCCGACGAAGCGCTCCACGTGCTCGTCGGGCGTGCCCGCGCCGAAGCTGACGCGGATCGCGTTCAGCGACCGCTCCCCCGGGGCGGCCTCGGGGGCCCCGCACTCGCCCGGCTCCTGGGGCTCGCTGCCGAGCAGGGTCCGTACCAGCGGGTGGGCGCAGAACAGGCCGTCCCGTACGCCGATCCCGTACTCCGCGGAAAGCGCGGCGGCGAAGTGCGAGCTGTTCCAGCCGTCGACCACGAACGAGATGACGCCGACCCGCGGGGCGTCGTCGCCGAACAGCGAGAGCACCCGCACCTCGGGCACCTCCGCCAGGCCCTCGCGGACCCGGGCGACGAGCTGCTGCTCGCGGGCGACCAGGGAGTCGAAGCCGGCCTCGGTGAGCGCCTTGCAGGCCGAGGCGATCGCGTACACGCCGATGACGTTGGGCGAGCCGGCCTCGTGACGGGCGGCCGTGGCGTGCCACTCGACGTCCACGCCGCCGTCCGTACGGCGGGCCACCGTGCGGCTCGCGCCGCCGCCCGCGAGGTACGGCTCGGCGTCCCGCAGCCAGTCGGCGCGGCCGGCCAGCACCCCGGAGCCGAACGGCGCGTACAGCTTGTGCCCGGAGAAGGCGACCCAGTCGACGTCGAGCTCCGCGATGTCCACCGGGTGGTGCGGCGCGAGCTGGGCGGCGTCCAGCACGATGCGGGCGCCGTGCGCGTGCGCCGCGGCGGCGAGCTCCTTGACCGGCCACAGCTCACCGGTGACGTTGGACGCGCCGGTGACGCAGACCAGCGCGGGGCCGTACGGGTCTCGGCCGGCAAGGGCCTGCTCCAGGGTCTCGACGGCCTGCGCCGGAGTCCGCGGGGCGTTGAGGTAGGTCACCCGGGCGTCTCGCCAGGGCAGCAGCGAGGCGTGGTGCTCGGTCTCGAAGACGAAGACCTGGCAGTCGGCCGGCAGCGCCTGGGCGAGCAGGTTGAGCGAGTCGGTGGTCGAGCGGGTGAAGACAACCTGGTCGCCGGCACGGCAGCCGAGGAACTCCGCGACGGTGGCGCGGCTGTTCTCGAAGAGGTCGGTCGACAGCTGGGAGAGGTACCCGGCACCGCGGTGCACGCTGCCGTAGTACGGGGCGTACGCGGCCACGTCGTCCCACACGCGCTGCAGGGCCGGGGCGCTCGCGGCGTAGTCCAGGGCGGCGTAGGTGACTTCGCCCCCGGTGACGAGCGGAACGGTGACATCCCGCCCCAGAACGGGCAGCGGGGAACAAATCAGCTGGTCGGCGGCAGCGGTGGAGACAGACATGGCGAACTCCCGTGAGAGGCAGGCGAGATCACCGCTCGACGTGACCGAAGCACGGAGCGGTAAGGGAAAGAAGGGTGTGCGGTGGGGGGCCGAAAGCCCTATCGCATTCGCTTGCTCACGAGACTGCTCCCTGGAGGACCAGGACCCCAGCCCAACACCTGAAAAGAGGTGCGCAAGGGGTCCGCGCTTGCCGCAGGCCTTGCTGCCTACGACCTGGTCTTCACCCGGGGCACCCCGCCACGGACGGAGGGTTGCCGGACAGCAAGCCGGGGCCTGAACGCTGTCACTCATGACCTGCGCAGTATCTTGCCACAAGATCTTCCACGCGCAACGCGGAGTCCGAATGCCGGACTCCGCGTTGTGTCAGCTTGCGTGAGGCACGCGCTTACGCGTTGCTCGCCGCCACCCAGCGCTCCAGCGTGCGCTGAGCCGCGCCCGAGTCGATCGACTCGGCGGCCTTGGCGATCCCGGCGGCGATCTGCTCGTTCAACGAGCCCTCCGTCGGATCGAGCGCCACCAGCGCCGCCGCCGCGTTGAGCAGCACCGCGTCCCGCACCGGGCCGGTCTCGCCGCCCAGCAGCCGGCGCGCGACATCCGCGTTGTACGAGGCGTCGGCACCGCGCAGTGCCTCCACGGGTACCAGCTCGATCCCCACCTCACGCGGGTCGAAGGGCTGCTCGCGGACCTCGCCGTCCCGCACCGTCCACACCCGGGAGGTGGCGGTGGTGGTCAGCTCGTCGAGGCCGTCGTCACCGCGGAAGACGAGCGCGGAGGACCCGCGCTCCGCCAGTACGCCCGCGACGATCGGCGCCATCCTGGCGTCGGCGACCCCGGTCGCCTGCGCCCGTACCCGGGCCGGGTTGGTGAGCGGACCGAGGAAGTTGAACGTGGTGCGGATCCCCAACTCGCGCCGTGCCGCCGCCACATGACGCAGCGCCGGATGGAACTTCACGGCGAAGCAGAAGGTGATCCCGGCCTCCTCGGCGACCTCGGCCACCCGCTGCGGCGTCAGCTCCAGGTTGACGCCGAGCTTCTCCAGCACGTCCGAGGCACCGCTGGCCGACGACGCGGCCCGGTTCCCGTGCTTGACGACCTTCGCTCCGGTGCCGGCCACCACGACGGCCGACATGGTGGAGATGTTGACGGTCTTGGCGCCGTCGCCTCCGGTGCCGACGATGTCGACGGTCCGGCCGGGTACCTCGATCAGGTTGGCGTGCTCGTACATCGTCCGTACGAGTCCGTTGATCTCCGCGACCGTCTCGCCCTTGGCCCGCAGCGCCACCGCGAAACCGGCGATCTGCGCGTCGGTGGCCTCGCCCCGCATGATGCGGTCCATCGCCCAGGCGGTGTCGTCGGCCGTGACGTCGGTGTTGCTGAGCAGCGCGTCGAGTACGCCCGGCCAGCTGCGGGCCGCCACGCTGTCGCCGCCTGCCGGGGTCACAACGTTCATGGTCCGCTCCTGGGGTCCACAGCCGAATAGAGAGTGCTTCCACCCTATCCAGCCCCGGTTACGGCGAAGAGCCCCGTCCGAGCAATGGACGGGGCTCTCGCTGTGGCGACCTCGCGGCCGGGTGGGATCAGTGGTGGCCGTGGCCGCTGGTGATCTCCTTGTACTCCTCGACGCTGGGCTTCTCGATCTGGCTGCCCTCGCCGTAGTAGCTCTTGCTGAGCTTGGCCCGGAGCTTCTCCGTGCGCTTCACCTTGCGCTCGACACCGTTCTCGTCGACCGTCGGGCCGATCTCGGCCGGCTTGTACTGCTCATGCGCGGTGAGCGTGTGCAGCTGCGCCGGCGAGAGCGGCTCGTGGACCTCGACGAACTCACCGTGCGGCAGGCGCTTGATGATGCCGGTCTCGCGACCGTGCAGCACCTTCTCCTTGTCACGCCGCTGCAGGCCCAGGCAGATCCGCTTGGTGATGACGAAGGCGATGACCGGGCCGACGAAGAAGCCGATCCGCGCGAACCAGGTGATGTTGTTGATCGACAGGTGGAAGAACTGGGCGAACATGTCGTTGCCGCCCGCGATCAGCAGGATCACGTACCAGGTCAGCCACGCGACACCGAAGCCCGTACGGGTCGGCGCGTTACGCGGCCGGTCCGCGATGTGGTGCTCGCGCTTGTCCTGGGTGACCCAGGACTCGACGAACGGGTACACCGCGATCGCGACCAGCACCAACGGGAAGATCATCAGCGGGATGAACACACCCAGGGCGAGCGTGTGGCCCCAGAAGTTGATCTCCCAGCCCGGCATGGCCCGGATGAGTCCCTCGGAGAAGCCCATGTACCAGTCGGGCTGGGCGCCGGTGGACACATGGTCCGGACGGTACGGTCCGAGCGCCCAGATCGGGTTGATCGAGGCGATCGCCGAGATGGCCGCGATGACACCGAAGACCAGGAAGAAGAAGCCTCCGGCCTTGGCCATGTAGACGGGCAGCAGCGGCATGCCGACGACGTTGTTGTTGTTCCGGCCGGGACCCGCGAACTGCGTGTGCTTGTGGTAGAAGACCAGGATCAGGTGGGCCACCAGCAGGCCCAGCATGATGCCGGGCAGCAGCAGGACGTGGATCGAGTAGAACCGGGCGACGAAGTCGTCGCCGGGGAACTCGCCGCCGAAGAGGAACATCGACAGGTACGTACCGACGATCGGCACCGACAGGATCGCGCCCTGCATGAAGCGGACACCCGTACCGGAGAGCAGGTCGTCCGGGAGCGAGTAGCCGGTGAAGCCGGTGAACATGCCGAGCACCAGCAGCAGGAAGCCGAAGATCCAGTTGACCTCGCGCGGCTTGCGGAACGCGCCCGTGAAGAAGACGCGCATCATGTGCACCATCATCGCCGCGATGAAGATCAGCGCGCCCCAGTGGTGGATCTGCCGGATCAGCAGACCGCCGCGGACGTCGAAGCTGATCTCCAGCGTCGAGGCGTACGCCTCGGACATCCGGATGCCCTGCATCGGGACGTACGAGCCGTGGTACTCGACCTCGGCCATGCTCGGGTGGAAGAACAGCGTCAGGTACACACCCGTGAGGATGATGATGATGAAGCTGTAGAGCGCGATCTCGCCCAGCATGAAGGACCAGTGGTCCGGGAAGATCTTGCGCATGTTGGACTTGGCCAGGCTGTAGATGCCGAGCCGGCCGTCCGCCCAGTCGGCGACCCGCTCACCGGCGGGTGCCTTCCGCTTTCCCGCCGCGCCGGCGGCTGATGTATTCGTCGTCACGTTGCTCATCCGCGCTCCCAGAAGGAAGGACCGACGGGCTCTTCGAAGTCGCCGAGCGCTTCGAGGAAGCCTTCGTCATTCACTCCGATCCGCAGCTGCGGGAGGGCGTGACCGGCCGGGCCGAAGATGACGCGGGCGCCGTCGGAGAGGTCGAAGGTGGACTGGTGGCACGGGCAGAGCACGTGGTGGGTCTGCTGCTCGTACAGGCTGATCGGGCAGCCGACGTGGGTGCAGATCTTCGAGTAGGCCACGATGCCCTCGTGGGACCACTCGAGTTCCTGCTTGTCCTTGATGTTCTCCGGCTGGATACGGACGATCATCAGGGCAGCCTTGGCGATCTGCGTCTGGAAGCCGTGCGCGTCCTCCTCCAGGCCCTCGGGCATGGCGAAGGTCAGCGAGCCGACGGCCACGTCCTCGGGTCGCAGCGGCTCATTGGTGTTCTGGTTGATGAGCAGCTTGCCCTTGGCCCAGAGCGTGTGGCGGAGCTTGTCCTCGGGCAGCGGCCCGAGGTCACGCATCAGCACCACGGCGGACAGCGGCAGCATCGCCAGCGCACCGAACATGGTGTTGCGGATGAGCTTGCGGCGGCCGATGTCGGACTCCTTCGCGCCGGCCGCGAAGTCCGCCATGACCTTGGCCCGGACCTCGGGCTCGGCCGCGATCGGGTGGCGCTCGTCCGCGACCTCCACGTCGGACATCAGGGTGCGGGCCCAGTGGACCGCGCCCGCGCCGATGCAGAAGAGCGCCACGCCCAGAGTCAGACCCAGGGAGAAGTTGAGCGCGCTCACGTGCCCGAACGGGAAGATGTAGACGATCTGGTCGACCGGGAAGATCACGTAGGACGCGATGAAGCCGATCGTCGCCAGCATCGACAGCGTGAACAGGAACGCCACGGTGCGCTCGGAGCGCTTGGCGGCCCGCTCGTCGATGTCCTGGATGCGCGGCTTGTGGGCCGGCAGACCGGGGTCGGCGAACGGATCGTCCGCGACAGATACCGCGCCGTGCGCGGCGCCCTGCTCAGCAGGCAGGGTCTCTTCTGGATTCTGTTGGCTACTCATGACTTCTTGGCCTTAGCGGTGTGGGCCGCGACCCAGACGGCGACTGCGATGAGCGCACCCAGACCGAAGATCCAGCCGAACAGACCTTCGCTGACCGGACCGAGGCCGCCCAGCTTGAGGCCGCCGGGGCTCTCCGACTCGCTGCTGTTGACCGTCTCGAGGTACGCGATGATGTCCTGCTTCTCCTGCTCCGGAAGCGTCGTGTCCGGGAAGGAGGGCATGTTCTGCGGGCCGGTCAGCATGGCCTCGTAGATGTGCTTCGGCGACACGTCGTGCAGGTTGGGGGCGTACTTGCCGTCCGTCAGGGCGCCACCCTCACCGGTGAAGTTGTGGCACTGCGCGCAGTTGTTGCGGAAGAGTTCGCCACCCCTGGCGATGTTCGCGCCCTCGGGGTTGTACTGCTCCGGAGTCGGAGTGACGGGACCCGCGCCGAGGGAAGCGATGTACGCAGCGAGCTGGTCGATCTGCTTCTGCGAGTAGATGTTCGGCTTCTTCGGCACCTGCGCGCCGGGCTGCTGGGCCGGCATGCGGCCCGTGCTGACCTGGAAGTCAACGGCTGCGGAGCCGACTCCCACCAGGCTCGGGCCGTCAGTGGAACCCTGACCCCCGGTGCCGTGGCAGCTTGCGCAGCCAACGGCGTACAGCTTCTGGCCCTCCTCGATGGCGAGGGACTGGGCGGTCTCGTCGGCCTGCGCCGTGCCCGTGGGCGCGAACGCGGCGTACAGCCCCCCAGTGGCCGCCAGCGCGAAGAGGAGAACGACGACCGCGGCCAGCGGATGGCGTCGTCGTGCGGAGAGCTTTTTCACGGATTACCCCGGTGTCAGGATCTTCTGCGTCGGTGCTTGCTGGATATGTGTCGGGTGCGAGCCCGATTACTTGATCATGTAGATCGTGGCGAAGAGGCCGATCCAGACGACATCGACGAAGTGCCAGTAGTAGGACACGACGATGGCGGCGGTGGCCTGTTCGTGGGTGAATCTCCTGGCCGCGTACGTGCGGCCAAGGACCAGCAGGAAGGCGATCAGGCCGCCCGTCACATGCAGGCCGTGGAAGCCGGTGGTCAGGTAGAACACGGAGCCGTACGGGCCGGACGAGAGCGACATGCCCGCGTCCTTCACCAGCTCGGTGTACTCCAGGACCTGGCCGCCGATGAAGATCGCACCCATCACGAACGTGATGATGAACCACGTCCGGAGCTTCTTCACATCGCCCCGCTCCGCGGCGAAGACGCCGAGCTGGCAGGTGAGGGAGGAGAGCACCAGGATCGTGGTGTTGGTCGCCGAGAACGGGAAGTTCAGGTGTTCAGCCTGAGCCGACCAGTAATCGGCACCCGTCACCGATCGCAGGGTGAAGTACATCGCGAAGAGGGCCGCGAAGAACATCAGCTCGGAACTCAACCAGATGATGGTTCCGACGCTGGTGAGGTTCGGCCGATTGACCGACGGGTGCGCGTGCCCGGTTTCTACTGTCGTTGCTGTCGCCACGACCGACATTATGTCGGTCGCTTATCCCGCCCTCACTCCGGGGGGTGCCGTTCGGTGTGTCAGTACGCTGTGTCCAGCCCGAACGGCCCATCGAAGCACCGTGCGAACCGGTGTTGACACGCTGTCGGACGGAGTAGCATCCGCGCATCGGTTCCTGACCCGAAGCTGTGTCATTGAGAAGCGTGGAGGAACAATGCAGGCGACTGCCACGGTGCTGGTCTACAGCGACGACTCCAGCACTCGCGAACAGGTGCGGCTGGCGGCGGGACGCAGGCCGGCCGCCGATGTGCCGCCGGTGGAGTTCCTTGAGTGCGCCACCATGCCGGCCGTACTGAAGGCCCTGGAGCGGGGCGGCATCGACGTCTGCGTGCTGGACGGCGAGGCGGTTCCCGCGGGCGGTATGGGCGTGTGCCGTCAGATCAAGGACGAGATCTTCCACTGCCCGCCCGTTCTGCTGCTCATCGGCCGCCCGCAGGACGCCTGGCTGGCCACCTGGAGCCGCGCGGACGCGGCGGTGACCCTTCCGGTGGATCCGGTGGAGTTCGCGGACTCGCTGGCCGCGCTGCTGCGCCGCCGGCTGTCGGTGGGCGCCTGAGGCCCCGGCCTCGATCGGTCTGACCGGACCGGCCGGCCCGGTCAGATCTCGGCCCGGAGGCGGGCGGCGTCGACGGCGGTCCGCCCCTCCGGTGTGCCGGCCAGGAGGGAACTGCCCTTGCGCCACTCGCCCCACGGCAGGTTCCAGTCGCCGAATCCGTTGCCGAAGGGAGCCATCTCCTCGCCGGAGCTGTTGATCACCTTCACGATGTCGCCCTCACGCACGGTGTTGAAGAACCATGCGGCGTTGCCGGTGCTCATGCCCGTGCATCCGTGGCTGACATTGGCGTATCCCTGTGAGCCGACGGACCAGGGGGCGGCGTGCACGTACTCGCCGCTCCAGGTGACCCGGGTCGCGTAGTAGACGGGCAGGTCGTACGACTCCGCACTGCCCTCCGGGATGCCGACGCTGGTGCCGCGCATCCGTACGAAGTACTCCCGGCCCAGCACCACCTTGACGCCGTTGCGGGTGGAGAAGCCGGGTTTGCCGGTGGTCACCGGGATGGTCTTGATCACTTCGCCGTTGCGCAGGACGGTCATCTGGTGCGAGGCGGCGTCGGTGATCGCTTCGAGCCGGTCCCCCGTGGTGATGGTCAGCGGCTTGGCGGCGGCGCCGTGGATCTTGTTGCCGACCCGGATGCCCTCGAGATTGCTGCGCACCTCTATGGAGGCGTTGGCGGGCCAGTACTCCTTCGGGCGGAAGTGCAGTTCCCGGTCGTCCACCCAGTGCCAGGCCCCCTCGACCGACGGCGTGGAGCGGACGCTCAGCCCCCGTTCGACGACCGCCCGGGCCGCCTTGTCCTTGACCGCCCGGCTCAGCTTCGCCGTGACGGGCTGGCCGACGCCGTACTTGCCCGCCTTGGGGCCGAACTCGACCTTCAGGAGGTTCTGTGCCGGTGCCGTGTGGAACGACAGCGTCCGCCGCCCTGGCGCCCCCTCGTCGTCCTCGGTGCTCACCCGGACGGTGTAGTGCGCTCCTGCGGCCAGCGGGGTGGTGCTGTGCCAGCGGCTGCCGTCCGCGGAGAGTTCGCCCGCCACATGGCGGCCGGCGGCGTCTGTCGCGGTCACGTCGGTTATTCGGCTGTCCTCGCCCTTGGCCGTCACCTCCAGCGGCCGGTCGGGGTCCGTCGGGCGGCTGCCCGCGGTGTGGTTGAAGGCGACCTGGCCGGCCGCGTCATAGGGCCGGGCGGAGAGCGGATTGCCGCCCGAGCCGTCACAGGCGGCGGCTCCCACTCCGAGGGAGAGGACCACCACGGTGCAGCTCAGGACCATCCGAATGTGCGGTGAGTGGCTCATAACCACACATTAGGAAGATATGCGCCGAACGGCTCGCCGGATGACTGCAAACGAGGGGCCCGGTCACCTGTTTGACGAGGTGTCCGGGCCCCACATGTTTGGCTTCGCGATTACTGGTTCTGGTTCTCGCCGCGGTAGTACTCGAACACCCAGCCGAACAGACCGATCAGGACGATCGGCATCGAGAAGTACAGCAGCCACCAGCCGAAGACGACGCCCATGAAGGCGAGCGCGCCACCGATGGCGAGCGAGAGCGGCTGCCAGCTGTGCGGGGAGAAGAATCCCAGCTCACCGGCCTCGTCCGCGACGTCGGCCTCCTTGTTGTCCTGAGCCATGGCGTCCACTCGCCGGGCCGTGAAGGCCAGGTAGTAGCCGATCATGACGCTCAGGCCGAAGGCCAGGAACAGTGCGGTGGTGCCGGCCGGCTCCTTCGACCACACGCCATAGACGATCGCCATGGCGAGGATGAAGAAGGCGAGCCACAGGAACATCTTGCCCTGGACCTTCACTTGCCGGCCTCCTTGTCACCAGCGATGTGGCTGGCACCGTGACCGGCGTGTTCGAGCTCGTCCAGAGCAGCGATCTCCGGGTGGTGCAGGTCGAACGCCGGGGATTCGGAACGGATCCGCGGCAGGGTGAGGAAGTTGTGCCGCGGGGGCGGGCAGGAAGTCGCCCACTCGAGCGAACGGCCGTAGCCCCACGGGTCGTCGACCTCGATCTTCTTGCCGTACTTCGCCGTCTTCCAGACGTTGTACATGAAGGGCAGGAGCGACATGCCGAGCAGGAACGAGCTGATCGTGGAGATGGTGTTCAGCGCGGTGAATCCGTCGGCGGCCAGGTAGTCCGCGTACCGGCGCGGCATGCCCTCGGCGCCCAGCCAGTGCTGCACCAGGAACGTGCCGTGGAAGCCGATGAACAGCGTCCAGAAGGTGATCTTGCCCAGGCGCTCGTCGAGCATCTTGCCGGTGAACTTGGGCCACCAGAAGTGGAAGCCCGCGAACATCGCGAACACGACGGTGCCGAAGACCACGTAGTGGAAGTGCGCCACCACGAAGTACGAGTCCGACACGTGGAAGTCCATCGGGGGCGAGGCCAGGATGACGCCGGTCAGACCACCGAAGGTGAAGGTGACCAGGAAGCCGATCGTCCACAGCATCGGTGTCTCGAAGGACAACGACCCCTTCCACATGGTGCCGATCCAGTTGAAGAACTTCACACCGGTCGGTACCGCGATCAGGAAGGTCATGAAGGAGAAGAACGGCAACAGCACACCACCGGTGACGTACATGTGGTGCGCCCACACCGTCACCGACAGACCCGCGATCGCGATCGTCGCACCGATCAGACCGATGTAACCGAACATCGGCTTGCGGGAGAAGACCGGGATCACTTCGGAGACGATGCCGAAGAACGGCAGCGCGATGATGTACACCTCGGGATGCCCGAAGAACCAGAACAGGTGCTGCCACAGCAACGCGCCGCCGTTACTGGCGTCGAAGATGTGCGCACCGAACTTCCGGTCGGCCTCCAGCGCGAAGAGCGCGGCGGCGAGCACCGGGAAGGCGAGCAGGACCAGCACACCGGTCAGCAGCACGTTCCAGGTGAAGATCGGCATCCGGAACATCGTCATGCCGGGGGCGCGCATGCAGATGATCGTGGTGATGAAGTTGACCGAACCGAGGATCGTGCCGAAGCCCGAGAAGGCCAGACCCATGATCCACATGTCGGCGCCGATGCCCGGCGAGCGGACCGCGTCCGACAGCGGCGTGTAGGCGAACCAGCCGAAGTCGGCCGCACCCTGCGGGGTGAGGAAGCCGGCCACCGCGATGAGCGAGCCGAAGAGGTACAGCCAGTACGCGAACATGTTCAGCCGCGGGAACGCCACGTCGGGCGCGCCGATCTGCAGCGGCATGATCCAGTTCGCGAATCCGGCGAACAGCGGCGTCGCGAACATCAGCAGCATGATCGTGCCGTGCATCGTGAACGCCTGGTTGAACTGCTCGTTCGACATGATCTGCGTACCGGGACGGGCCAGTTCGGCGCGCATGACGAGCGCCAGCAGACCACCGATGCAGAAGAAGAAGAACGACGTGACCAGATAGAGCGTGCCGATCGTCTTGTGGTCAGTGGTGGTCATCCACTTGACGACGACATTTCCCGGCTGCTTGCGCCGTACCGGCAGCTCGTCCTCGTACGAGTCGTCTGCTGCCGCGGCACCCTGGGGTTCGTTGAGGATGCTCACAGTTTGTTCGTCTCCGCATTCCTGGCCGGGTCGGTCTGCTCGATGCCGGTCGGGAGGAAGCCGGTCTGCCCCTTCTCGGCCAGCTCCTTCAGGTGCTGCTGGTAGCGCTCCGGAGAGACGACCTTGACATTGAAGAGCATCCGGGAGTGGTCGACGCCGCAGAGTTCGGCGCACTTGCCCATGAAGGTGCCCTCCTGGTTCGGAGTCACCTCGAAGACGTTGGTGTGTCCCGGAATGACGTCCTGCTTGAACAGGAAGGGAACCACCCAGAAGGAGTGGATGACGTCATTGGACGAGAGGATGAAGCGGACCTTCTCGCCCTTGGGCAGCCACAGCGTCGGACCCGGGTTGCCGTTCTGCGGGTTCCGGTCGGCCGGGACGCCCTTGGTGTAGACGCCTTCGGCGCCGGCCGGGAAGTCCTTGGTGTACCGGTCCGGGAGGGAGCCCAGTTCATCGGGGAGCTTGCCGGGCGTGTCGGCCCTGCCGTCCACGTCCTCGATGTAGTTGAAGCCCCAGCTCCACTGGTAGCCGACCACGTTGATGGTGTGCTGCGGCTTGTCGAGGGCCAGGAGCTTGGACTCGTCACGTGCGGTGAAGTAGAAGAGCACCGACACGATGATGAGCGGGACCACGGTGTACAGCGCCTCGATGGGCATGTTGTACCGGGTCTGCGGAGGGACCTCCACCTTGGTGCGGCTGCGCCGGTGGAAGACGATGCTCCACACGATCAGGCCCCATACCAGCACGCCGGTGGCGAGTGCGGCCGCCCACGAACCCTGCCACAGGGAGAGGATGATCGGCGCCTCCTCCGTGACCGGAGTGGGCATTCCGAGGCGGGGGAAGTCCTTGTATGTGCAACCGGTGGCGGTCGCCAGGACCAGGCCCGCAGTCAGCGCCTGCAGCAGCTTCCGCCGCATCGGGCGCCGCGGCGAGCGGTCGGAGCCGTAGGGACTCACGTAGCGCCTTCCCGAGAGTCTCGCCCGCGCGGCCGGCTGCGGCCGTTTCGCTTGGTCGGTCGCCGGCCCTGACCACGGGCAGGGGTTTGGATGTTTATGCGGACCAAACCCTACTGGACGCTAATTGGGGTCGCGCGGGGAGGGTGCTTAACGCGCCGCGACTGACCCCGAAGGGGTGGTTCGGCCTTCCGGGGGACGGTCCGCGGACCCCCGAATGGCCGCTTCCGGGGGTCATCTGACGCCCCCTCCCCTGTGCCCCGGGGGAGCAGGCCGCGGGCGCTCGGGGACGGCGCGGGGTTAGCGTGGCGGCGTGCCCTACTTCGATACCGCGTCCTCCGCTCCGCTGCACCCCGTCGCCCGCCAGGCCCTGCAGGCCTCGCTCGACGAGGGGTGGGCGGACCCCGCCCGCCTCTACCGCGAGGGGCGGCGGGCCCGGCTGCTCCTCGACGCGGCGCGCGAGGCCGCGGCGGAGGCCGTGGGGTGCCGGCCGGACGAGCTGGTGTTCACCTCCTCCGGAACGCGCGCCGTGCATACGGCGATCGCGGGCGCCCTGGCCGGACGCCGGCGCGTGGGTGGCCATCTGGTCGTGTCCGCGGTGGAGCACTCCTCCGTGCTGCACGCGGCCGCCGAGCACGAGAAGGCGGGCGGTTCGCTGACCGAAGTACCGGTGGACCGGGCCGGGTCGGTGGCGCCCGAGGCGTACACGGCTGCCCTGCGCCCGGACACCGCCCTGGCCTGTCTGCAGTCCGCCAACCACGAGGTGGGCACCGAGCAGCCGGTCGCCGAGGTGGCCGGGGCGTGCCGGGCCGCCGGGGTGCCGCTGCTGGTCGACGCGGCGCAGTCGCTGGCCTGGGGGCCGGTGGAGGGAGACTGGTCGATGCTCGCGGCGAGTGCGCACAAATGGGGTGGACCGGCTGGAGTCGGGCTGCTGGCCGTACGCAAGGGGATTCGCTTCGCACCCCAAGGCCCGGCCGACGAACGGGAGTCGGGGCGGGCCGCCGGTTTCGAGAACATCCCGGCGGTCGTGGCGGCCGCCGCCTCCCTGCGTGCCGTACGGGCGGAGGCCGCGGCGGAGGCCGGGCGGCTGCGCGGGCTGGTGGACCGGATCCGGGCCCGGGTGCCGGCGCTGGTGCCGGACGTGGAGGTGGTGGGCGATCCGGTACGGCGGCTGCCGCACCTGGTCACCTTCTCCTGTCTCTATGTCGACGGGGAGACACTGCTGCACGAACTGGACCGGGCGGGCTTCTCCGTGTCCTCCGGCTCCTCGTGCACGAGCAGCACACTGACGCCGAGCCATGTGCTGCGGGCCATGGGGGTGCTGTCGGAGGGCAATGTCCGCGTCTCGCTGCCGCCCGGGACGACCGGCGAGGAGGTCGACCGCTTCCTGGAGGTGCTGCCGGGTGCGGTGTCCGGGGTGCGCGAGCGGCTGGGCGCGCCGGCGTCGGGCGAGGTGCGGGCCACGCCGGTCGGCGCCTCGCTGGTGGTGGACGCGCTCGGCAGGCGGTGCCCGGTCCCGGTGATCGAGCTGGCCAAGGTCATCGGCGACGTGCCGGTCGGCGCCACGGTGACGGTCCTGTCGGACGACGAGGCGGCGCGGCTGGACATCCCGGCGTGGTGCGAGATGACGGGCCAGGAGTACGTGGGCGAGCAGCCGGCGGACCAGGGTCGCGCTTACGTGGTCCGCCGGCGTGCGTGAGCGGTACCGGTACCGGTGTCGGTACCGGTACTAGGCGAGGTGGTCCCGGACGTCCTCGGCCGCGTCGTGCCCGTACGCCTTGGTGAAGCGGTCCATGAAGTGGGCGCGGCGCAGGGTGTACTCCTGGGTGCCCAGCGTTTCGATCACCAGGGTCGCCAGCATGCAGCCGACCTGGGCGGCGCGCTCCAGGCCCACGCCCCAGGAGAGGCCGGACAGGAAGCCCGCGCGGAACGCGTCGCCGACGCCGGTCGGGTCGACCTTCGCCACCTCCTCGGGGCAGCCCACGACGATGGGCTCCGCGCCGGTCTGCTCGATCCGCACACCGCGCGAGCCGAGCGTGGTGACCCGGTGGCCGACGCGGGCCAGGATCTCCTCGTCGGTCCAGCCGGTCTTGGACTCGATGAGCCCCTTCTCGTACTCGTTGGAGAAGAGGTACGTCGCACCGTCCAGCAGGGTGCGGATCTCGTCACCGTTCATCCGGGCGATCTGCTGCGAGAAGTCGGCGGCGAACGGGATGGCGCGGGCGCGGCACTCCTCCGTGTGGCGGAGCATCGCCTCGGGGTCGTCCGCGCCGATCAGTACCAGGTCGAGGCCGCCGACGCGGTCGGCGACCGCCTTGAGCTCGATCTGCCGGGCCTCGCTCATGGCACCGGTGTAGAACGAGCCGATCTGGTTGTGGTCGGCGTCCGTCGTGCACACGAAGCGGGCGGTGTGCAGCACCTCGGAGATACGGACCGAGGCGGTGTCCACGCCGTGCCGGTCGAGCCACGCGCGGTACTCGTCGAAGTCGGCGCCCGCGGCGCCGACCAGGATCGGCCGGGTGCCCAGCTGCCCCATGCCGAAGCAGATGTTGGCGCCGACGCCGCCCCTGCGTACGTCGAGGTTGTCGACCAGGAAGGAGAGGGAGACCGTGTGCAGCTGGTCCGCGACCAGCTGGTCGGCGAAGCGGCCGGGGAAGGTCATGAGGTGGTCGGTGGCGATGGAGCCGGTGACTGCGATCCGCACGGCGAAGCGCTCCTGTGGCGTCGAGGGGAGGTGACAGTTCACGCTACCGGGTTCCGGGGCCCACGCCGACCTGGCAAAACTACCCGATAGTAGGTCTTTTTTCGTGACGATCGTCGTGCTTACGGTGCCTGTATACGGGGTCCGCAAGCGGATCTCCGAGATACGGGAGCAGCGCGCATGCCGAAGCACATCGCCACGGACCCCGCCCCTGAATTCAGCCTCGCCCAGCTGCGCGGCGACTGCGCCCGGATGGCACCGCACTGGGCGGTCCCGGCCGAGCCCGCGCCCGTACCGGTACGTCCGTCGCAGATCCACGGGATCACCGTTCCGCCGGCGTCCGCCCGGCTGCTCGACTCCATGTCGGAGTACGGCGACTAGGCGACTGGGGCCTGCGCGACCCGTACGTGGATTGACCCGTCCGGGGGACCGGCCCGCCGCAGGGGAACCGCTCGCTCCTCCCGACCGTCTCAGCCGTGTCCCCTGTCGAAGGAGTAACACGGTGAGCAGCGAGCGGTCCGACACACCAACCGACGGTCCCCGCCGACGGCGTTCCCCGCTTGCCGTCGCCTCGGTCGCGGCAGCGGTGCTGCTGGCCGGCGGCGGTGGCGCGTACGTCGCCTCGACGGCGGCCGGCAACGGCGACGCGGCCGACCGGAACGGCACGCCCGGCGCGGAGGGCAACCCGCCCCCGCTTGCCCTCGACGGTCATACGGACGGCTCGGGGCGGGGGGACATCGCCCCGGGCGAGCCCGACCCCGGCGGCGTCGTCTACCGAGCCGAGGGGGAACTGCCGGACGGACCCGACGCGGCGCCGGTCTACCGCACGCGCGGCGAGGTCGGCGAGGCGGAGGTGGCGAAGCTCGCCGGGGCCCTCGGCGTGACGGACAAGCCGCGCCTGGAGGGCGACGTCTGGAAGGCGGGCGTGGTCCGCGACTCGGCCGGGCCGGTCCTGCAGGTGAACCGGCAGGCGCCCGGGACCTGGACGTTCGTGAAGTACCAGGCGGGCGGCAGCGACGACTGTGAGCGCGGGAAGGACACCTGCGGGGGGACGACGGTTCCGCCGGAGGACTCGGGTGCCGCGGTGAGCGAGAAGGCCGCGAAGGCGGCTGCCGCTCCGGTACTCAAGGCGCTGGGGCAGGACGACGCCAAGCTGGACGCGCGGCAGCTGATGGGCGCGGTGCGTGTGGTGAACGCCAGTCCCGTCATCGGCGGGCTGCCGACGTACGGCTGGACGACCGGCGTGCAGATCGGCCCCGGCGGCGACGTGGTCGGCGGCAGCGGACAGCTGAAGAAGCCGGTGAAGGGCGACACGTATCCGGTGATCGACGCGGACGGGGCGCTCGCCGCACTGAACGAGGCCGGGGAGGGCGCGGGGCCGATCGGGATCGGCGGCTGCGCGACGCCCGTACCGGCGGAGAAGCCGGAGCAGGGTGACGTGGCCGCACCGTGCGAGCCCTCGGACGGGGCCTCGGGTGGTACCGGGAAGCCCGCGACGGTGATCGTCGAGAAGGCGGTGTTCGGGCTCGCGGCGCAGTTCGTGGACGGGCGGCAGGCGCTCGTACCGTCGTGGCTGTTCCAGGTCAAGGGCGAGAAGGGTGCGGCGGACTTCACCATCACCCATCCGGCGGTTGACCCGAAGTACCTGACGGGTCCCACTCCGGAGGCCCCCTCCACCACCCTGCCGGTGCCGCCGAAGGATTCGACGCCTCCGCCGGCGACGCGCAGCTCCCCCATCGAGTCGTACAGCGCCGACGGCCGGACGCTGACCCTGACCTTCTGGGGCTCGGTGTGCAGCGAATACTCGGCGCAGGCCACCGAGAGCGCGTCGGCGGTGACCGTGAAGCTCATCGAAGCGGAGACCGGCAAGGACCGGGTCTGCATCATGCTGGCCAAGGAGCTGACCGAGACGGTGACGCTGGACAAGCCGCTGGGCGACCGGAAGGTCGTGAACGGGGCGACCGGGGAGCCGGTGCCGCCGACACGAAAGTAGCGGCCGGCGTACCTCGCTGTGCGCCCCGCTCATCGCATACGACAGAGGCGGCGCTCCCCGTTCGGGGGGGGCGCCGCCTCGCGCAGTTCGGTGGCTTTAGCTGAACGAGTCACCGCAGGCGCAGGAGCCGGTGGCGTTCGGGTTGTCGATCGTGAAGCCCTGCTTCTCGATGGTGTCGACGAAGTCGATGGAGGCACCGCCGAGGTAAGGAGCGCTCATCCGGTCCGTGACGACCTTCACGCCGTCGAAGTCCTTCACGACATCGCCGTCAAGGGCGCGCTCGTCGAAGAACAGCTGGTAACGCAGGCCGGAGCAGCCGCCGGGCTGAACGGCGACACGCAGCGCCAGGTCCTCGCGGCCTTCCTGGTCGAGCAGGGCCTTGACCTTGGCCGCGGCGGCGTCGGACAGGAGGATGCCGTCGCTCACAGTGGTCTTCTCGTCCTGAACGGACATCTGCTTCACTCCCGGGTTGTTCGGACTGCTTGCCGTCGGCCTCAACCGACGGGGCCGCGGATTCATTCCGGGCCTTGCGCTTGCGTTTGGTTCTTCATGCTCGCACACCCGGCAGGCGTGCGGGAATGCGTCACATCGACACTATGGACATCGTCAAACTGACGTGAAGCGGTTATGATAGATAGCGTCAAATAGACGAGAAGGTCCCGTTGCAGACGAAGAAAGGGTGCGTGTCGTGACCACCGCCCCAACCCGCCCGGAGCTCGACGTCCAGCCGACGCCGCTCGCCCTGCTGCTGCTCGGCCGTGAGGCCGACCCCCGGAGCGAGCGCGGTGTCGAGTGCCCCGGCGACCTGCCCTCGCCGTCCGACCCGGACCTCGTGGAGCGCGCCCGCGCCGCCAAGGAGAAGCTCGGGGACAAGGTCTTCGTCCTCGGCCACCACTACCAGCGTGACGAGGTCATCCAGTTCGCCGACGTCACCGGTGACTCCTTCAAGCTGGCCAAGGACGCGGCCGCGAAGCCGGAGGCCGAGTACATCGTGTTCTGCGGTGTGCACTTCATGGCGGAGTCCGCGGACATCCTGACGTCCGACGACCAGAAGGTGGTCCTGCCGGACCTCGCCGCCGGCTGTTCCATGGCCGACATGGCGACCGCCGAGCAGGTGGCGGAGTGCTGGGACGTACTGACCGAGGCGGGCGTGGCGGAGGCCACCGTGCCCGTGTCGTACATGAACTCCTCCGCGGACATCAAGGCGTTCACCGGCAAGCACGGCGGGACGATCTGCACCTCGTCGAACGCGAAGCGGGCGCTGGACTGGGCCTTCGAGCAGGGCCAGAAGGTCCTCTTCCTGCCGGACCAGCACCTGGGGCGCAACACCGCGGTGCGGGACATGGGCATGTCGCTGGAGGACTGCGTCCTGTACAACCCGCACAAGCCGAACGGCGGCCTGACCGCCGAGCAGCTGCGCGACGCGAAGATGATCCTGTGGCGCGGGCACTGCTCGGTGCACGGGCGCTTCTCGCTGGACTCGGTCAACGACGTACGCGAGCGGATCCCGGGCGTCAACGTGCTGGTGCACCCCGAGTGCAAGCACGAGGTCGTGGCGGCGGCGGACTTCGTCGGCTCGACGGAGTACATCATCAAGACGCTGGAGGCGGCCCCGGCCGGTTCCAAGTGGGCGATCGGCACCGAGCTGAACCTGGTCCGCCGGGTGGCGGCCGCGCACCCGGACAAGGAGGTCGTCTTCCTCGACAAGACGGTCTGCTTCTGCTCGACGATGAACCGGATCGACCTGCCGCACCTGGTGTGGACGCTGGAGTCGCTGGCCGAGGGGAATCTGGTGAACCAGATCCAGGTCGACAAGGAGACGGAGAGCTTCGCGAAGCTGGCGCTGGAACGGATGCTGGCCCTGCCGTAGCGGGTACGGGGGGCGATCCCACCCTCCCGCCCTTCAGGTGGGGGAAGCCCCCACAGGCCCCCATCGACGCGCCCGCTACGCGGCGCGATCGCCAGACCCCAACGAAAGGGGCGCCCCTCCGGGAGGGGCGCCCCTTTCACTCGGGCTCACGCCGGGCACGACGCGCCTGCGGCGGGCGGGAGGCCGGTGAGCCGCACCGGGCGAAGCCCGGGCACGGCCGTGGCCGGGCCGCCCCCGGGCCGCAGGCCCGTGGGGACGCGGCCCGGGGGGCCGGGGGTCGGGGCCCGTCGGCAGCCGGGTCCCGTGGGGCCGTGGGAGCCGGGGGCCGGTGAGGCCGGCGGCCCGTGTGGCCGAGGGCCGTGGGGCCAAGGGCCATGCGCGGGGTGAGGCCGGGGCCCGGTGAAGCCGAAAGCCGGGGGCCAGGGCCCGGTGAAGCCGGAGACCCGGGGGCCAGGGCCCGGTGAGGCAAGAGGCCGGTGAGGCAAGAGGCCGGTCAGGCCAGAGGCCGGTGAGCGTCCTTTACTGCCTTCGGCCGCCGGTGAGGGTGGGGCTGTCGCTCACTCCACCCGTGGCCGTACCAGGCCCGATTCGTAGGCGATGACCACCAGCTGGGCCCGGTCCCGGGCGCCCAGCTTCGCCATCGCCCGGTTCACATGGGTCTTGACGGTGAGGGGGCTGACCTCCAGCCGCTGCGCGATCTCGTCGTTGGAGTGCCCGCCGGCCACCTGGACGAGAACCTCACGCTCCCGGACGGTCAGCGCGGCCAGCCGTTCCGAGTGCAGCCCCGGGCCGCCGTCGCCGTCCGGACCGCCGCCGCCACCCTGCTTCAGGAACGTGGCGATCAGCCCCTTGGTCGCCACCGGGGAGAGCAGCGCGTCACCCGCGGCGGCGATCCGGATGGCGTTGAGCAGCTCCTCCGGTTCCGCGCCCTTGCCGAGGAATCCGGAGGCGCCCGCGCGCAGCGACTGGACCACGTACTCGTCGACCTCGAAGGTCGTCAGCATCACCACGCGTACGCCCGCGAGGGACGGGTCGGCGCTGATCAGCCGGGTGGCGGCCAGGCCGTCGGTGCCCGGCATCCGGATGTCCATGAGGACGACGTCCGCGCGCTCGGAGCGCGCGAGCTCCACGGCCTCGGCGCCGTCGGACGCCTCTGCGACGACCTCCATGTCGGGTTCGGAGTCCACCAGCACCCTGAACGCACTGCGCAGCAGCGCCTGGTCGTCGGCGAGCAGCACTCTGATCGTCACTGTTCCTCCCCCGTGCGGGCCCCGACGGGCAGTATCGCCTGTACGCGGAAGCCGCCGCCGTACCGGGGGCCGGCCGAGCAGCGACCGCCGAGGGCGGTGGCGCGTTCGCGCATGCCCATCAGCCCGTGGCCGCCGCCGTTCTCCGGGTGGCCGTCGGCCGGCTCGCTGCCGGTGCCGTCGTCGAGGACGGTGACCTCGACGCAGGAACCGACCCGTACGACGCTGACCTCGGCCTTCGCTCCGGGGCCGGCGTGCTTGCGTACGTTGGTCAGCGCCTCCTGGATCACCCGGTACGCGGCCAGGTCGACGGCGGCGGGGAGCGGGCCGTCCTCGCTGACGGCCACCTCCACCGGGAGGCCCGCGTGCCGGAAGGTGTCCACGAGCTCGTCGAGGACGGCGAGTCCCGGCGCCGGTTCGGTCGGCGCCTCCGGGTCGCCGGACTGCCGCAGCAGGCCGACGGTGGCGCGCAGTTCGTTGAGTGCGGAGCGGCTGGCCTCGCGTACGTGCGCGAGCGCTTCCTTGGCCTGGTCCGGGCGCTTGTCCATGACGTGGGCGGCCACCCCGGCCTGGACGTTGACCAGGGCGATGTGGTGGGCGACGACGTCGTGGAGGTCGCGGGCGATGCGCAGCCGCTCCTCGGCCACCCGGCGGCGGGCCTCTTCCTCCCGGGTGCGCTCGGCACGCTCGGCGCGCTCGCGGATGGCATCGACGACGGCGCGCCGGCTGCGTACGGCGTCACCCGCGGCGGCGGCCATACCGGTCCACGCGAAGATGCCGAGGTTCTCCTGGCCGTACCAGGGCGCCGGGCCGGCGAGCATCGCGGCCCCGGTCAGCCCGGTCATGGTCAGCAGGCCGACGCGCCAGGTGGTGGGGCGGTCGGTGCGCGAGGCGACGGTGTAGAGGGCGACGACGGCGCACATCGCGACCGGGGCTCGCGGGTCACCGCTGACCAGCTCGATGAAGGAGACGGCGCTGGTGGCGGCGAGCACGGCCATCGGCCGACGGCGGCGGAAGATCAGCGCGGCGGCGCCGAGGACCATCAGCGCGAGGCTGAGGGCGTCGGGGGTACGGGTGCCGAAGGTCGGGCCGTGGGGTCCGCCGTGCGGGTCGGCGAACGATCCGACGATGATCGCGACGAGCACGGCGAGCGCGAGGGCGGCGTCGAGCGCGAGCGGATGTCCGCGCAGCCAGTACCGCGCGCGGTCCAGGCCCGCGCCGAAGGGGGTCGTCGTCACGGGAAGCAACGGTACGACGTCCCGCCGGGGTCCGGCCCCGGAGCCCCTTTCCCCTCCCTGCCCCCGGCCGGGGGCAGGCCCCCGGCCGGGGCGCCGGTGCGGCGGGGCGTAGCGCGCTGCCCCGCCCCCTCAGATCCGGGGGCGGGGCAGCGGGGTGTTGGAGGGGTGGGGTCAGCCGGGGATCAGGCCGTCCTCGGTGAGCATCTCGCGGACCTCTTCCAGCGTCGCTCCCGGCGCCGGCAGGATCAGGTCGGACGGCTCCAGGGTCGCGTCCGGGAGGGGGTCGCCCAGCTCTCGTACCTTGTCGAGCAGGGCGTTCAGTGTGCGCCGGAAGCCGGACTCGTCCCCGCTCTCCATCTCGGCGAGCAGCTCGTCGTCCAGCGTGTTCAGTTCGGCGAGCCGGCTGTCGGCCAGCCGCACCTGGCCCTCCCCCATGATCCGTACGATCACGACGCTCTCCTTCGACTACTGCTTGTCGAATTTGTGCTGGGTCTGCGACTGCTCCGCCGCGTCCTGCGCACCGGCGCCGCCCTCGATGGCCTGCTTCGGCGCGGAGCCGCCCGCCAGTTCGGCCTTCATCCGCTGCAGTTCCAGCTCTACATCAGTACCACCGGAGATCCGGTCCAGCTCGGCGGCGATGTCGTCCTTCGCCATGCCGGACGGGTCGTCCAGCGCACCGGAAGCCAGCAGCTCGTCGATCGCGCCGGCCCGCGCCTGCAGCTGTGCGGTCTTGTCCTCGGCCCGCTGGATCGCCAGGCCGACGTCGCCCATCTCCTCGGAGATGCCGGAGAAGGCCTCGCCGATGCGGGTCTGCGCCTGCGCGGCGGTGTACGTCGCCTTGATCGTTTCCTTCTTGGTGCGGAACGCGTCGACCTTGGCCTGGAGGCGCTGCGCGGCGAGCGTCAGCTTCTCCTCCTCGCCCTGCAGTGTCTGGTGCTGCGTCTCCAGGTCCGTGACCTGCTGCTGCAGCGCGGCCCGCCGGGACAGCGCCTCACGCGCCAGGTCCTCACGGCCCAGGGCCAGCGCCTTGCGGCCCTGGTCCTCCAGCTTGGAGGACTGCCCCTGCAGCTGGTTGAGCTGCAGTTCGAGCCGCTTGCGGGAGGTCGCCACGTCGGCGACCCCGCGGCGTACCTTCTGAAGCAGCTCCAGCTGCTTCTGGTACGAGTAGTCGAGGGTCTCGCGCGGATCCTCGGCCCGGTCCAGGGCCTTGTTGGCCTTCGCGCGGAAGATCATCCCCATACGCTTCATGACACCGCTCATGGGCTTCGCGCGCCCCCTTCTGACGGACTCCAGCTCCAGCACTCCAACAGAACCCACAGTACGGGCCCTGCCTCCATTACCGCACTGTTCGAGCGCGGATGTGCTCCTCCTCCAGGACGACTGTTGACGGGCGTTCTCAGGCGTAGGGAGTAGATGTCGATCAGGGAAACTCCCGGCCGCGTCCGCTCTGCCCCCATAACGACGCGTGACGTTGCCCGATCGTTCCCGGCAGGGGGTGGGGCTCCCCGCCCGCCACCCCGTACCCTTGGGTTTTGTGTTCCGTAGCCGTTCCAAGGAAGAGAAGGCCGCCCCCACCGTCAAGGTGACGCCGGACCTCTCCAAGCAGCCCCGTGACCCGCAGGCCCCCAAGGGCCGCCCCACGCCGAAGCGCAGCGTCGCCCAGACGCAGCGCCGCGCCGTGGTGGCCTCTACAGGCAACCGCAAGGAGGACGCCAAGCGTGCGCGCGAGCGCCGCCGTGCGGAGCTCGCCCGGCAGCGCGAGGCGCTCGCCAGTGGCGACGAGCGTTACCTGCCGGTGCGCGACAAGGGCCCGGTGCGCCGTTTCGTGCGCGACTTCGTCGACTCGCGCTTCTGCATCGCCGAGTTCTTCCTGCCGCTCGCGGTGGTGATCCTGGTCCTCAGCATGATCCGGATGCCGAACATCCAGAACATCGCGCTGCTGCTCTGGCTCGGCGTCATCATCATGATCGTCATCGACTCGATCGGCATCTGGATCCGGCTCAAGAAGCAGCTCGCCGAGCGCTTCCCGAACGAGCCGAAGCGCGGCGCCGTCGCCTACGGCCTGATGCGCACCCTCCAGATGCGCCGGCTGCGTCTGCCGAAGCCGCAGGTCAAGCGCGGAGAGCGGCCCTGAGTACAGCTGTCTCCGGCTTCGACGGCGGCTCCTCGGCGTGGCTGAAGGGCTTGGGGGGTCTTCGCAACACCGTCCGTCAGGAGCTCGTCGCCCGCCAGGTCGACGAGCAGCTCGCGGCACGCTTCCCGGTCGGGCAGCGGCTGCGGGTGCTCGACGTCGGTATGGGGCAGGGGACGCAGGCGCTGCGGCTGGCCCGGGCCGGCCACCGGGTGACCGGGCTGGAGTCCGATGCCGGGATGCTGGCGGCGGCGCGGGACGCGCTGGACGGTGAGCCGGCGGGCATCCGCGAGCGGGTGCGGCTGATCGAGGGCGACGGCCGGGACACCGGTGTGCACTTCCTGCCGGGCAGCTTCGATGTCGTGCTCTGCCACGGGGTACTGATGTACGTCCGGGAGCCGGACGCGATGCTCGCGGGCCTGGCCCGGATGCTGGCCCCCGGCGGCCTGCTGTCCCTGCTCGTACGGAACGCGGACGCGCTCGTGATGCGGCCGGGTCTGTCCGGGGACTGGCCGACGGCGCTCGCCGCGTTCGACACCGACGCGTACACCAACCGTCTGGGGCTAGAGGTCCGCGCGGACCGGCTGGACGCGCTGACCAGGACGCTGGCCGGCATCGGCGCGCCGCTGCATGCCTGGTACGGGGTGCGGGTTTTCACGGATACGGCGCCTTCCGATGCCGAGCTGCCTGCCGCGCGGGAGCTGGAGCGGCTGCTGGCCGCGGAGGACCGGGCCGGGCGCACCGACCCGTACCGCCGGGTCGCGGCGCTGATCCACCTCTGCGGAGTGCGCGGCTGAGTCCGCTGCGTCCGCCGTGCCGGCTGCGGCGGGCCCTGATCGGCCCCTCAGCACAGGACCGGAGACCCGGGCGAAAGGGATACTCCGGTCATGGATGGATCACGTAACCGGAACCGTGTCCGCCGACTGGGGCCGGCCCTCGCCGCCGGGGTCTGCGCCGTCGCTCTGCTCGGCGGCTGCTCGGACGCGGCGGCACCGCGGACTGCCCGGGCGGGCGCGGGCGAGGTGGGCGCGGGTGAGGTGGGCGCGCCGCGGAGGGCGACCAGCGAGCTCCAGGCCGACTACCAGCGGGTGATCGACGACGTACTGCCCTCGGTCGTCCAGATCGAGGCGGGGGACGGCCTGGGCTCCGGCATCGTGTACGACGACAAAGGTCATATCGTCACCAACGCCCATGTGGTCGGCCGGGAACGGGACTTCAAGGTCACCGTCTCCACCGGCAGTACCACGCTCGACGCGAAGCTGGTGGCCGCCTATCCCGAACAGGACCTCGCCGTGGTCCGGCTCGCCCGGGCACCGGAAGGGCTGAAGGCCGCCCGGTTCGGTGACTCCGCCAAGGTCGAAGTGGGGCACATCGTGCTGGCGATGGGCAGCCCGCTCGGCCTCTCCAGCAGCGTGACCCAGGGCATCGTCTCGGCGGTCGGACGCACGGTCAGCGAGACTCCGGCGGGCGGCGGGACCGGCGCCACCATCGCCGACATGGTGCAGACCTCCGCCGCCATCAATCCCGGCAACAGCGGCGGCGCGCTGGTGAACCTGGAGAGCGAGGTCATCGGCATCCCGACGCTCGGCGCGACCGACCCGGGGCTGGGTGACGTCCCGGCGCCGGGGATCGGCTTCGCCATCCCGGCCTCGACGGTGCAGCACATCGCGGACCAGATCATCAAGGACGGCAGGGTCACGGACTCGGACCGGGCGGCGCTCGGCATCAGCGGGCGTACGGTCCTGGACGACAGGTTCAGGCCCGCGGGCGTCGCCGTGGTGGACGTGGTGCGGGACGGGGCGGCGGAGCGGGCCGGCATCCGGGCGGGGGACGTGATCACCGGGCTGGACGACGCCGAGGTCACCACCATCACCTCGCTGTCCGAGGCACTGGCGGAACACAAGCCGGGCGACAAGGTACGGACGACATACGAGCGCGCGGGCAGGGAACGAACGGCCGAGGTAACACTCGGCGAGCTCTGAAGCGCGCGTCGCAGCGAAAGCCGCGGCAACCAGGCCCCCGGCGCAGGGCGCGGCGGGGGGGCGGGGCCGGGCTGCGGGTCCGGCGCAGGGCGCGCCTTCCCGCGCGGCCCGCGGGCCCGGCGACGGCCGGGGGGCCGACGCAACGGCCGAATGCACGGCGAGGCGGCCGTGGGCCGGCGCACCACAGCCAGCGCCCCGCGCGCAGACAGCGGCAGGACCCGGCCGCGCCGTCCCGCCGGGCCCGCGCGGGCCCGGCGGGGGCACACCTCGCGGCCGACGCGGTACGCCCGGGGCGGCCCGGCCGCCCCGCGCAGGCCGAGCGCGGGCCTGGCGCGGTGCGCCACGCAGCACCGCCGCCGCGGCCAATCACCCTGGCCTCGGGCTCGGCACAGGCACATCCGCGCGCTCACCGCGCGCACGGCGGGGCCCGCCGCCCCCAGGCGGGACGGCGCGGCCGTGTCCTGCTCGGCCCGCGCGGGCCCGGCGCGGCGCGCCGCGCAGCAACGCCGCCGCTGCCCAGCACTTCGCCCGGCACGCCCGCGCGCTTGCCGCGCGCAGGGCGGGGCCCGCCGCCCGCTGGGGGCGGCGGGCCCGTGTTCGGCGCCCTTGGCTCAGGCGTTTTCCGCGTGCAGGCTCATGGGGCCGTAGATCTTCGCGCCGTCCTCGAACAGGGACACCTGGTCCGCCCCGCCCTCGACGAGGTCCTTCCAGACCTCACCGATCCACGACTCCGCATCCCCCTGGGTCGTGAACTCCTCCGGCTGCACCGCCGGTTCCGTCTCCGTCCCGTCGGACTTCTCGAACCGCCACGTCCACGCCATGTCGCCTCCTGGGTCCGGCCACTTCGTCATCACAGCCTGCCCGCAGCGTAGCCGGGCGCGCACCAGCCGCGGGGACGCGGGAGGATCGTCACCGTGGAACTGACTCTCCTCGGCACCGGGGCCCCCGACGGGCTGCCGCGTCCCGACTGCCCCTGCGCGAACTGCGCGATGTCCCTCGGCGGCCGGGCGCGCGCCGCCACCGCTCTCCTCGTGGACGGCGCGCTGCTCCTCGACCTCACTCCCGGGGCCGCGCTGGCCGCCGCCCGCGCCGGGCACTCGCTCACCGGTGTACGGCATGTACTGCTCAGCCACCCGCACGGCGGGCCGGCCGTCGAGCTGCCCGTCGGGCTGCCCGCCGCCGGGCGGGTGCCCGACGGCCGGGAGCTGGCGCTGATCAGCGGACACCGGGTGCGGGCGATGGCGATGGACGCACCGGGCACCGGGTACGAAGTGACCGGGCCGGACGGGGAACGGCTGCTGTATCTCCCGCCGGGCGGCGCACCCGCCGGGGCGGAGGGCAACGGCCCGCCCACCCCGTACGACATGGTGCTCGGCGATGTCGTCGGGCGCCCGGAGGCACTCGCCCGGCTGCGCGCCGCCGGCGCCGTCGGTCCGACCACCGACGTGATCGCCGTCCACGTCGACCACGACGCGCCGCCGGGCGCCGAGTTGCAGCGCCGGCTCGCGGCCGTGGGGGCGCGGGCGGTGCCGGACGGGACGACCGTACTGGTCGGCGAGTACCACGCCGTGCCCGATCTGCCGCGCCGCACGCTGGTGCTGGGCGGGGCCCGCTCGGGCAAGTCGTTCGAGGCCGAGCGGCGGCTCGCCGCCTTCCCCGAGGTGCTGTACGTGGCGACCAGCGGCAGCCGGGACGGCGATGACGAGTGGGCCGCCCGGGTCAGCACGCATCGCGAGCGCCGGCCGGGTTCCTGGCGGACCGCCGAGACGTGCGAGCTCGTCCCGCTGCTCGCGCAGGAGGGTCCGCCCCTGCTCATCGACTGTCTGGCGCTGTGGCTCACCGACGCGATGGACCGGGCCGGGGCCTGGGACGACGCCAGATGGGCGGAGGGCGGCGAACGGGAGCTGCGGCAGCGGATGGCCGCGCTGGTCGCGGCGGTGCGCGCGACCCGTCGTACGGTCGTCGCGGTCAGCAACGAGGTGGGCTCCGGCGTCGTGCCCGCGACTGCCTCCGGCCGGCGCTTCCGCGACGAACTGGGCCGCCTCAACGCGACGGTGGCGAACGAGTGCGAGCAGGTGCTGCTGGTGGTGGCGGGTCAGGCGCTGCCGCTGCGCGGCTGAGGACGGAGCTGCGATCAGAGCCGCGCACAGAGCTGCGGACAGCGCCGCGAACAGAACCGTCGGGCGGGCCCTGACCGGCGTGGGGCTGCCGGTACTGTTCGGCAGATGAGCAGGCTGAATCTCGACGACTTCTCCGATCTGATCGAACGCCCCGACGGGGGTGTACGGCGTGACGCCGAGGAACGCCGGGAGCGGCTGGCCCTGCCGCCCGGCGCGCTCGGCCGGCTCGACGAACTGGGCGAGTGGCTGTCGGCCGCGCAGGCCTCCGTACCGGTCAGGGCCGTCGAGCGGCCCCGCGTGGTGCTCTTCGCCGGCGACCACGGGGTGGCGGACCTGGGCGTCTCGGCCCGGCCCGCCCGGGGCGCGCACGAGCTGGTGCGCGGCGTGCTCGACGGCACGAGCGCCGTCTCCGTACTGGCCCGGCGGCTCGGCGTCCCGGTGCGGATCGTGGACGCCGGCCTGGACTGCGAGCCGGACCTGCTTCCCGAGGCGGTGGTACGCCACCGGGTGCGGCGGGGCTCGGGGCGGATCGATGTCGAGGACGCGCTGACGGCCGAGGAGGCCGAAGAGGCCGTACGGCTCGGCGTGTCCATCGCGGACGAGGAGGCCGACTCGGGCACCGATCTGGTCGTCCTCGGTGATCTGAGCGTCGGTGGCACCACCGCCGCGGCCACCCTGATCGCCGCGCTCTGCGGCACGGACGCCTCCGTCGTCACCGGGCGCGGCGGCTCACCGATCGACGACCTGGCCTGGATGCGCAAGTGCGCGGCGGTCCGCGACGCGCTGCGCCGGGCGCGGCCGGTGCTGGGCGACCAGCTGGAACTGCTGGCCGCGGTGGGCGGCGCGGACCTGGCGGCGACGACGGGTTTCCTGCTGCAGTGCGCGGTGCGGCGTACTCCGGTGATCCTGGACGGAGTGGTCTCCGCGGCCTGTGCGCTGGTGGCGCAACGGGCGGCGTTCCGGGCGCCGGACTGGTGGCTGGCGGGCCAGGCGAGCGGCGAGCCGGGCCAGACGAAGGCCCTGGACCGGATGGCGCTCAACCCGCTGCTCGACCACGGCGTCAGTGTGGGCGAAGGGGCCGGGGCACTGCTGGCACTTCCCCTCGTCCAGGCGGCCGCCGCGCTGGCGGCCGAGCTGCCCGAGCGGACGGAGGGGACGGAGAGCGCGGAGGAAGGAGCGGACCGTCCGTCCGGTCCCGCTGAAGAGGAAACGGCCGACTGAGTTTCCGCGGGCGCGGCCCTGACCGGCCGCGCCCACGCTCACCCTCCCTCGCCGGCGATGCCCCCATATGATCGCTTTCCATGGGAGATGTCCGTTTGGCCACCACGGAAGCCGACGGGAACACCGTCCGGAGCACCGCCCGCTCGCGACGCAGCGCGTCGATCGCCGTCTGGTACCTGCGCGCCGTGGCGTTCATCAACTTCCTCAGCGCCGTCTGGGTCTCCCTCGGCCAGGACCTCCGGCGGCACAACACCGACGACTACTTCACCCCGTACCTGCTGACCGCGGGCTTCGCCTCGGGCGCCTTCACCCTCTTCCTGGCGATCACCATGCGCCGCCGCAAGCGCGCCGCCTGGATCTTGAACATCGTCCTCAGCGGGCTCTTCCTGGCGCTGTTCGTCCTCGCCATGCTCTACGCCGAGATCCGGCAGCACCCGCAGAACTGGATCTCACTGGCCCTGACCACCGCCTTCGTCGCCGCCCTGCTGCTCGGCAGGCGCGAGTTCTACGCGAAGGGCGACCGCTCCAACCCCAAGCTCGGCGTGGCCGTCGCGTTCTTCGGTCTGCTCCTCACCTCGCTGGTCGCCGCCCTGCTGGTCGGTCTCACCAACACCGCCGAGGACGACCACCGCGCGTCCTTCCTGGACCGCTGGCGGTACGGCGTGATGCGGCTGGTCTCGCTGGCCGCCAACGACGCGGGCTACCCCGGGATCACCGCGCCGGGCTGGGTGGACGTCACCATCAACGTCCTGTCCACCCTGCTGCTCCTCGCCGTGCTGTACGCGGCCTTCCGCTCCCGCCGCACCGTCGATCCGATCACCGAGGAGGACGAGGCGAGGCTGCGCGCGCTCCTCGACAAGCAGGGCGGGCGCGACTCGCTCGGCTACTTCGCGCTGCGCCGCGAGAAGAGCGCCGTCTGGTCGCCCACCGGCAAGGCCGCCGTCACCTACCGCGTCGTCGGCGGGGTCTCGCTCGCCTCCGGCGACCCCATCGGCGACCCCGAGGCCTGGCCCGGCGCCATCGAACCCTGGCTGGCCGAGGCCCGCGCGCACGGCTGGATCCCAGCCGTGATGGGGGCGAGCGAGGAGGCCGGCATGATCTACGCGCGGCACGGCCTGGACGCGCTGGAGCTCGGCGACGAGGCGATCGTGGAGACCGCGGACTGGGGGTCCGGGGGGACTCCCCCGGGAAAACGCAGCACCCTCGACGGGCGCGCGATGCGGACCGTGCGCCAGGCGTACAACCGGATCAAGCGCGCCGGCTACGAGGTCCGTATCCGCCGCCACGAGGACATCCCCGCCGACGAGATGGCGGAGCTGCTGCGCTGCGCCGACGACTGGCGCGACGGCGAGACCGAGCGCGGCTTCTCGATGGCGCTGGGGCGGCTCGGCGATCCGGCCGACGGGCGGTGCGTGATGCTGGAATGCACCGACGCGCAGTCCGAACGGCGGGCACTGCTGAGCTTTGTGCCGTGGGGCCCCCAGGGGCTCTCCCTCGACCTGATGCGGCGTGACCGCGACTCCGACAACGGCCTGATGGAGTTCATGGTCATCGAACTCCTCCAGCGGGCCGGAGAGATCGGGATCACTCAGGTCTCGCTCAACTTCGCGATGTTCCGGTCGGTCTTCGAACGTGGCTCGAAGCTCGGGGCGGGACCCGTCCTGAGGCTGTGGCGCTCGCTGCTCGGCTTCTTCTCCCGCTGGTGGCAGATCGAGTCGCTGTACCGCGCCAACGCCAAGTACCGGCCGATCTGGGAGCCCCGTTTCATGCTCTTCGAGAAGAGCAGCGATCTGCTGCGCATCGGACTCGCCGCGGGCCGCGCCGAGGGCTTCCTCGAAGCGCCGGGCCTCCCCAAGTGGCTGCATCGCCGGCACCTGGAGACGAAACGATGAACCGCACCGGCCCGCGACGCGACGGGCTGCGACGCAACGGGCTACGAGGCGAGGGCCTGCGCCGGGCCGGCCTGCGCGAGTGGGGCCGGCTCTACCGGACGGTCCGCGACGCGCTCACCGCGCGGAAGTGGCGGGCCGTGCCCCTCGCCCTGGTCGCGGTCTGCCTGACGGCGTCCTTCCAGTTCATACAGAACCAGTCCTGGGGCTTCCGGGCCGTCCAGAACATCGGTTCGATCCGGGCGGACGATCCACTGTGGCTCGCACTGCTGCGCACCCCGCTCTCGCTCTTCGTGCCCGCCCTCGATCTGCCCGTCTGGGGCGCGCTCGCGCAGATCCTGGTGGTGTTCGGCATCGCGGAGATCACCCTCGGCCGGTGGCGCACGCTGGCGATCGGTTACGCCGCGACGCTGGCCGGGACCCTGTACGCACGCGTGGGCATCGCCCTGGGGCCCGACGCCTTCCTCGGCCTGCCCGCCTCGGACGGGCAGGTGGTCGACACCGGGCCGTCGGCGGCGGTCGTCGGCCTCGCCGTCTTCGTCTGCTGGCGCCTGCGGGCGTATCTCACGGGCGCGCTGGTGATCGTGCTCATGATCGTGGAGGTGCTGGTCAAGAACAACCTCGCCGGAAAGGAGCACCTGGCGGCGATCGCCGCGGTGCTGGTGCTGTGCGGGATCGCCGCGGTGCGCCGCGCCCGCCGACGGCACCGTCAGGGGCAAGGTCAGGATCAGGCTCAGCGGTCCTTGGTGGTCGGCACCCGCGACCGCTCCGAGTCCGGGGTGCCGGCGATCAGGTCCTGGAACTTGCGGCGCGGAGCCGCCCAGCGCCGGTCGTGATGGAACGCGCGCAGCCCGGCGCGGGCGCGGGCGCGGGGCCGGTTGCGGTAGAAGCGCTTCGCCCACGGTGAGTCGGGCCGGGCGAGCCGGACCGCGCCGATCAGCGCGACGAACGGGACGACCGTGCCGAGGATGGCGATACGCGTCTTTCCCTTGCCCAGCGCGAGCAGCGCGAAGAAGAAGTTGAGCGCCATGTTCATCACGACCAGCCCGCGGTTCTGCCGCTCGTCGGGGGTCAGGTCATTGACGCCGAACGGCAGGAAGCCGCCGAGTACGAGCGCCACCAGAGCGGCCGTGAGCACCACGACCTCGACGCTCGTGCGCCCCTGTTCACTCCAGTAGACGTCGTCGAGATGGAGGACGAGCGCGAACTCGTCCAGCACCAGGCCCGCCCCGATGCCGAAGAGCACGGCGGAGAGGAAGGCGCCGAAACTGTTCCGGCTGCTGGCGATCGCCCCGAACCCGCCGATGACCGTCAGGATCACGCCGGGGACGACATGGTGCACGTGCAGCCCGCCCGGTGAGATGTTCTTGAACGGCCCCCTGCCCGCCCGGATCAGCCGGGTGATGGTGCGCGTCACCAGAAACGACAGGACGAACGAGAGCAGGGCGAGGAGCAGCGGGAGTTTCCCCGGCTCAAGGATGTTGCGGTACCACCAGTCACCCATACGATCTGCTCCCGGTTTGCGCGCTATGGGTAATTTACCGGCCAGGTCGCTCGCGGGCCGGGATAGCCTGCGCCGGATGACCGAGACCACTCCCCCGGCCACCGGGCCGCTCCCGCCGCCCTCGCTCGCCGACGGCATACGGTTCGCCTTCGGCACCCTCACCGCCCTCCCCGTCCGGGTCACGCGCTGGGACCGGCCCGCGGCGCGCGCCGGCATGCTGGCCGCGCCCCTCGCCGGGCTCGTCGTGGGGCTCTGCGCGGCCGCGCTCGGCGGCGTGTTGCTGCTGCTCGGGTCGGGCCCCCTGCTCGCCGCCGTCGCCACCGTGGCCGTACCGGCGGCGCTCACCCGCGGACTGCATCTGGACGGGCTGGCCGACACCGCGGACGGTCTGGGCAGCGCGAAGCCGGCGGCGGACGCGCTGCGCATCATGAAGCAGTCCGACATCGGCCCGTTCGGCGTGCTCACCCTGCTGTTCGTCCTGCTGGCGCAGGTGGCGGTGGTGTACGAGCTGTACGGCTCGGGGGGCTGGGCGCGCGGCGCCGTGGCCGTCGTCGTGGCGGGCGTCACCGCCCGGCTGGCGCTGACCCTGGCCTCGCGCGCGGGTGTCCCACCGGCCCGCCCGGAGGGGCTGGGCGCGGCGGTCGCGGGGGTGGTGTCCGTACCCGCGGCCGTGTCGGCGGCCGTGCTGGTGAGCGCCGGGTGCGCGGGCGCGGGCGCGCTGTTCGGACCGTACGGCGCGCTGCACCACGCGGTGGCGGCGGTGGCGGCACTGGTCGCGGCCCACCTCCTGCTGCGGCACTGCGTGCGCCGGTTCGGCGGGGTGACGGGGGACGTCTTCGGCGCGCTCGCGGAGACGGCGGCGACGGCGGCGCTGGTCGTGCTGGCGCTGGGCTGACGGCCGGCTGCGGCCGGGCTCCGCCCCAACTCCGTACGCATGAGGGGTGGGGGGCGGGGCACACGGTTGCTGACAACGGCGCAGCCGCCGCAGCCGAGCGGGGCACGCCACTCACCGGTAGGAGCAGACATGCTGGCATTTGTGGCGGGCGCCCTCTTCTTCATCGCGTTCATCCTGCACGCGACGGAGACGTCGACCGTGGTTCTCTTCTCGCCGATGAGCCTCATGCTCCTCGGGCTGACCGTACTGGCCGTGCACCTGGCCGGAGTGGGTGCCGGGCTGTCCACCCGGCGTGGCCGGCGCTGACCGCGGCCGCTGCGACACGCGTCAGCAGGCGCGCCGCCAGGAGCCCAGCTCGTACTTCTTCAGGATCGAGCTGAGCTTCAGGCCGCGCGCCTCGCGGCAGAACCGGGCCGTCGGGAGTTCGTACTCCGCGTGGAAGACGGCCTTCCCGGCCGCGGTGAACGGCGCCAGGGCGGCGCACTCGCCGTACTGCGCGCACTGTTCGTTGACCGCGAAGTCGAAGTCCCCCACCAGCTCCGGGATCTGGTCCAGGTCGTTCTTCAGGCCGACGGAGAGACCGCGCTCGTGCGCCAGCCGGGCGATCAGCCGGTTGTAGCGGAGCTGGTCTGCGGCGGTGAGGGGGAAGCCGGTGCGGTTGCGGTAGCCGTCCATGTTGTCCGGCTCGACCGCGTCGAAGCCCTTCTTCCGGCACATGTCGATCCGCCGGGCCATCAGCGGCCCGAGGACGTCCGTACGCCGGATGTCGAGCCAGCGCTCCCCTTCCCAGCCGTTGCCCCGCCCCAGCACCTCGTCCGGGAAGTCGTCGGCGTCCGGGCGGAACTCCTCCCAGGCGCCGGTGGAGAGATAACAGATGACCTTGCGGCCCTCGCGGTGCAGACCGGCGACAGCGGAGGCGGGGTGGTCGAAGCCGTCGATGTCGTAGACGGGGACGTCGACCGAGGTGTCCAGCTTCCCGCTCAGCTGCCACTGCCAGGCGACGCCGGGCTCGGGTTGCCAGCGGCCGCGCGAGGGCGGCGCCGGATCCTCTTTGTCCGGAGCGGGGGAGGTGCATCCGGCGAGCAGGAGCAGCAGCAGGACGAGCAGGCGTACGCGCCTCATCCGGCGCCCTCCAGGGCGTACGGGAGGGTCCCCCACGGGTGCGCGCCGCCGCCCGGGACGGCGCAGTGCACGGCGGCGCCGCGGTCGGCGGCCAGTGCGGCGGCGGGCGCGCCGGGCGGCACCGCGTACACGAGGTGACAGAAGCGTTCGGGCGGATGCGCGGCCGTCCACTGCGGGACGACGTCGGGCTCGTACGCGTCCCAGGGGCCCTCGAAGGTGACCAGTACGTCTGCGAGGTCGAGGTAGCCGGGGTGCGGGTGGACGCCGTGGTTGAGGACGACGGTCGCCGCGCCGGCGGCCCGTGCGGCGACCGTCAGCCGGCCGTAGTGCGGCAGGAGTTCGGGCTCCGCGGAGACCTGGTCGAGGAAGACCCCGTCGGTGCCGTACCAGTCGCGGTGCCGCACCAGGTCCTGGACGACGGCCGGGTGCGGGCGGCGCGCGTAGTCGGTGTCGGCGTATCCCAGGAGCCGGACTCCGGCCGACCGCAGCCGACGTGCGACGGCGGCGAACGCGGGGTCGGGCGCGGTGCCGGGGCCGCTGGCCGGGTTGAGCACGACGCCGAACAGCCGGGCGGCGGACCGGATCACGGCCTCCCAGGCTTCCGGGCGGTCGGCGGGGTGCTCGTAGAGCGGCACCAGCAGCATGGACTTCTTCCTCTTCCTCGCTATCGGTGAGCGGTCGCCCGGCCCAGCAGAACACAGACGAGCACGGCGAGCACCGCGGCCGCTGTCCCCGCCACGGTGAGCTGGACGAGGTGCGGGCTGCCGACGCCGGTCAGCAGGGCGACGGTCTGGGCGAGCGCCGCCGCCCCGCAGACCGCGGCCGCGGCGAGCACCGCGCCGAAGGACTGCAGGAGCAGCCCGGTCCACATGACCGCGCCGAGCAGCAGGAGCGTGGCGAGCCGGATGCCGCTGAGGCCGGGCGCGTCGGGCCAGAGCGCGGTGCCGGCGAGGCCGAGGGCCAGGAGGACGGCGAGGTAGCCGGTCAGGCACTCGGCGAGCGTGCCGGCCGTGGCCCGCCAGAAGGCACCGGGGGTGGTGGAGGCGCGCAGCCCGGCGAGGCTGTCGCTGCGGAAGCGGTGCAGCAGCCACTCGGCGGGCCCCATGCTGAGGGTGAGCGCGACGGCGGAGGGCGCGGCGACGGTGGCTCCGGGCCCGCCGGCGAGCACGTCGCCGAGAGCGGCGTGCAGCACGAGCACGCCGGTGCCGAGCCCGAAGAGCCCGTAGGGAAGCGAGGCAGCCAGCCGAGGCGAGGGCCGCACCCCGGAGCCCTCACGCGCGCGCCCCAGCAGGGCAAACGCCCCGCCGCGCGGGCGCCACCACGGCCGGAGCCCGGCGGGTGGCCGCGTCCAGCGCGGTATGCGGGGCTCACGCCCGGCGGGGCCGCCGTACGCAGCGGACGGCCGCGCCCAGCGCGGTGCACGGGGCTCACGCCCAGCGGGGCCGCCGGGCAGCACCCGGCGCCACCACGGCCGGGACCCGGCTTCGCCGCGTGCGGAACCTTCGGGCAGAAGCCGCCGCCAACCCGCAGCGGGCGGCCGAGCCCAGCGCGGTGCGCGGGGCTCACGCCCGGCGGGGCCACCGGGCCGGGGTCCGGCCTTGTCGGCCGTTCCTGACCGGCGCGCGGGGTCTTCGGCCGGCTGGGCCCAGCGCGGGACGCGAACTCCCCGCGCGGGCCGGGCCGCAGCCCTGCTGGCGCGCCACCGTGCCCACGCCTCGGCCAGCCGGGCCGCCGGCCGGCCCCGCTGGGGGGCCGCCGCTTCGCGGCTGTACGGGTGGGGCCTGGCCCGCGTGAGCCGTGGGCGGCGCGCAGCCGCCCAGCGCCGGCCGAGCCCGGTCAGCAGATCCCGCACCGGGAGTTCGCGGGCCGCCAGGGTCAGGGCCGCCAGGAGTGATGTCAGCAGGAGGGCCGCGCGGGCCGGGGTGGGGAGGGCGAGGACCGGGGTGGCGGCCGCCCCCGCCGCCATGGGCAACAGGGCGTACAGCAGCGCGCGTTCGCGGCCCAGAACCAGCAGAACCGTCGCCGCGCCCAGGTACAGCGACTGGCCCGCCGCGAACACCGCCGCCGAGCCGGGGCCCGGCACCGAGCACGCGACCACCGCCCCCAGCAGCGCCCCGGCCGGCGCCCCCGCGAGCAGCGCACGGCACGCCGCCTCGCGGTCGCCGAGGCCCAGCCAGGAGTACGCCCGGTGCGAGAGCGACTGGTTCCACACCCACCCGACCAGCGCACCGGCCAGCAGCGTGACCGTCCCGGCGGGCAGCCCGAGCCGGTCCGGCGGGCCCGCCAGCAGCGGCGCGCCCAGGACGTACGCCAGTCCCGGCAGCGCGAAGACGAGTCCGCGCAGCAGACAGCCGAGCAGGCTGGCGCTCCAAGGATCGACGGCGGGTCCGGGCGGCTCGGGGAAGCGGCGCGGGACCCGCGCGTACAGCTCCTCGGCGAGGGCGAAGGAGTCCTCGCGGCCGTAGGTCAGCCTGATGTGGTCGTCCGTCATCCCGTCGGACTCCAGGATCGCGGCGATCTCGTCCGGGTGCACGGCGGCGGCGATCAAACCGTCGAGCCGCCCGGCGAGTTCGTCCAGCGGATCGGCCGCGGCCCAGCTGGGACGCTGCCTCGGGATGAGCGGCAGGGTGTCCGCCCGGTCGCCGGGCGTGAGCCAGAGCGGGCCGCTCACCAGAGGGACCCTCCCGCCGCCAGCTCACGGTGCCAGGGGTCCGTGAGCTGCACGGTCCAGTCCGCGCCGGCGGCGTCACCGACGGCCTCGCCGACGGCGTACGCGGGCTCGAAGCCCGGCTCGTACGCGGGCTCCGGGAAGCCCGCCAGCTCACGGTAGATCCGCCGGAAGCCGTCCACCGAGCGGCGCAGCGTGAACTGCTCCACCACCCGCTGCCGCGACAACCGGCCCAGCTCGGCCCGTCGTTCGTCGTCGTTCAGCAGCGCCAGCGTGGCCTGTGCCATGAGCGCGGGCTCGCGCGGGGGCACGACCAGACCGGTGTCGCCGACGGCTTCCCTGACCCCTCCCACATCGGTCGACACGGTGGTCCGGCCGCAGGACATGGCCTCGATGATGCTGAACGGGAAGCCCTCGCTGATGCTGGAGAGCATCACCACGCTGCCCGCCGCGTACGCGCGGGCAACATCACTGACCCGGCCCTCGTAGCTGATGCCGTCGGTGACCCCGAGCTCGGCGGCGAGCTTTTCGAGCCGGGTCCGGTAGTCCTCGCCTCCCGCCGGGACCCCGCCGAAGAGGCGCAGCCGCAGTTCCGGGAGTTCGGCGCGCATCAGCGCGTACGCCCGGATGAGCGTCTCCAGGTCCTTGATGGGGTCGATCCGGCCCGCCCAGCTGAGCGTGGGAACCTCCGGCTCCGCGCCGGCGTCCGGAAAGAGCTGCGGGTCGACGCCGTTGTAGACGGTCCGGATCTTGTGGGCGGGGGCGCCGCCCCGCTCCTCCCAGCGCCGGTTGTACTGGTTGCAGGGCGTGATCAGGTCGGCCCGCCGGTAGCCCTCGGAGTTCAGCTCCCGGTAGAAGCTCAGCATCAGCGCCTTGACCGGCCAGCGCTGCGCCTCGCTGCGGTAGCCGAGGTAGCGCTCGCGCAGGTAGATGCCGTGCTCGGTGAGGAGGAACGGGACGCCGTCCAGCTGTTGCGCGGCGAGCGCGGGCAGGGTCGCGAGCCCGCTGCTGACCGCGTGCGCCACGCTGTCGCCGGGGATCCGGACGGCCAGCGGGCGCAGCGCGTGTTCCAGCAGGTCGGTGGCGGTGAGTGCGTCGTGGACGGTGGGCCGGGCCGCGGCTGTCGCCAGGTGCGGCATGGTCCAGATCCACATCAGCGAGCGCAGGACGGATTCCGAGCGCAGCGCCGCCGACAGCCGCCCCTCGCGGGCCAGTTCGGCCAGCGCGTACAGGGCGGAGGAGAAGTCGCAGCCCGACTCCGGGTCGAGCAGGGACAGCAGAAACCTTTCGTACGTGTCGATGAAGCGCCGGCGTTCGCGGCCGAACATCGGACGCCGCACCGACCGGGGCGGGGGCGGCCCCCAGAGGGGGACCGCCGTGTGCCGGTAGACATTGCGCGGCAGCTCCCAGGTGACCGGCTCGCGGCCGCTGCCGGTGAGGGCGACGACATTGAAGTCGACCTCGGGCATGCCGCGCACGAGCTGGTCGCACCAGGTGCTGACGCCCCCGTGGACGTGCGGATACGTTCCTTCGGTGAGCATGGTCACGTGACGCCCATGGCTCATTCGGTGTCCCCCCAGGACGTGATCGGCTCTGCTGGTCGAGCTGGTCGAGCTGGTCGAGCTGGTCAGGCTGGTTTCGAACTGGTCATGCCGGTCGAGTTGGTCAGGCCGGCCCGGCCGGTGCGGATCAGGCGGGCAGCCTCAGCGTGACCGCCGACTGGAGCGTCTCGGGCGCGGTCCATGCCGAGCGCTGCCCGGCGTACGCGGTGCCGAACACGCTCGTCCCCAGGAACAGTTGCTTCCGCGTTCCCTCCGGCACGGTGACCGGCGCGGTGACCCCGGCCGGCGCCTTGACGGTGACCGTGGTGCCGATCCGGTAGGCGGTCACCCTGCCGTCCGCGAGCGCCCTGCTCCACGCGGCGCGGCGGTTCAGCTCGGTGCCGGCGTCGCGCTGGCGCGGGTTGACGACCGGCACGTTGTCGGCGAACAGTCCGCGGTAGTCGGCCAGGACCTTGTCGAGGACGGGGTAGAGGATGCGCTCCTCGGCCAGGTTGGACTGGTGCACGTAGTGCGGGCGCGGGTCGTTGCCGATCACGTGACCGAGAGCGATCCGGGCCTCCTGCGGCACGATGTACGTCGCGTATCCGGTGGTCTCGTCGAGCGGCTCGTCCAGGCAGGTGGAGGCCGGGTTGGTCGCGCAGACGCCGCTGCCTCCGTCCTCCTTGCTCGCGTAGATCCAGTTGTACTCGTCGGTCATCTCGGCGGCGGTGCCCACGTTGTAGTACACGTTCATCGGGTGGCGGGGCACGGTGAGCGCGCTGCCGGCCGCCCGCTGCTGCGGCTCGCGCGAGTTGTCGCTCGCCGTCCACCGGACCCCGTTGTCGGCGAGCGCCGGCGCGAGGTTGGGGTTGTCCACGGGCTGCTGCGGAAGCGTCTTGAGGCCGGAGTGCTCGCCGGTGACCAGCTCGGACCGGTCCACCGCGAGGCCCTTGCCGACGGCCCAGTTGTGGTTGTCACGGATCTGCGCGGAGATCTCGGCGCGGCTCATCCACCGGGTGTTGCCCGCCGCGTCCTTCGCGCACTGCCAGGGCACGGTGGAGGTGTCCTGCACACAGCCGAGGAAGGGGTGGGTGTAGGTGTGGTTGATCCAGCGGTACTTCGCCCGGTCGGCCAGCAGCTGCGCGGTCAGCGCGTCGGTGCCGCCGTGCTCGGCCTTCCACTCCTCGCCGGAGCCCGCGTTGTAGACCATGTCGAGGGTGAAGCCGCTGGACTGCTGCCACTGCGCCGCGTACTGCGCGTCGGCGGCGGTCATCCGGATCGGCGCGGTGCCCTCCCCCTCGCCGTCGCCGCAGTCGAAGTCACCGGGCGTGCAGTTGAGCTCCGTGTCCCAGCGGGCGTCCGGCGCGAAGACGTCGTCGACGTGTACGGAGAAGTAGTTGCGGCTCTGGCCGAGGTGGACGCCCTGGGTGAGCCATTCGACGATGCCGCGGGCCAGCAGCCGGAACTGGCGCTGGTACTGGTTGTAGCCGAAGGTCACGACGAGTTCGCGGCGGCCGTCGTGGGCGTACTCGCCCAGCAGGCTGCCCCGCCCGGTGCCGCCGGTGACGGGGGCGTCGAGGTAGCTGGTGAAACCTTCCCTCGGCCGCGCGATGTAGCCGTAGCTCTCGGGGATGAGCCCTGAGTTGTCCTCGAAGGTCACTCCGCCGTCGAGGTAGCCGAACGGGCCGGACCTGCCGGCCGGGGTCAGCGCGGCCTCGGCGCCGTCCAGGGTTCCGGAGTAGCCCCCGCTGTCGGTGTAGTCCAGCCCGACGCCCGGGTGCGCCCAGGTGTACGCGTCGACCTGCCGGATCCCGTACGTCTTCTCGTACGCCACCAGGGCGGCCATCTCCGCGGAGCCCGCGCCGAACGGGTCCTCGTTCGGCAGGACCACGCCCTGGTACTTGGCGCGCGGCCGGCCGTCCACGGTGTCGCTGAGGAACGCGGTGTCGATGACCGGCCGGCCGGACTCGCCCAACTCGATCTCGGTGTACGGGACTCCGGTGTTCTTCAGCTCGGCGGTCACGGCCTCGACCGCGCTGCCGCCGTCGTCGACGACCAGGACCTTCAGGTCGATGCGCGGCGTGGGCGCTGCCACGGCGCCCGACGCCGGCAGGACCGCCAACACCAGAGCTGCCGCCACGCACGCGACGGCAGCTCTGCTCATACGGATGCTCTGAACCATCTGCGAACTTCCCCCCTGCCAGACCTCCATGGACGGCCCAGGAAGGATCTGTGGAAATCATGCAAAGAAACCCCGCGTTCCCTTGCGAGAGTGGCTTGAGTGTGGCGGACCTCTCACTGGTGTAGGCGGCAAACCTGGAACAGAGACCACAGACGGGTGAACCACTTCCGCTGGCGCTCGAACAATTTGTCAAACATCCGAGAGCCGTGCGGTCGAGTCCGGGCGCGTAGGCTCATTTCTGGCGCGTGCGGGGCCGGAATACGATGCGCTGGGAACGGCCGATCCCACCCCTTCGGCCGCAGCAGGTCAACACAACAAACGGAAGCGAGACCTCACCACCGTGACTGCTCTGACTCTCAGCACTGCCGGCGCGGCGACGCTGCGCGCCGACGCCCTCGTCGTCGGGGTCGCCAAGAGCCCCAAGGGAGGGAAGGGACCCGTCGTCGCCCCCGGCGCGGAGGCCGTGGACAACGCGTTCGACGGAAAGCTCGCCACCGTCCTGGAGTCCCTCGGCGCCACCGGTGCCGAGGGCGAGGTGACCAAGCTCCCCGCGCCGGCCGGCCTGAAGGTCCCGGTCGTGCTGGCGGTCGGGCTCGGCTCCGCACCCGAGAAGGGTGAGTCGTTCGACCCGGACGCGCTGCGCCGCGCCGCGGGCTCCGCGGCCCGCGCGCTGTCCGGCGCCAAGAAGGCCGGCTTCACGCTGCCCGTCGAGGATGCCTCCGACGTGACGGCGATCGCCGAGGGCGCGCTGCTCGGCGCGTACGCCTTCACCGCGTACCAGGGTGGCGAGAAGACCGGCAAGGGCAAGAACGACAACGGCGGCCCGAAGCTGCCGCTCGGCGAGGTGGCCGTGCTCGGCGCCAAGCCCCGCGACAAGGCGCACAAGGCCGCGGCCGAGCGCGCCCAGGTCGTCGCCACCCAGATCAACATCGCCCGTGACCTGATCAACACCCCGCCGAACGACCTCGACCCCGAGGCCTTCGCCGCCGTCGCCACCGCGGCCGGCAAGGAGAACGGGATCAAGGTCCAGGTGCTGGACGAGAAGGCGCTGGCCAAGGGCGGCTACGGCGGCATCCTGGGCGTCGGCAAGGGCTCCGAGGCCCCGCCGCGGCTGGTGAAGCTCGCGTACACGCACCCCAAGGCGACCAAGTCGCTCGCCTTTGTCGGCAAGGGCATCACCTACGACTCGGGCGGCATCTCGCTCAAGCCGGCCGGCCACAACGAGACGATGAAGTGCGACATGAGCGGCGCCGCCGCGGTGTTCGCCGCCGTCGTCTCGGCCGCGAAGCTCGGCCTCGAGGTCAATGTCACCGGCTGGCTCGCGCTCGCCGAGAACATGCCGTCCGGCTCCGCGACCCGTCCCGGTGACGTGCTGCGCATGTACAGCGGCAAGACCGTCGAGGTCCTGAACACCGACGCCGAGGGCCGGCTCGTCCTGGCCGACGCGCTGACCCGGGCCTCCGAGGAGAACCCGGACGCGATCGTCGACGTGGCGACCCTGACCGGCGCGATGGTGCTGGCGCTGGGCAACCGGACCTTCGGCATCATGGCGAACGACGACGCCTTCCGTACCTCGGTCCACGAGATCGCGGAGGAGGTCGGCGAGGCCTCCTGGCCCATGCCGCTCCCCGCCGATCTGCGCAAGGGCATGGACTCCCCGACCGCCGACATCGCCAACATGGGCGAGCGGATGGGCGGCGGCCTGGTCGCCGGTCTGTTCCTCCAGGAGTTCGTGGGCGAGGGCATCACCTGGGCGCACATCGACATCGCGGGCCCGGCCTTCCACGAGGGCGCCCCGTACGGCTACACCCCCAAGGGCGGCACCGGCTCCGCGGTCCGCACCCTGGTCCGGCTGGCCGAGCGCACCGCCGCGGGCGACCTGGGCTGAGGACACCTGCAGAGCTAGGGCCTCTCGTTTGGATCAGGCCGGATCAGGGAGCGGGGCCTGGTGCCGTGCATCGCAAGGCGGAGGAAGGAGTCATGGCGGAGCCCTGGCGACTGACGACAACGCGGCGAGGTGCGGTGCCAGGCCCCGCGAGCCCGGCAAGATCCAAACGAGAGGCCCTGGGCCCCGGGCTGTGCGCAGCCCGGGGCCGTACTGTTTACAGGTCAACGAAATCCGTACGTTCGTACGCCGCGGTAACCCCGCGAGACGGCGGATCGGACGTCTCACACCCCGGCCCGGCGTCCCGCCTCCCGTCAACAAGTGCGAAGATGGGTTCTCGGCAGGACAGGGCCCCCACCACAGGGCCGAAGAAAAAGCGGCCGAACACCAGCCGCCGCCCGGTCACAGAGGACCGGCGCCCGGCGCACATGCATGGAGGACGTGACGTGGCGAACGACGCCAGCACCGTTTTCGACCTAGTGATCCTCGGCGGCGGTAGCGGCGGTTACGCCGCGGCCCTGCGCGCTGCGCAGCTGGGTCTGGACGTCGCCCTGATCGAGAAGAACAAGCTCGGCGGCACCTGCCTGCACAACGGATGCATCCCCACCAAGGCTCTGCTGCATGCCGGCGAGATCGCCGACCAGGCGCGCGAGTCGGAGCAGTTCGGCATCAAGGCCACCTTCGACGGCGTCGACATGGCGGGTGTCCACAAGTACAAGGACGACGTCATCGCCGGCCTGTACAAGGGCCTGCAGGGTCTGGTCGCCTCCCGCAAGGTGAACTACTTCGAGGGTGAGGGCCGCCTCTCCTCCCCCACCTCCGTCGACGTGAACGGCCAGCGCATCCAGGGCCGCCACATCCTGCTGGCGACCGGCTCCGTGCCGAAGTCGCTGCCCGGCCTGGAGATCGACGGCAACCGCATCATCTCCTCCGACCACGCGCTGGTCCTGGACCGCGTCCCGCAGTCCGCGATCGTGCTGGGCGGCGGCGTCATCGGCGTCGAGTTCGCCTCGGCGTGGAAGTCCTTCGGCTCCGACGTCACCGTCATCGAGGGCCTGAAGCACCTCGTCCCGGTCGAGGACGAGAACAGCTCCAAGCTGCTGGAGCGCGCGTTCCGCAAGCGCGGGATCAAGTTCAACCTCGGCACCTTCTTCGAGAAGGCCGAGTACACCGAGAACGGTGTGCGGGTCACCCTGGCCGACGGCAAGACCTTCGAGGCCGAGGTGCTGCTCGTGGCCGTCGGCCGCGGCCCGGTCTCGCAGGGGATCGGCTACGAGGAGCAGGGCGTCGCAATGGACCGCGGCTACGTCCTCGTCGACGAGTACATGCAGACCAACGTGCCGACCATCTCGGCCGTCGGTGACCTCGTCCCCACCCTCCAGCTCGCGCACGTCGGCTTCGCCGAGGGCATCCTGGTCGCCGAGCGGCTGGCCGGCCTCAAGGCCGTGCCGATCGACTACGACGGCGTGCCGCGCGTGACGTACTGCCACCCCGAGGTCGCCTCCATGGGTATCACCGAGGCCAGGGCCAAGGAGATCTACGGTGCGGACAAGGTCGTCGCCCTGAAGTACAACCTCGCGGGCAACGGCAAGAGCAAGATCCTCAAGACCGCGGGCGAGATCAAGCTCGTCCAGGTCAAGGACGGTGCCGTGGTCGGCGTCCACATGGTCGGTGACCGTATGGGCGAGCAGGTCGGCGAGGCTCAGCTCATCTACAACTGGGAGGCTCTGCCGGCCGAGGTCGCGCAGCTCATCCACGCGCACCCGACCCAGAGCGAGGCGCTCGGCGAGGCCCACCTGGCCCTGGCCGGCAAGCCGCTGCACTCCCACGACTAGTAGTCCCCGGGCGCGACGACCACTTCCGCACATTCGTAAGGAGCAACTGAAACCATGGCGGTTTCCGTAACCCTTCCGGCGCTCGGCGAGAGCGTCACCGAGGGCACTGTCACCCGCTGGCTGAAGGCCGAGGGCGAGCGCGTCGAGGCCGACGAGCCGCTGCTCGAGGTGTCGACCGACAAGGTCGACACCGAGATCCCGGCCCCCGCCGCGGGCATCCTCGCGTCCATCAAGGTCGCCGAGGACGAGACCGTTGAGGTCGGCGCCGAGCTGGCACTCATCGACGACGGCACCGGCGGCGAGGCCGCCGCCCCCGCTCCGGCCGCTGCCGAGGCCGAGGCGCCCGCCGCCGAGGCCCCGGCTGCCGAGGCTCCGGCCGCCGAGAAGCCGGCCGCTGAAGAGGCACCCGCCCCCGCCGCCGCCCCGGCTCAGGCCGGCGGCGCCGCCGAGGGCACTGACGTCGTCCTTCCCGCGCTCGGTGAGAGCGTGACCGAGGGCACCGTCACCCGCTGGCTCAAGGAGGTCGGCGAGTCGGTCGAGGCCGACGAGCCGCTGCTCGAGGTGTCGACCGACAAGGTCGACACCGAGATCCCGGCCCCGGCTTCCGGTGTGCTGCTGGAGATCGTGGTCGCCGAGGACGAGACCGCCGAGGTCGGCGCCAAGCTCGCCGTGATCGGTGCTCCGGGTTCCGCCCCGGCCGCCGCTCCCGCGCCTGCCGCCCCGGCTCCCGCGGCCGAGGCTCCGAAGCAGGAGGCCCCGAAGCAGGAGGCTCCGGCCGCTGCCCCGGCGCCGCAGGCTGCCGCTCCGGCCCCCGCGCCGGCTCCGGCCGCGCCCGCCCCGGCACCCGCACCCGCCCCGGCTCCGGCGCCCGTTCCGGCCCAGGCCACGCCCGCCGCTCCGGCTGCCCCGGCTCCGGCCGCGACCGCCGGTGACGACGGTGCGTACGTCACGCCGCTGGTCCGCAAGCTCGCCGCCGAGAGCGGCGTCAGCCTGGCCTCGGTCAAGGGCACCGGCGTGGGTGGCCGTATCCGCAAGCAGGACGTCATCGCCGCCGCGGAGGCCGCCAAGGCCGCCGCCCCGGCTCCCGCCGCCGCTGCCCCGGCCGCTGCGGCCAAGGCCCCGGCCCTGGAGGCGTCCCCGCTGCGCGGCCAGACCGTCAAGATGACCCGCATGCGCAAGGTCATCGGCGACAACATGATGAAGGCGCTGCACACGCAGGCCCAGCTGACCTCCGTGGTCGAGGTGGACATCACCAAGCTGATGCGTCTGCGCGGCCGCGCCAAGGACGCCTTCGCCGCGCGCGAGGGTGTCAAGCTCTCCCCGATGCCGTTCTTCGTCAAGGCGGCGGCCCAGGCGCTGAAGGCCTACCCGGTCGTCAACGCCCGGATCAACGAGGACGAGGGCACCATCACCTACTTCGACACCGAGAACATCGGTATCGCGGTGGACTCCGAGAAGGGTCTGATGACCCCGGTCATCAAGAGTGCGGGCGACCTCAACCTCGCCGGCATCTCGAAGAAGACCGCGGAGCTGGCGAGCAAGGTCCGCGGCAACAAGATCACTCCGGACGAGCTGTCCGGTGCGACCTTCACGATCAGCAACACCGGTTCGCGCGGTGCGCTGTTCGACACGGTCATCGTGCCGCCGAACCAGGTCGCGATCCTGGGCATCGGCGCCACCGTCAAGCGCCCGGTGGTCATCAACCACCCGGAGCTCGGCGAGACCATCGCCGTGCGCGACATGACCTACCTGGCACTCTCCTACGACCACCGTCTGGTGGACGGCGCGGACGCCGCCCGCTACCTGACGGCCGTCAAGGCGATCCTGGAGGCCGGCGAGTTCGAGGTCGAGCTCGGCCTCTGAAGCCCGTAGGAAGTGCGTAGGCACAGCGGCACCAGCGCGGCGTCCCCCGGCCGGATCTCCGGCCGGGGGGCGCCGCGTTCTGGCGTCCTGCCGGTACCGCGATAATGGCCACGTCGCTGACCCGAGGAGTGCTCCATGACCCCGCCCGTCGTCCACTCGCTGCGCGAGCAGATCCGCGAGCACATCGTGGAGGGGATCGTGAGCGGGCGCTGGAAGCCGGGCGAGCGGATCGTGGAGCGGCGGATCGCGGTGGAGCTCCAGGTGAGCCAGACGCCCGTACGGGAGGCGCTGCGTGAGCTGGAGAGCCTGCGGCTGATCGAGTCGGCGCCCAACAAGGGCGTACGCGTACGGAACCTGTCCGCGGCCGACCTGGAGGAGATCTATCCGGTGCGGGCCGGTCTGGAGCAGATCGCGGCGGAGCTGGCCGCGCCCCGGCTCGCCGAGGACGTCTCGATGCTCGAACCGCATGTCGCGGCCCTGCACGAGGCCGACCGGAAGGCCGACGGGACGGCCCAGGTGCTGCACACGGTCGGCTTCCACCGGGAGCTGGTGCGAGCGGCCGGGAACAGCGTCCTGCTGCACACCTGGGAGAGCCTGGGCATCGAAGTCTTCACCGCGCTCTCCATCCGCTGGCTCGGAACCGTCCAGCAGTCGTACGCGGAGGAGCACGAGGCGCTCGTCGACGCCTTCCGGCGGCGTGATCCGCAGATCGGCGCGCTGGTGAAGAACCACGTGCTCGGATGTGCACCGCGCGCCTGAGTTGTCCCATCTTGTGACGATTCACGCAGCGGCACCCCGTGCCCTGTTTCGCGGCACGGAATGCCAATTTCGGTGTACGGAGAAGTTTTTCCTCTCAACCCTTTGATCGATCATCGATCAGTTGCTTACAGTCTTCGACGGGCTTACCTGCCCTCGCCCTGTCCTGCCAGACAAGGCTCTCTTCTCCACCCCCTCCCAGTCCGGAAGGCGGCGCACCATGACCGACCTCGTAGGAAAGCTTCCGAGTGAGCTCGACCAGCTCCCGGACCGTGACACCGAGGAGACCGCCGAATGGGCGGCCTCCCTCGACGCCGTCGCCAAGGCCGCCGGCCCGCACCGCGCCTCGTACCTGATGCGCCGCACGCTCCAGCACGGGGAAGGCGCGGGCCTCGCCCTGCCCAAGCTGCTGGAGACGGACTACGTCAACACCATCCCCACCGCCGCGGAGCCCGAGTTCCCCGGTGACGAGGAGATGGAGCGCCGCATCACCGCCTGGAACCGCTGGAACGCGGCCGCCATGGTCACCCGCGGCTCCCGCTTCGGCGTCGGCGGCCACATCGCCACCTTCGCCTCCGCGGCCTGGCTGTACGAGACCGGCTTCCAGCACTTCTTCCGCGGCAAGGACTCGCACGAGGCTCCCGGCTCGGGCGACCAGCTCTACATCCAGGGCCACGCCTCCCCCGGCATCTACGCCCGCGCCTTCCTGGACGGGCGCATCAGCGAGCAGCAGCTCGACCTCTTCCGGCAGGAGTCCGGCGGCAACGGCCTGCCCTCCTACCCGCACCCGCGCCGGCTGCCCTGGCTGTGGGAGTTCCCCACCGTCTCCATGGGCCTCGGCCCGCTCTCCGCGATCTACCAGGCACGCTTCAACCGCTACCTGCACAACCGCGGCATCAAGGACACCGCCCACTCGCACGTCTGGGCCTTCCTCGGCGACGGCGAGATGGACGAGCCCGAGTCGACCGCCGCCCTCGCCCTCGCGGCGCGTGAGCAGCTCGACAACCTGACCTTCGTCATCAACTGCAACCTGCAGCGCCTCGACGGGCCGGTGCGCGCCAACTTCAAGATCGTGCAGGAGCTGGAGGCCCAGTTCCGCGGCGCCGGCTGGAACGTCGTCAAGTCGCTGTGGGGCTCGGCCTGGGACGAGCTGTTCCAGCTCGACACCTCGGGCGCGCTGGTGCGCCGCCTGCGGGAGGTGCCGGACGCGCAGTTCCAGACGTACGCCACCCGCGACGTCGCGTACATCCGCGAGCACTTCTTCGGCGCCGACCCGGCACTCGTGCAGCTGGCGGGCGTGCTCTCCGACGCGAAGATCGCCGAGTGCTTCCACACCTCGCGCGGCGGCCACGAGCCCCGCAAGGTGTACGCCGCGTACCGCGCCGCCGTCGGGTTCAAGGGCGCGCCGACCGTGATCCTCGCCCAGACGGTGAAGGGCTACACGCTCGGCCCCGGCTTCGAGTCCAAGAACGCCAACCACCAGATGAAGAAGCTGTCGGGCAAGGAGTTCCGCGCGATGCGCGACCTGCTCGACCTGCCGATCCCGGACGCGCGGCTGGACGAGGACCTGGTGCCGTACGGCCACCCGGGCGAGAACTCCCCCGAGGTCCGCTACCTCCAGGAGCGCCGCGCGGCCCTCGGCGGCCCGGCCCCGTCCCGCCGGGTGCACGCGGTTGCACTGCCCGACCCCGAGGAGCGCGCCTTCAAGGCCCTGTACAAGGGGTCCGGCAAGCAGGAGATGGCCACCACGATGGCCTTCGTCCGCCTCGCCAAGGACCTGATGCGGGACAAGGAGACCGGAAAGCGCTGGGTGCCGATCGTCCCCGACGAGGCGCGCACCTTCGGTATGGAGTCGCTGTTCCCGTCGGCCGGCATCTACTCGCCGCTGGGCCAGACGTACGAGCCGGTCGACCGCGACCAGCTGATGTACTACAAGGAGGCCAAGGACGGCCAGATCCTCAACGAGGGGATCACCGAGGCCGGCGCGATGGCCGACTTCATCGCCGCCGCGACGTCCTACGCGACGCACGGCGAGACGATGATCCCCTTCTACATCTTCTACTCGATGTTCGGCTGGCAGCGCACGGCCGACCAGATGTGGCAGCTGGCCGACCAGCTCGGCAAGGGCTTCATCGTCGGTGCGACCGCCGGCCGTACGACCCTGACCGGTGAGGGCCTCCAGCACGCGGACGGCCATTCGCACCTGATCGCGTCCACGAACCCGGCGTCGCTGAACTACGACCCGGCCTTCGCGTACGAGATCGCGGTGATCGTCAAGGACGGTCTGCGCCGGATGTACGGCCCCGAAGCCGAGAACGTCTTCTACTACCTGACGGTCTACAACGAGCCGAAGCCGCAGCCCGCGATGCCGGAGGGTGTCGAGGAGGGCATCGTCCGCGGTCTCTACCGCTTCAAGGAGGCGGTCGCGCCCGCCGCGGACGCCCCGCGGCTCCAGCTCCTGGCCTCCGGTACGGCGATCCACTGGGCCCTGGAGGCGCAGGACCTGCTGGCCGCCGACTGGGGGGTCGCGGCCGACGTCTGGTCCGCGACGTCCTGGGGCGAGCTGCGCCGCGACGCGCTGGAGTGCGACGAGGCCCTGCTCCGGGGGGAGCAGCGGACTCCGTACGTCACGCGGGTGCTGGAGGACGCGCCCGGCCCGGTGCTCGCGGTCAGCGACTGGATGCGGCAGGTGCCGGACCAGATCAGCCAGTGGGTCGAGCAGGACTACTCCTCGCTCGGCACGGACGGCTTCGGTCTGTCGGACACGCGTGACGCCGCCCGCCGTCACTTCGGTGTCGACGCGCAGTCGATCACGGTCGCGGCGCTGGCGCAGCTCGCCCGTCGCGGCGAGGTCCCGGCCTCGGCCGTGAAGGAAGCCCGGGAGCGGTACGGGCTCTGACCGTACCGTCGTCCCGCAGGCAGAGGCCCCCCGTCGCACAGCGGGGGGCCTCTGCCGCTCCTTGACCGGCCGCGGGGCACCGGCAGAATGGCCGGCATGCGTGCTGCCCGCCTGATCAAGATGGTGCTGCTCCTCCAGGGCCGCCCGATGACGGCCGCCGAGCTGGCCCAGGAGCTGGAGGTGTCCGAGCGCACCATCACCCGGGACGCGCTCGCGCTGTCCGAGGCCGGGGTACCGGTGTACGCGGACCGGGGGCGGGTCGGCGGATACCGGCTCGTCGGCGGGTACCGGACCCGGCTGACCGGGCTCGGGCGCAGCGAGGCCGAGGCACTGTTCCTGTCCGGGCTGCCGGGTGCACTGCGGGACATGGGGCTGGCGGACGCCGCCTCGGCGGCCCGGCTGAAGGTGTCGGCGGCGCTGCTGCCGTCGCTGCGGGGCGCCTCGGAGTCGGCGGCGCAGCGGTTCCACCTGGACGCGCCCGGCTGGTACCAGGAGCCCGAGACCCCGGCCCTGCTGCCCGCGATCGCGGAGGCGGTCTGGGACGACCGGCTGGTGACCGCGCGCTACCGCCGCCGGGACGCCGATGTGGAGCGGGAGCTGGCTCCGTACGGACTCGTGCTGAAGGCGGGGGTCTGGTACGTCTGCGCGCGGGCGGGCGAGGAGTTCCGGGTGTACCGGATGGACCGGTTCACCGCGGTGTCGGTGGGCGAGGAGCGGTTCGTCCGGGAGGAGGGGTTCGACCTCCCGGAGTTCTGGGCGGCGCGGGCGGCCCAGTTCGCCCGCTCGATCCTGCGTACGGAGGTGGTGCTCCGGCTCACGGAGGCGGGCGCACGGGTCCTGCCGTACGTCACGGACCGCGCCGCCGCGTACGAGGCACTGGCCGCGGCGGGCCCGCCCGACGCACAGGGCCGGCTGACGCTGACGCTGCCGGTCGAGTCGGAGGTGGTGGCGTTCTCGCAGCTGCTGAGCCTCGGCCCGGAGGCGGAGGTCCTGGAGCCGGCGGGGCTGCGCGCCCGGTTCGCGAACGCGGCGGCCCGCACGGCGGCGCTCTACCAGCAGCCTGGCCAGGACCTGTCCGCACGCTGATCCGGCAGAGACGGCCTCACGGAACTGGGCGGGCTGCGGAAGACCGGTCCGGCCCAGGCCGGTGGGGCCGGGGGCGGGCCGGGGTGGCCCAGTGGCGCGACGAGCCGGGAGTCCGCCTGCGCCGGCGGATGACCGCCCTGGCCGCCGTCGCCGTTCGCCGCGGCACGCAGCGCCGCCACGAACTCCAGGCAGGAGCCGTACCGGTCCTCGGCCACCTTCGCCAGCGCCTTGGCCAGGACCCCGTCCATGGCAGGCGCGACCCCGGGCCGCTTCTCGGACAGGGCGGGCGGCTGCTCGTACTGGTGCGCCCACAGCAGCGCCATGTCCTCGTCGCGCTCAAGGGGCGGCCGGCCGCTGAGGATTTCGAAGACGACGCAGGCCAGGCTGTAGAGGTCACACCTGCCGTCCACCGGCCGGCCGGAGATCCGTTCCGGCGCAACATAGTCGAACGTGCCGACGAACTCGCCCGCGGTGGTGAACCCGGTGAGCGACAGCGACTTCTTCGTCAGCCCGAAGTCGGTGAGATAGGCGTGCTCGGGGTGGTCGCTGTCGGTGCCCTTGGCGACCAGGATGTTGCCGGGCTTGACGTCCCGGTGGACCAGGTCGTGGTCATGGGCCGCGTCCAGGGCCGACGCCACCTGGGCGGCGATACGGATCGCGGTCGCCACGGGCAGCGGCCCGTCCCGGTCGAGCAGCGCCCCCAGGTCCAGCCCGGAGACGTAACGCATCGCGATGTACAGCACGCCGTCGATCTCTCCGGCCTCGAAGATCGGCACGATGTGCGGATGGTCGATCGCAGCGGCCACCCGTGACTCGTGGGTGAACCGGCGACGGAAGGTGTCGTTCCGGGCCCACTCGGGAGCCAGCAGTTTGAGCGCGACCGTACGGTCCAGGCGCAGGTCCTTCGCACAGTAGACAACCGCCATGCCGCCACGGCCGATCTCGCGTTCCACCCGGTAGCCCGCGACCTGCAGGCGCTGCGTCGAGGAAGGGTGAGACATGAAAGCCCACTTCCAGTCGAAGGAGTCCCGTGAGTCCGCACCGCCAGGGCTGCTCCGGGCGATGCGGCGGGCCACCTGCTCTGCGCGGACCCGTGTCTCCATGAAGCCCGGCCCATCGCATCGCGTCACGCCCCTGGATCGCGTGCCAGGGGATTTCGGGACTTGACCGGTCGCGCTGTCGCGGCTACCGGTACTCCTCCGCCGAGCGGTCCGCTCCGCCCGTTGCCACCTCCGCGATGTACGTCCACGCGTCCGGCCGGCTGCCGTCCGCGTCGGTGAATCCGTACACCTTCGCCAACTGGCCGCTCGACAGCGACTGTCCGTTCCAGCGCGCCCGGTCCGGGTCCGTGGCGACCGCCGCGACCGCGCGGCCGACGAAGACGGGGGACTCCGAGATCGCGAAGTGCCGGTCCTTCTTGACCCCGTCGCGCCAGGTCTCCTCGGTGACGCCGAAGAAGTCCAGCATCTCCTCGGACCGGATGAAGCCGGGGGTGACCGAGACCGCCGTGCAGCCCTCGCTCCCCAGTTCCTCGCCGAGGATGAAGGCCATCCGGATCGGGCCGTTCTTGGCGAGGTCGTAGTAGAAGTTCTCGCGGAAGCCCCGGTTGGACTCCGCCGTGCCGTCGGTGACCTCGACGACCAGCCCGCCCGGGTTCCGTACCAGCAACGGCAGCGCGATGCTGCTGGTGATGATGTGGCTCTTCACGCCGAGCTCCAGCATCCGCAGGCCCCGGTCGAGGTCGACGTCCCACATCTTCGTGCTGAAGTCGAGGAGTTGGTTGCCGCCCCAGAGGTTGTTCACCAGGATGTCGAGCCGCCCGTGCTCGCGTTCGATCCGCGCGACGACGTCCCGTACCTGCTCGCGGTCGAGATGGTCGGCGGGCACCGCGATGCCCTGTCCGCCCGCCGCGGTGACCAGTTCCGCCGTCTCCTCGATCGTCTCCGTCGGGCGGCCCATCTCGCTGACCTTCTCCCTGGTGGTGCGCCCGGTCGCGTACACCGTCGCGCCCGCCGCGCCGAGCTGGACGGCGATCGCCCGGCCGGCTCCGCGGGTGGCTCCGGCCACCAGTGCGATCTTTCCGTTCAGCGGTGTGGGTCCCATGGCTGTCCTCCCGGCGTGCGGCGACTGTGTCTCCACCGACGTTCGCACGTAAAGCCGACATCCTCTGTCCGCATTACACGGAGCGTCATGAGGTGGCGTCACCCCCCGCCAACCACGATGCTTGACCCGTGATGATGGACGAGACGGAGTTCTGGGAGATCGTCGACGGCACCCGGGAGGCCGCCGAGGGCGACCCCGAGGAACAGGCCGACCTGTTGGTCGAGCGCCTGCTCCAGCTCGATCCCGATTCCGTGCTGGACTTCGCCCGGCACTTCGAGGCGCGCTACAATCGCGCGTACCGCTGGGACCTGTGGGGAGCGGCCTGGGTGCTGCTCGACGGAGCCAGCGACGACGCCTTCGACTACTTCCGCTGCTGGCTCATCGGGCAGGGCCGGGAGGTCTTCGAGGGCGCGGTGCACGATCCGGACAGCCTCGCCGACCTCCTCGACGAGTTCGACGAGGAGGTCGACGGGGACGGTGAGGAGCTCGGTTACGCGGCGGACGAGGCGTACGAGCAGCTCACCGGGGTGGTGGCACCCGATCTGGGGATCCCGGGGCAGACCGCCGAGCCGGAGGGCACGGCGATCGACTTCGAGAACGAAGCGGTTCTGGCGGAGCGGTTCCCCCAGCTGTGGGACCGGTTCAGGCCGTAAACGCGCCCGCCGTACATACGCCCGCGATACGCCCGCGGCGGTCAGAAGTGCGTGCCGCCGTCGATCCGGACTTCGGTGCCGGTGATGAACGCGCCGTCCTGCGACCCGAGCATCGCGACCACCCCGGCCACGGTCTCGGGGCCGGCGAACCCCGCGCCGATCGCCGGGGCGAGCTTGGCGAACAGGCTCCAGTCGGTGTCCTCGGGCAGGCCCGGCCCCTTGCCGCTGGTCATGTCGCTGGCGATGGAACCGGGCGCGACGCAGACGGCACGCAGGCCCTGCTTGCTGTACTCGGAGGCGATGGCGTGCGTCATGGACTGGATGCCGCCCTTGCTCGCCGCGTACGCCGACATGTACGGGTGCGCGAAGGTCGCGGAGGTCGAGCTGAAGTTGACGATGACCGGCTGGTCGCCCGCCAGCAGCGCCGGGACCGACTCCCGGATCATCAGGAACGTGCCGGTCAGGTTGACCGAGATGATCTGGTTCCAGAAGTCCAGCGTCGTGCGGTGGGTGTGCTCGGAGCGCAGGATGCCGGCCGCGTTGACCAGCACGTCCAGGCCGCCGAGCGTCTCCACGGCCCCGGCCACGCCGGCCCGTACCGCCGCCTCGTCGGATATGTCGAGCACGACGGTGGTGAGGCGGTCCGCCGTGCCGCCCGCAGTGCCGCCCGCCATGCCGTCTGCCGCGGCCTGCTCGGCGGTCGCCTTCAGGCCGGCCTCGTTGACGTCCGCGGCCACGACACGGCCGCCCTCGGCGAGGATGCGGTGCACGGTGGCCTGGCCGATGCCCGAGCCGGCGCCGGTGATGAGAACACGGCGGCCTGCGTAGCGGTTCATGGGTCTTCTCCTGTGTCCGGACGATCGCTGTGCGGACACGGTACGCCTTGCTGGCACGTTTTGACAGAGTGGCAATCCATGCTGCCGCTGGACTCACGGGCGTACGCTGCGGAGGTGACCACCCAGCTCTCGCTGACCGAACGCCGCAAGGCCGCGACCCAGCTCGAGATCGCGCGGGCCGCCGCCGCGCTCTTCGCCGAGCGAGGACCCGACGGCACCACCGCCGAGGACATCGCGCGGCGGGCCGGTGTCGCCCTGCGCACCTTCTACCGCTACTTCCGCAACAAGCAGGACGCGGTCGCCCCGCTCCTCACGGGCGGTGGGGACAGCTGGCGAGCCCTGCTGGAGGCGGAGGAACCCGGCGCGCCGCTCGCCGGGGCACTGGAGCGGGCGATGACCGAGGCACTGTCCGTACCGGCGGGAGAGACGGACGAGGGGCTCACCTGGACCCGCGGGCTGCTGCGCGCGGCGGCGCAGGACCCGGCACTGCGCGCGGTCTGGTACCGGGTGAACCAGGAGTCCGAGGAGCGCCTGGTGCCGGTGATCGCCCGGCTGGCCGGCCCGGACGCGGACCCGCTGGAAGTACGGCTGGTCGCGGCCGCCGCCACCGACGCCATCCGGATCGCCCTGGAGGCCTGGGCACCGACGGACGCGCCCACGACGGGCCCCGGCTCGCCGTCCGAACTCTCGGTGCGGTGCCTGCACGCGCTGACGGGCGGACTGAGTCTGCTCGACGGCCCGGGCGGTCACTGAGGCGCCGACGGTCACTCAGGGGCAGACAGTCATTCAGGGGCCGGCGACCGGTGCTCCAGGGCTGCGGTCGGCTGCGGTCCGCGACGCGGCCCCCGGGGACAGCACCAGCAGCGCCACGTCATCGGCCACCCCGCCCGCCACACCGCCCGCGAACCGGGACACGTCCCGCCAGACCGCGCTCGCCAGCGCGGCCGGGTCCGTCTCGTACTCGGCGGACAGGGCCGGCAGCCGTTCCGCGAGCGGATAGAACGTGCCGGCGGCGTCCCTGGCCTCCGTCACCCCGTCCGTGTGCACCAGCACCCTGTCCCCCGGCTGCAGCCCCACGGTCGCCGCCTTCGGCGCTGCCAGGCCGGCCAGCCCCAGCCCCAGCGGCGGGCCAGGTTCCGCGTGCAGCTCCGTCGCGGAGGAGCCGCGGAGCAGCAGCGGTGGCGGGTGCCCGCAGGAGACGACCCGTACCACCGACCCGTCCGGCGGGAACTCCAGCAGGGCGGCGGTGGCGAAGAGTTCGGCATGATCGACACCCGCCGAGTCGGCCACCAGCCTGCGGTCCAGCCGCGCCGCGACCGCGCCGAGCCCCGGGTCGTCCAGTACGGCTTCGCGGAACGCGCCGAGCAGCGCGGCGACCGTACCGACCGCCGCCAGCCCGTGCCCCTGGACGTCACCGACCAGCGCCCGCACGCCGTACGGGCCCTCGCGTACGTCGAAGAGGTCGCCGCCGACGAGCGTGCCGCGCTGGGCGGCCCGGTAGAGCCCGGCGCAGCGCACCGGGCCGACCTGCTCGGGCAGCGGCGGCAGCACCGCCAGCTGGGCTGCCTCCGACATGGTCCGCACGCTCACCAACTGCGCGTCACGGCGCCGCCGTACCCACGAGATGACCACGCTGAGCAGCGCCACGAAGACGACGGTGACCAGGTCGCCACTGCCGGCGCGGCCGATCTCGATCGCCGGCACGGCCAGCAGCGTGAGCGTGACGGCACCGAAGAGGGCCGTACCCGCCGCCGCGTACGCGAACGCGGCCACCGGCGGGAGCGCGGCGAGGAAGTACCCCAGTTCCACGGTCCGGGGCGTGGCGATCCGAGCCGCCGAGAGCCCGATCAGCAGGACGACGGGCAGCACGCGGAGCCAGCGCGGTGGCGGAGCACCGCGCAGCCAGCCGGGTTCCTCGTCAGCTTTGTCCCTGCGGTCCACCCCTTCAGCGTTGTACGCACCCGTCGGCGCCGCACCCCGAGCGGCACGCCGCGGACGGAGCGCCGGCGATGGCGGTGACTTATGCGGTGAGGCCGCGGCCCATCAGGATGTCGTCCACGTAGTGGCCGTCGAGGAGGAACTCCCCCGGCAGCACGCCCTCCACCACGAAGCCCTCGGACTCGTACAGCCGGCGGGCCGGGGTGTTGTGGCCGAGGACCCTCAGGGTGATCCGGCTCGCGCCGCGACGGCGGGCCTCGGCGCAGGCGGCCCGCAGCAGGGACCGGCCCAGGCCGCGGCCGAGCGCCGAGTCGGCGACGGCGAGGCCCTGGACCTGGAGTACGTGCCCGTTGGAGGCGAGCGGGGTGGGCGGGGCCAGCCGGATGTAGCCCGCGACGGGCCCGTCGCGGTCATCGCCGCCGTCGAGCCGGTCGAGCCCGTCGAGTCCTTCGAGTCCGTCGAGTCCGTCGAAATCGGCCACCAGGTAATCGACGGGCAGGTGCCGGTCGTCGAAGAACGGGGCGTACGGCGGCTCCGGCTTCGGCTGCACCGAGTGCAGTGGGGACCAGGTGGCCCGGTCGAGTGCGGCGAGCGCGTCCGCGTCGGCGGTGCGGGCGAGGCGTATGTGCGACTGCGGCTCGGACATGGCGGCCACTGTGCCATGCGGGCACCGGGCCGGGGCAGGATGGGGTCCATGCGCATCGCAGTCACCGGCTCGACCGGCCTCATCGGCAAGGAACTCGTACGCTCACTACGCGCGGACAGCCATGACGTGGTGCGGCTGGTGCGGCGCACGGCAGCGGCACCGGACGAGGTCGAGTGGGACCCCCACCGCCAGTACGTCGACGCGCACGGCCTGGTGGGCTGCGAGGCGGTGGTGCACCTGGCCGGGGCCGGGGTGGGCGATCGCCGGTGGACCGAGGAGTACAAGCGGGAGATCCGGGACAGCCGGGTGCTCGGGACCGCCGCGCTGGCCGAGGCGCTCGCCTCACTGGACGTTCCGCCGAAGGTGCTGGTCAGCGGCTCGGCCATCGGGTACTACGGCGACACCGGGGACCGCGCGGTGGACGAGGACGCGCCGCCCGGGGACGGCTTCATGGCCGACGTCTGCGTGGAGTGGGAAGCGGCCGCGGCGCCGGCCGAGGAGGCCGGCGTACGCACGGTCTTCGCCCGCACCGGCCTGGTCGTGGCGCGTGGCGGCGGGGCGTGGGGGCCGCTCTTCCCGTTGTTCAGGGCGGGGCTCGGCGGGCGGCTCGGCAACGGCCGCCAGTACTGGAGCTACATCTCCATGCACGACGAGATCGCGGCCCTGCGCCACATCATCGACACCGAGTCGCTGGCCGGGCCGGTGAACCTGACCGGGCCGCAGCCGCTCACGAACCGGGAGGTGACGCGGGCGATGGGGCGGGTGCTGCGGCGGCCCACGCTGTTCGCCGTGCCCGAGCCCGCGCTCCGTGTCGTGCTCGGCGATTTCGCCAAGGACGTGCTGGGCAGCCAGCGTGTGCTGCCCACGCGGCTGCTGGAGTCCGGGTTCTCCTTCGCCTTCCCGGGGATCGAGGAAGCGGTGCGGGCGGCGCTGCGCTGAGCGCGGCGGGGGCGGGCGCCGGGCCGCGGCCGGGCACCGCCGCCGCGCCGCTCATGACGCCCGCCGACAGCCACTGACCACAACTGACCGATTCCAGTCCGGTGTGCGACCGCCGTGCGCCCATGCCCGGTCAGTGCGCGACTGTGTACGACAGGAACCACTTCTACTCTCGTCCGGACTCGGGTATTCCCGGGGCCTGTTGGGGGAAGGACGACCCCACCAGCCGCGCCGACCTCGGGGAGGGGCACGTGCTCAGCAGCGCACACCACGCGGACGTCGTCATTGTGGGAGCCGGAGTCGCAGGACTGTCGGCGGCACATCAGCTCGTGAACGCCGGACTCACCGTCACCGTCCTGGAGGCCGCCGCCCGCCCGGGCGGCCGTATGGCCACCGAGCGGATCGACGGGTTCCGGCTCGACCGGATCGGCCGGCTGCTCAACACCTCGTATCCGGAACTTCGACGCACACCGGGGCTGAACGGGCCGGCCCTGCGGCCGTTCTCTCCCGGGGTCCTGGTGCACAGCGAGGGCCGCCACCTCCGGGCCGGGGTGGCGGGGAGCGCGCGGGGCGGCGCACTCACTGCGGCGCGCGCCCTCGCGAGCGCTCCCCGCGCGCCCTTGGGTGGTGCGCTCGACCAGGCGCGGCTCGCTTCGGCACTCGGCCGGATCGCCGCGATGCCCACCGAGCGGCTGCTGGCCCGCCCCGAACGGCCCGCGCTCGAAGCGCTCGCCGGCCGCGGGCTGCCGCAGCGCACGGTGAACGGCTTTCTGCGGCCGCTGCTCTCCGCCCTGCTCTGCGATCCGGAACTCACCACCTCCAGCCGGTGCGCCGACCTCGCGCTGCGCGGGTTCGCGCGCGGCCGGCTCTGTGTGCCGGAGGGGGGCGCGGCGGCCCTGCCGGAGCGGCTGGCGGCCACGCTTCCGCCAGGGACGGTACGTACGGGGGTGCGGGTCCGGTCGGTGTCGATCAGCTCGGTCGTCACCGAGGACCACGGCGAGTTCAGCTGCCGTTCCGTGCTGCTGGCGACCGGGGCGCGGGCCTCGGCCGAGCTGCTGCCGGGGCTGCGGGTGCCCAGCTTCCACCCGGTGACCGTGCTCCACCACGCGGCACCCGTGCCGCCGCTGGCCGAGCCCGCGCTGCTGCTGGACGCGGACCGGCGCGGGCCGGTGGCGCACACGGCCGTCATGAGCGAGGTCGACCCGACGCGGGCCCCGCGCGGCCAGGCGCTGATCTCGTCCACCGTGCTCGGCGCTCCGCCGGCGGGCGGGGACCTGGACCGGGCGGTCCGCGCGCATCTGGCCGCCCTCTACGGCACCGGGACGTCCGGCTGGGAACTCCTGGCCATCCACCACACCCCGGAGGCCGTCCCGGCCATGCCGCCGGCGCACGACCTGCGCCGCCCGGTGCGGGTGCTGGCCGGCCTGTACGTCTGCGGCGACCACCGGGACACGAGCACGGTGCAGGGGGCCCTCTTCTCGGCCCGCCGCGCCGCTCAATCGCTCCTGGGAGACCTGGGCATCCGCCCGGAGTACGCAACGCCCCTGCCAACGGCGGCGTAAGCGGGGGGCGGGGCGGGAGGCCAGTGCGTTCCCCAACCCCGCCCCTCCCCGAAACCGGGGGGCAAGCCCCCGGCCCCCAGAAGCTCCCGCTGCGCGGCACCCAGGACCCCGCGCCAGCGAACGGAACGCCCCCCGCGTTACCCAAACGGCCAGGCGGCCCCCAGCCCGCGAGCGGGCCGCACCCTCCGCGCCGCTCGAACGCCCAGGCGGACCCGCACCCGCCAGCGGCGCTCAGCCACCCACAGAAGGGCCGCACCCGCGAGCGGGCCATGCCCCCGCGTTACCCGAACGGGCGGGAGGGCCGCACCCCTCGCCGTACCCGAACGGGCGGGCGGGTGGGAGACCCCCGCCCGCCACAGGCGGGCACAACCCACCACCCCGCACCCCTTCGCGTTACCAACGCCCAGGCCGCCCGCAGCCGCCAGCGGCGCTCAGCCACCCACAGGAGGGCCGCACCCCTCGCCGTACCCGAACGGGCGGGCGGGTGGGAGACCCCCGCCCACCACAGGCGGGCACACCCCACCAACCCGGCACCGGCCGGGTCAGCCCATCAGCGCCACCCGATCGCGATAGCCCCGGACCGCCGCCGCGTCGCGGTGCGGCTCGAGGCGGCGCTCGAAGTCCCGGACGTACTCCACCGCCCGCACCGACCGCATCTCCGTCGACTGCTGCGCCGCCTCCGCGCCCAGCGCACACGCCTGGTCCAGCTCCCCCAGCCCCAGGCGGGCCGTCGCCAGCACCACCCGGCAGAAGAGCCGGCTGCGCGCGAACGCCGGTCCGCGCAGTTGCAGCGAGCGCTCCGCGTACTGCGCGGCCGCCCGGTACTGCTGCAGATCCCGGTACGCGTGGCAGAACTCGTCCGTGAGCTGCGCCTCGTCGAAGAAGCGCGCCCAGTGCGGTACGTCGTCGCCGGGCCGCGCGGCCTCCAGCGCCCGTTCCGCCCGGACGAGCGACGCCGTGCACGCGCGCACCTCCCCCAGCACCGCGTGCCCCCGCGCCTCCACCGCGTGCAGCAGCGCCTGCACCACCGGCGGGGCGCCCGTACCGACACCCTGCTGGGCGACCCGGACCAGCTGCACCGCCTCCCGGCCGTGGCCCAGATAGACGGCCTGGCGGCTCATCGTGACCAGCACGTACGACCCGTACGCCCGGTCCCCGGCGGCCTGCGCGAGCCGCAGCGCCTGGACGAAGTACCGCTGGGCCAGGCCGTGCGCGGCGATGTCGTACGACGTCCAGCCGGCCAGCCGGGTCAGATCGGCGGCGGCCGCGAAGAGCCGCCGCCCGGTCGTCTCCCCGTACGTACCGCGCAGCATCGGCTCCGCCTCGTGCTCCAGATAGCGCACCAGCGCCTGCCGGGCGTGGCCGCCGCCGTACGCGTGGTCGAGCGTGCGGAAGAGTTCGCCGACCGAGCGGAGCGCCGCGATGTCGCCGCCGGTCACCCGCTGCCCGGGCCCGCGGTCGATCTGCCGCTGACGCGGGACGGAGGGGGGCACGGCCGGCGGGACCGGGACCGGGGGCACGGCGGACGGCCGCCCCTGCGCGGGGACGAGCGGGCCGCTCACCGGCGCCTCACCGCGACCCACCCGCTCGTCCGCGCGGCCGATCAGCCAGTCCCGGCTGGGCACCACCAGCCCCGCCGGGGTGAAGGCGATCTTGCGCAGTTCCGCATGGCTGCCGGAGTCCTTGCGCCACAGCCCGCTGGCGATGTCGACGGCCTCCTCGGGGGTGGCCGCGAACTCCAGCCCCGCATAGACGGGGGCACAGGCGTCCAGCCCGAGGTCCTGCGCCGAGAGCCGCCGCCCGAGCCGGCGGGTGAAGACCTCGGCGATGAGGGCGGGCGTGGTTCCGCGCGGCTGCTGGCCGCGCAGCCACCGGGTCACCGACGTCTTGTCGTACCGCAGGTCGAGGCCGTGCTCGAGACCGAGCTGGTCGACCCGGCGGGCGAGCCCCGCATTGGAGAACCCCGCTTCGGCGATGAGCGCGGCGAGCTGTCGGTTGGGGGTGCGCTGCGGAGGTCGTTCCGTCATCAGCTGTACGGTCTCCTGCCTTCCGGGCCGTGGAGCAGCCCTTGATCGGCGCGAATTTAGCCGCCATCCCCGCCTTCACCGCCACCTTCGTCCCACATTCATCCGATCGTGTGAGGATTGGCCCGCGGACTGACGGGAACGGCGTGCCCGTACAGTTGCCGAAGGGCGGATAAGTGCACGGTGAACGTTCTAAGGAGGCGCTGCGGTGACTGAGCTGCGGTTTGTCCATCTGGGATTCGGCGCGGAAGCCGTCGAGTACCAGGCAGCCTGGGATGAGCAGCGCCGGGTGCACGCCGCCCGGTTCGCGGACGACATCGAGGACACCTGCCTGCTGCTGGAGCACCCGCCGGTCTACACGGCCGGGCGGCGCACGGCGGAGAACGAGCGCCCCCTGGACGGCACCCCGGTCATCGACGTCGACCGCGGCGGCAAGATCACCTGGCACGGCCCCGGCCAGCTGGTGGGCTACCCGATCATGAAGTTGCCGCGGCCGGTGGACGTGGTCGCGCACGTACGACGCCTGGAGGAAGCCCTCATCCGTACGGCCGCGGACTTCGGCGTGGAGACCAGCCGGGTCGAGGGCCGCAGCGGTGTGTGGGTGCTGGGCGACCCGGTCGAGGAGCGCCTCTCGTCCGGCGGCCTCTCCCTGGACTTCGACCCCCGGCTGGCGGACGAGGAGTTCGACCCGCGGATGAACGGGCCGGAGTACGCCCCGTCCAATGCCGGCCAGCGCCGCGAGGACCGCAAGCTCGCCGCCATCGGCATCCGGGTCGCCAAGGGCGTCACGATGCACGGCTTCGCGCTCAACGTGAACCCGGACAACACCTGGTTCGACCGGATCGTGCCCTGCGGCATCCGCGACGCGGGCGTCACGTCGCTCTCGAACGAGCTGGGCCGCGAGGTCACCATCGCCGAGGTCCTTCCGGTGGCCGAGAAGCACGTACGGGAGGTCCTGGAGAACGCGGACCTGCAGCCGCGGGACGTGGAACCCGCGGCCCGGAACGCCTGACCCCTGGGCCGCCGCCGGGCGACCCCCGGGGCCCAGGACCTCGAAAATTAAGGGCGTACCCTGGTGTTCGCCGAAGATTCAATGCCGCCTTAGCCGCGTTAGCAGAAAGGGGCGCTGGACGTGTCCGCTGTCGCACCCGACGGACGCAAGATGCTGCGTCTGGAGGTCCGGAACAGCCAGACCCCCATCGAGCGCAAGCCCGAGTGGATCAAGACCCGGGCCAAGATGGGTCCCGAGTACACCAAGATGCAGAGCCTGGTCAAGAGCGAGGGCCTGCACACCGTGTGCCAGGAGGCCGGCTGTCCGAACATCTACGAATGCTGGGAGGACCGCGAGGCCACCTTCCTCATCGGCGGTGACCAGTGCACCCGGCGCTGTGACTTCTGCCAGATCGACACCGGCAAGCCGCAGGCCCTGGACCGCGACGAGCCGCGCCGGGTCGGCGAGTCCGTCGTCACCATGGACCTGAACTACGCCACCATCACCGGCGTCGCCCGCGACGACCTGGAGGACGGCGGCGCCTGGCTGTACGCCGAGACCGTGCGCCAGATCCACACCATGACCGCGCAGCGCGCCGACGGCCGCACCAAGGTCGAACTGCTCATCCCCGA
>NZ_JBSOPZ010000036.1:0-78777 GCF_053763515.1 Streptomyces mabaensis
ACCGAGGCCCGCCGCTACATGGGCCGCGAACTCCTCGCCAAGGCCCGCCTCCACCCGATCGAGTCAGAAACCGACGAGACCGCCCTGCCTACCGAACTCACCGCATAGCCTCAAAACGAGATCACCGAGTGGCCGTCGATACACCACTCCAGCGGACGTGACCAAGCCTGCCGGGAGCATGATGCCGTTGGCGTCGGCCGCCTGCAGCGCTCCGAACGGGCTGGTGCCGGGCAGTGCAATCACGCTGCCGATGGCGCGGTATCGCCCGGAGAGTTCGACAATTCGTCCGTGTTCCCTTGGACAAGCCTGTAACGCATGGACCGGAACGGGGCGCGCTTGCGTTCCCTGCGGCGGGCGCGGGCCTGCAGTCCCGCTTTCTGCGCGTCCTTCATCAGCTCGGCGAATGCCTGATCCCGACGTCGACGCCTGTACACCGCTTCTGGGGACATGCCTGCCTCAACCGCTGAGCGCGCAACCGTCTCGCCGTCTCGCAGCGCCTCCAGGAACACCGGAACGCCGGCATGGGCCATACGGTTCCGCGGCCGGTCGGTGTCCTTGTCGAAGTGAGGAAGCCGCTCTGCACCCTCGGGGTTGGGTGTCATGGGCGGGAGGACGCGTGGCGCCGGTGTCGGCAGGTTCGCGCAGCGGAGAGAAGTCCCTGGATCCGGTCACCGAGCTCGGCCGCTTCGCGCAACGGCGTCGGGAACGGAAGACGCAGGTCGCTGTGACCGTGGGCGTACTCGCACCGCAGCGTGATGGCGTAGCGGTCGAGGGAGAAGGGCTGTACGCGGACAACTCCGCGCAGCGTTCGCGGGTCGGCCAGCCGCGTCAGTCGCTCCACCACGTCCTGGTGGGCATCGGCCAGATGCGTGAGCAGTGCCGCTTCCGCGACCGCCGAGGGATCCACCGCGGCGAGCGCGAGCTCGTCGAGGCTGACAGCGGCGATGCCTGACGCTGTTTCGAGGGTGGCGCGTGCGAGGTCGACGCGGTGGCTGTTGCCCGCGGCCCCTGCCGGACCGGTTGGGGTGAGCCACCCCGAGAGGAACACCCTGGCGCGTACCCGGTCACGGACCGCTGTGGGGGCGACGTCGGTGAATTCCAGGAAGGTGGTCGGTGTGTCGCTCGGCGCGTACAGGGCCTGTGACGGCGGGGAGCTGTCCGTCGGCAGCCGCAGCGTCAAGCGCCCTTTGTCGTCGACGGTGTGCAGGCCGACGAGGTCGCATCGGTGTCCCTCTGTGACGAGGGTCAGTGACCCCGCACGTGCCAGTACAGAACGGATCCGCTCTGCCGGGGTCAGCTCGGTCGCGCGGGCAGCGGAAGAACTCATCGGGCTTCCTAAGGTTAGGCTTGCCTAATCTATGGCAGGTGAGGGCGTGATGGCCAGCCCCGTTGCGGCCTCGGTGAACTCGGTGAAGTGGGGCGGCCCCCAAGGCCACTGGGCGGCTTCCCGTGGTCGAGCTCTCCATCAATTCGTCGCAGTCCGTTACGCGGTGGTTCCCGCCACGCCTACACTTAGGCTCGCCTAAGTTCGTGATCAACGAGATCCGTCACGTCGGAATGGATGCGATGTCAGCCGCCACCCTCAGCAGCCCAAGAGCCGCTCTCGTCGGCCGCCGAATAGGCTGGACGGCAGCGGCCGTCGTCGCGCTGCTGCTTGCGGTGCTGCTCAGCCTTGCCGTCGGAGCCCGCCACATCGCCCCGGGTGAGGTCTTCGACGCCTTGCTGTACGGCGGTACGAGCGAGGGCGCCGAGATCGTACGGTCGCTTCGGGTACCCCGTACCGTCGTCGGCGTGATGGTCGGCGCGGGACTGGCCCTCGCGGGCACGGTGATTCAGGGCGTCACCCGCAACCCCATCGGCGACCCGGGTGTGCTGGGCATCAGCCAGGGTGCCGCGGTAGGTGTCGTGCTGGCGATCGCGTTCGCAGGGGTGCACACGCTCTCCGGCTATGTGTGGTTCGCGTTCGTCGGTGCCGGCGTCGCGTCGGTGGCCGTCTACGCCGTCGCTTCCAGTGGGCGGGGCGGTGCGTCGCCCCTGAGGCTGGCGCTGGCCGGCGCCGCCATCAACGCACTGCTCATCTCCGTCATCCAGGGCATGTTGACGACGGACGCCGCCACCCTGGACGAATTCCGCTTCTGGCAGGTCGGCTCGGTCGCCGGACGCAGTGCGGAAGTGGCCGGTCAGATCTGGCCGTTCCTCGTGGTGGGCGCGGTGCTGGTGCTCTCGGTGGCGCGGGGGCTCGACGCCCTGGCGCTCGGCGACGACGTTGCCAAGGGGCTCGGGCAGAACGTGGCGACCGTACGGATCGTGGGTGGCATCGGCGCGACCGTGCTGACCGGGGTCGGAGTGTCGGCCGCCGGGCCGATCGCCTTCGTCGGCTTGGCGGTTCCGCATATCGCTCGTGCCATCGTCGGCACCGATCACCGATGGGTGCTGCCGATGGCGGCCCTGCTCGGCCCGGTCATGCTGCTCGTGTCGGACGTCATCGGCCGGATCGTCTTTCCGCCGGGCGAGGTGCCGGCAGGCGTGATGACCGCCCTGATCGGTGTGCCGTTCCTGATCGCCATGGTCCGTCGCAAGGCGGTGGGCGCATGACGACCTCGCTCATCGAGAGCCGGGCTGCGGCCGTACGCCCCGGCGGGTACGCGCTCGTGCGACGTGGCCGCGCGTCCTTCCTCGTCCACCGGCGTGCCGCGGTCGTTTCGTGCGTTCTCGCCGTGCTGACTGCGGCTGTCTGCGTCGCGTACCTCTGCCTCGGTGAGAAGTTCGTCGCGCCGGGCGAGGTGCTGAACGTGCTGGCCGGGCGGGAGTCGACGGCCGACTTCGTGGTGGGGGAGCTGCGGCTGCCCCGGCTGGTTCTGGGGCTGATGGTCGGTGCCGCCTTCGGGGTCGGAGGCGCACTCATCCAGACCGTTGCCCGCAATCCGCTGGCCAGCCCCGACATCATCGGTGTCTCCCAAGGGGCCAGCGCCGTGACCGTCGGCGCTCTGACGTTCGGTATCGGCTCGTTCAGTGTGCTGCCGTACTTCTCGGTCGCGGGCGGAGTGCTCGCCGCTGTGCTCGTCTACTTCTTCGCCTGGCGCGGTGGACTGCACGCGGCACGGTTCGTCCTCATCGGCATCGGTGTCGCCATCGCGCTGCGGTCCGTCGTCCATCTCTTCATCACCAAGGGCGACTACCTGGTGGCCCATCAGGCACAGGTGTGGATCACCGGTTCACTCAACGGCCGTGGCTGGGACGAGGCCGCACCGCTCGGCTGGACGCTGCTCGCCCTGGTGCCGTGTGTGGTCTGGGCGGCACGGGCACAGCGCAACGCCGCCTTCGACGACGACACGGCGACGGCGCTCGGCGTGCCGCTCCAGCGGACCCGGTTCGGGCTGGCCCTGCTGGGAGTCTTTCTCGCGTCGGTGGCGACGGGCGCGGCGGGCCCGGTGGACTTCGTGGCGCTGCTCGCCCCGCAGATCGCCCGTCGGCTGACCCGCACGGCACAGATCCCGCTGCTGTGCTCGGCCCTGCTCGGCGCGTTGATCGTGGTGGCCGCCGACCTGCCGGCGCGCCTGCTGTTCGCGCCGGTCGAGCTGCCCGTGGGTGTGCTGACCGCGGCCGTAGGCGCTCCGTATCTGATCTGGCTCATCGTGAAAGGCCGCAGCGTCCGCGGCAGTACTGGAGGAACAGCGTGACCGAGAGCAGGCTGACAGCCCGTGACCTGACCCTGGCTTACGAGGAACGCACGGTCGTGGAGGGCCTCGACCTGGACGTTCCGCACGGCCGCGTCACCGTCATCGTCGGTCCGAACGCCTGCGGTAAGTCCACGCTGCTGCGCGCCCTCGGGCGGCTGCTCAAGCCGCGGCGGGGCTCGGTGCTGTTGGACGGTACGGAACTGAGCCGCATAGCCACCCGTACGATCGCGCAGTCCATCGGGCTGCTTCCGCAGACCCCGGTCGCGCCGGAGGCGATCACGGTGGCCGATCTCGTCGCCCGCGGTCGCCAGCCGCACCAGCGCTGGTGGCAGCAGTGGTCGGAGGAGGACGAGCGGGCGGTCACCGACGCCATGGATCGCACCGATGTGAGCTCCCTCGCCGCGAGGCCCGTCGATGAACTGTCGGGCGGTCAGCGGCAACGCGTGTGGATCGCCATGGCGCTTGCACAGGACACTGATCTGCTGCTCCTTGACGAGCCCACCACTTACCTGGACATCTCGCATCAGGTGGAGGTGCTGGACCTGGTCCGGCAGTTCAACCGGGAGCGCGGACGGACGGTTGTGGCGGTCCTCCACGACCTCAACCAGGCCGCGCGGTACGCCGACCACTTGGTGGCCATGAAGGCCGGACGCATCGTCACCCAGGGGCACCCCTCGGAAATCGTCACGGCGGATCTCGTACGGGATGTCTTCGGCCTCGAATCGGTTGTGGTGCCGGATCCGGTGACCGGCGGCCCGCTGGTCGTCCCCGGCAGCCCCTGGCATCAAGACGCCGCCACCGCAGCAGCAGTGGTCTCGGCAGAGGCTGGCTGAACGCGCCGACCGGGCACTCGTGTTCGCGTGAACGGATGCCCGTGCGAAGCAAAGTAAGGCGAGGTCAGTCGTGTTGCCATGTAGTCCGAGTTGTGATGTTGGCGCGCTTGCCCCCACCTGCACCTAAGGTTAGCTTTACCTAAGTTAACCCCCCGCGCCGACCAGCGCACCTGTCACGAAAGGCTTTCCTCTCATGGCCCCCTCCTTCAACCGTCGCGCCGCAGCTGTCGCTGTCGTAGCCGCGCTCGCCGTCAGCGCCACCGCATGCGGGTCCGGAAAGGATGACGCCAAGCCGGCCGCCGAGGGCGGAAAGCACACGGTGACGACCGCCATGGGCAAGGTCGAGGTCTTCGACAGCCCCAAGCGCGTGGTCGTCCTGGACACCGACGCCCTGGACTCGGCCATCACCCTCGGGATCACGCCGGTCGGGGCCGTCACCGCCGAAGCCGGCGCGCCGATGTCCGCCTACCTCCCCCAGGACAAGATCAAGGACATCAAGCCGGTCGGGCTCATCATGGAGCCCAACCTCGAGGCGATCGACGGGCTGAACCCGGACCTGATCATCAGCAGCAAGGCGCGCGACGAGAAGAGCTACAAGGAGCTGTCGAAGATCGCGCCGACCGTCTTCACCGAGACGACCGGCCCCGACTGGCGGAAGAACTTCGAGCTGCACGCCGACGTGCTGGGCAAGAAGGAAGAGGCGAAGAAGGTCGTCGCCGACTACGACAAGCACGTCACCGAGGTGACGGAGGCACTTGGCGGCGCGGACAAGGCCGCCAAGACGAAGGTCGGGTTCGTGCGCTTCATCGAAGGCGCGGACACCCGCCTGTACATGAATGACACGTTCGTCGGCAGCATCCTCAAGGACCTGAAGGTCGGCCGCCCCGCGAACGTGGACAAGGCCGGCTTCTCCCTCGACATCAGTCCCGAGCGGATCAGCGAGGGCAACTCCGACGTCGTCTTCTACTCCACCTACGGTGACCCGGCGAAGGCCAAGGAGACCAGCGTCACCGGCGGCAAGCTGTGGAAGGACCTGGACGCCGTGAAGAACAAGAAGGCGTTCAAGGTCGACGACAGCCTGTGGATGCTCGGCATCGGTTACACCGGCGCCGGCCAGATCCTGGACGAGATGCAGAAGAGCCTCTCGTAACGCAGGCGCGGGACACTACGAACTGCGGCCCTGGTCACGGAACATCCGTGGCCAGGGCCGCAGTCGTAGCAGACGCTGAGAACGTCACAGGCGTTCGAAGCCCCGAACCCGCTCCCAGTCGGTGACCGCCGTTTCGAACGCGGCCAGCTCAGTGCGGGCGGCCTGCGCGTAGTGGCCGACGACCGCCTCGCCGAACACCTTGGCCGCGATCTCGCTGTTCTCCCACCGGTGCAGAGCCTCGGTGAGCGTGCTGGGCAGCCGCGGCACCGACGGATCGGCCAGGGCGTTGGCGGTGTGCGGCGCCGGGAGGTCGAGGCCGTTCTCGATGCCGTACAGGCCGGCGGCCACTGCGGCGGCGACGGCGAGATACGGGTTGGCGTCCCCGCCAGGCACTCGGTGCTCGATCCGCAGCGAGTGGCCGGAGCCCACGACACGGACGGGGCAGGTGCGGTTGTCCTGGCCCCAGGTGATGCCGGTGGGGGCGAAAGCACCCGGCTGCAGGCGCTTGTACGAGTTGATGTTCGGCGCCATCAGCAGGGCGAAGTCGGCGAGACAGGCGAGCTGACCCGCGACGAAGTGGCGCATCAGCTCGGACATGCCGTCCTCGGCCGCCGGGTCGGCAAGGACGGCTGAACCGTCCGTGCCGCGCAGCGACAGGTGAATGTGGCAGGAGTTGCCCTCGCCCTCGTCGTACTTGGGCATGAAGGTGAGCGCGACGCCCTCCTGCGCGGCGATCTGCTTGGCGCCGTTCTTGAAGACGACGTGGTTGTCGCAGGTGGTCATCGCCTCGTCGTAGCGGAAGACGATCTCGTACTGGCCGGCGTGGCACTCGCCCCTGGCTGTCTCCATGTTGAGCCCGGCGCGCACCATCTCCCGGCGGATGCGGCGGACCACCGGCTCGATCTCTGCCAGGCCCTGCAGGGAGTAGTCGACGTTGTAGGTGGTGGCCGTCTCCAGACCCTGATAGCGGCGGTCCCACGCCTGACGGTACGACCCGCGGAAGATCAGGAATTCCAGCTCGGTGCCCGCGAAGGCGGTCAGTCCGCGCTCGGCGAGCCGGTCGAGCTGGGAGCGAAGTACCTGGCGCGGGGCCACCTCGACCGGCTCCCCGCTCGGCCAGACGGCGTCGGCGAGTACGAGAGCCGTGCCCGGGTCCCAGGGAAGGGTGCGCAACGTGGCCGGGTCGGGGCGGAGGACGAAGTCACCGAAGCCGCTCTGCCAGGCGTCGATGGCGTATCCGGATCCGGTGCCCATCTCGACGTCGGAGGCGAGGAGATAGACGCAGGCGCCGAAGCCCTGCTCGGCCGCTTCGTCCAGGAAGTACGGCACGGAAAGACGGCTGCCCTGGAGCCTTCCCTGAAGGTCCGGGACGCTGACGATGACTTCCTCGACCTGTCCCTCCTCGGCCTCGGCGCGCAGTCGCTCGTACGGCGAGTCGGTCATATCTGCTCCTGAGGTTCCGGGATGGCGGTCGCGGTGGCGAGGGGGTTGGGGACGGTGCCGTGGACGATGTCGAATCCCTCGTCCTTCTCGGCGCGGTCGTGGAACCCACCGCCGAGCAGCTGTTCACGGTTGAGTGCCACCCGGTCGAATTCCGCGGCGAGCAGCCCGAAGTCGCCGAACCGGTCGGCCAGCTCGGGGAAGCGGGCGTGGTAGCGCTCGATCTCGGCGCGGACCATGGCCCAGAATTCCTCTTCCGGTACCCCGAGGTGCTCGGCGGCCAGCGGGGCGAAGAACCGGAAGTGACCGGCGAAGATGGCGCTGAGCAGCGAGTGGGCCAGCTCGCCTGCGGGCCAGCGCAGCAGCAGCGCGTCAGCCCGCTCGGACAGGCCCGCGTACTCCGGGTGGCTGCCGGGCAGCAGGTTGACGTCCTCCGCGAAGTCCTTGACCGCGATGCCGATGGGGATGTCGGCGGCATCGTAGAGAACGACCGTGTTCTCGCCGTGCGGGCAGTACGCCACGCCGTACCGGTAGAGGTAGTGCAGCAGGCCGGGCAGCAGAGCACCGAAGAAGCGCTCCAGCCAGGCGTGTGGCGTCAGCCCGGACCGGTCGGCCAGTTCCCTCACCAGGGCGCGCCCGTCCGAGCCGACCTTGAGCAGCGCGGCCATGGTGCGGGCCTGCTCGCCGTCGGCCAGCAGCGCCGCGACCGGCTCACGCCAGACCGCGCCGAGGAGTTCGTGGTAGCGGTACGGAGCGTCCTTCACCGACTCGTACAGCGGGTGGTGCACGGCCACGCCCGCCACCTCGCCGAGCGGGTGAAAGCGCAGCTCGTCGCGGAGATACGGGTCGGCGTCGCGGACGGCGTGCAGCCAGGCGCTCACATCAGGCGCGGCCTCGGTCGGCTTCGTGGAAAGGCCGCGCCAGACGAGGGTGTTGCGGATGAGAAGGGGCACCTTCACGTTGCGGCGGTGCGGGTGGTCCAGATTCGCCAGGGTGCGGATGGACTGAAGCGGCCGGTAGCGGTCCGGGCCCTCACCGAGCAGCACGATCCGGCCGTCGGCGAGATACGGGGCGAAGAGCGTCGCCACGGCCTCGTCCCAGTGGAAGGGGTGCACCGGCAGCCAGCGGAAGTCGGCGGGGTCGTAACCGGTTTCGGCGCATGTCTCCTGGAGCGCTGCCCTGAACTGCTTGCGCGTGTCCTCGGCGAGCTCCTCGGCCAGCAGGGTGTCGGCGTCGAGACCGGGCACCCCTGAGTAGGAGGCGAGGCTGCTGTGGACACCGGTCCAGAGCAGGTGCACCGAACCGGCGGCCTCGGGGGCGTAGGCCGCCGCGTCGGAGGCGGAGAATCCCAGCCGGCCCTTGTTGAGCAGCATGCAGGGATGGCCGTCCTGATGCGCCTCCAGGTCGAGGTGGTCCAGGTCGGCGAGTTCGGCCGCGGGCAGGGCACGGGCGATGAGCTCGGCCTCCGCCCGGCGGGTGGCGGTGAGTTCGCGCAGTACCTCGGCGGTGGTGGGCCCGTCCCAGCCGAGGACCGGGCGGGCGTCGAGCAGCAGCTGTTCAGGGCCGGTCACGACGCCGTCCGCGGGCTCGGGGTGCCGCCGCAGGGTGCCGGGCAGGAGCCGCCAGGTGCCGAAGGTGCCGCGTGTTGCCCGGAAGGTCCAGTGGATTCCGTCGGCGAGATCCAGCCGGTACGCGTCGGGGGTGTCGGCCGACGGGTCCGGTCCGGGGACGAGCAGCTCCTCGTAGGCGAACTCCTCCACCGCCTTGACGAGCAGTCGTCGGCCGGCCTGGGCCCAGGCGTCACGGGTGGTGCGGTTCATCGGTGGTTCTCCTCGGAGTACGCGGGGGAGGCGGGGGCCATCAGGGAATGCGTGGAATCACCGGCGCCGGACCCCACCGGAGCAGGCACGGTGGACGTCGCCACGGCGGCCCGCGGTTTCGGCACATCGTCACGCCTGACCGCGGTTACGTCCGGGTCGGGCGAAGCCACTCCCGCCCGCCGCGCGCCCCCTTCTGGGGCGGCGTTGCGGAAGCGCCGCACGGACAGGGCGACGGCGCACACCTGCACGGCCGCGGCGACAGCGAGGGGCAGCGCCAGGTCGTGGGAGACCGCGGCCGTGGCGGCCAGCGGCGCGGCGAGCAGACCGGCGGACCGGACCGTCTCCACCGCGGTGAACGCCGGCCCCTTCGTGCCGGTCGCGCGGAACATCCGCAGCTCGACGGCGACCTGGCCGAGGCCGAGGCCGACGCCGTACAGCAGCCGGCCGCCGGCCAGGCCGGGCAGGGAGTCGGCCAGCCACGACCAGGCCATCCCGACCGCGCCCACGGCCAGAGCAAGCGGCAGCAGCCGGTCACCGAACCGGTCGTGACAGCGGCGTACCAGGGGAAGCACGGCCAGCGCGGAAACGCTCGGCAGGAAGAACAGCACGGCCGAGCCGACCGAACCGCTGCCGAGGCTGTCGGAGAACTCGGTGAAGAAGGGCCGCGCGACATTGACCGAGAAGTCGAAGGCGACCCCGATCAGCGCCGCATAGGCGAGCATCGCGAACCACGTGAGCCGGTTCGACGGGACGGGCGAGCCCGGGGCCGTGTCCGACGCGCCGGCGGTGTCCTGGCCGTCGCGGGCCGTGGAGCCGTCCGAGGCGCACTCGGTGGATTCGGCGGCCTTCACGGCCGGGCGCCTGCCCAGGATGCGGTACGTCAGCACGGCCAGGACGGCGTCCAGGACCGCGAACGCCGAGATACCGATGCGGGGTTCCGGCAGCGCGAGGACTCCGGCGCCCACCATCGTGGAGACCACGACGGACAGATGGAAGACGACCACCAGCGTGCACACCCCGGCCAGCCGGGCCCGCTCGCCGCCTTTCGATTCGTCACCGTGCTCGGCGATGAAAGCCGGATAGGCCAGCAGCAGGGAGCTGTTGGTCATCACGATGAGCGTCGACAGCACCGTGTACGCGGCATAGCTGGGTGCCATGCCGAGGAGCAGGTCGAGAACGGCGGACCCGCACAGCCCGGCCAGCACCAGCTTGTGCAGCGGCCAGCGCCGGGCCGCCAGGCCCCACAGAGGGAGGGCGGCGAGCCCGACGATGCGGCATATCCAGATGTACAGCCCGGTCGCCCCCGGGTCCTCGATGCCGTACAGCCGCTCGAACAGCTGAGGGAGGAATGGCGTGAGCGCCGTCTCGGCGACCAGGTGGAGGCCGATGACGGATATGAGCACCGTCTTGGCGTGGCGTGCCGTTCCACCCGGGGCCGGTGTCCCGGCCTGTTCCACGACCGTCATCGCGGCGTACCGGAGGGTGTGGCGGCAGCCCCGTCCGGTACGGCCGTCGCGAGCGAAGCGGGCGCCGGTGACTGCGGTGCGCCGAAGGTCGTGAACGCCTGCCGCGGGGCAACGGGCAGTACGACGCGACCGGCGGCCGCGTTGAGGATGGTCGCGGCGCGCCAGGCGCCGAGGGTGAGGTCGGGGGCGCCGACGCCGTGCGTGTGCATCTCGGCGTTCTGGACGTAGAGCGTGCCCGAGACCCGCGGGTCGAGCGCGACCCGGTACTCCCCGTCGATCTGGTAGCGGCCCCTGTCGTCCCAGTCGACCAGGTCGCCCATCGACTCCAGGAAGGCCGGACGGGAGGCGGTGTAGCCGGTTGCGGAGACGACGGCGGAGGTCCGGACCTCGAAGAGCGAATCCTGCTGCTGAGTCCGGCAGGTGAGCAGGTAACCCTCGCCGTCGACCTCCGCCGCGACGATCTCCACGCCCGGCTGCAGGGTGGCGCGCGGCTCGCCGCCGCCGATGGTGCGCTCGTACAGCTCGTCGTAGATCTCCCCCAGCGTCTCCTCGCTCACGCCCTTGTAGAGCTGCCACTGCTCCCGCACCAGCCGTTCGCGCGTGACCTCGGGGAGCTCGCGGAAGTAGCGGATGTAGTCCGGGGTGAAGTGCTCCAGGCCGATCTTCGAGTACTCCATCGGCGCGAAGGCCGTGGTGCGGGCCAGCCAGCGGACGTAAGGGCCGCCCTGGCCGTCGCCGTCCTGGCGGCGCAGCAGGTCGAGCGCGACCTCGGCACCGGACTGCCCCGAGCCGATGACCGTGACGTCATCGGCGGCGCCGAGCTGCTCCCGGTAGGTGCGGTAGTCGGCGCTGTGCAGCACACGGCCGGCGTGGGCGTCGGTCAGCAGCGGGCGCAGCGCCTCGGGGACGACGGGGTCGGTGCCCACGCCGAGCACGACCTGGCGGGCCAGGACGCGGGTCTCGGCGCCGGAGGCGGAGCGGTACACGACGGCGAAGGCGCCCGCGGCCTCGTCCCACTCCAGCGCGGTGACCGCGGCGTCGAAGCGGCAGGACGGCAGTCGCTCGGCGACCCAGCGGCAGTAGTGGTCGTACTCACGGCGCGGAATGTGGAAACGCTCGGAGAAGAAGAACTTGAACATCCGCTCGTGGGAGCGGAGGTAGTTCAGATACGACCACGGGCTGGTCGGGTCGGCCATGGTGACCAGATCCGCGAGGAACGGCACCTGAAGTGTCGTTCCCTCCATCAGCAGGCCTGGATGCCAGGAGAACGCCGGCTTGGCGTCCAGGAAGAGAGAACGGAAGCCAGGTACCCCGTCCGCCAGCGCGGCCAGGGACAGGTTGAACGGGCCGATTCCGACGCCGACCAGATCGTAGGGGAGATTCCGGTCGTCGGAAGTCGAGAGGGCGGTCACCGCTGGGCCTCCGTGAGGGGGTTGGGGAGATCGATGTAGACGGACTGGGTATGGACGTCGCCGACGAGTTCGTCGAGTCCGTCCACGCAGGTCAGGTAGTTGCCCTTGCAGCGCAGTACGGGTGCGTCGAGCAGCAGGTCCAGCAGGCCCTTGGCGGCGGGCTCGGTCGTGCGCAGCCGCTCCAGGGCGGTGCGCAGCACCCGCAGCAGGTGGCCCTCGTCAGCCAGGCCGAGCGCGCCGAACGCGCCCACGAGACCGAGCAGGTTGTTGATGCCGAGGTAGTAGGCCACCCGCTCGTCCACGAAGGCATCGTCGAATACCAGCTCGACGCCATCCGTGGCGCCCGGCAGGAGCCGCTCGATGTCGGCGGCACGGGAGGCGGCCAGGTAGTAGCCCTGGCTGTCCCGGTACCAGCCCGCGCGAGGCAGTCCGTGGGCGTCGAGGGCCACCAGGGTGTTCTGGTGGTGCGGTTCCAGGGCGATGCCGTACCGCGCCTGAAGGCGGATCAGGGGAACGACCAGTACATCCAGATAGCGGGCAAGCCAACGCTCCGACGCCTCGGACACCGGGACGCCGAGCGCACGAGCGGCGCGCTCGACCGCCTCGCACAGCAGGGCGCGGTGCCGCGGCGGTGTCCCGTCGCCGGGACCGGTCCGCTCGGCCAGCAGACCCGCCACGCACAGTCCTTCCGGCGCGCCGTTGCCGCCGCCCCGGAAGGGGTTGTCACGGATCGCGGTCTCCAGCCCGGTTTCCGGGCCCTCGGTGCCGACCGAAACCCAGGCGAACTCGCGCAGGATGCCGAACTCCGGGTGCTCGGCACGGAGCCAGTCCCCGGGACCCGCGGCCAGCAACTGCGTGGCCCGTACGCCAAGGCGCATCTCGCTGCGCAGGTTGTTCCGCCGGGAATTGGTGATCCGCATTCCGAGGGACAGCTTCAGCATCACCTCGGCATCCGGCCGTTGCACGGTGCGCACGGAGGACGTGGGGTACCAGGCGGGTCCGGCCGCACCGAGCGGACGGAGCAGTCCGGCGTCGACCAGCGCGGCGACCTCCGGACGGGACAGCACGTCCCGGGCCTGCCACGGATGCGCGGGTACCGCAACCATGCCGTTGGGCACCTCGACCCCGGCGGCGAGCGGACGCAGCACCTCCGCGGGCGAACGGCCGTCCGCGCTCCCGCCGACGACGACATCCGGGTGGGCTGCGAACCAGTGGAGCGGGAACGAGCCGCGCAACTCTGGCGAGTACGCCTCCAGCTCGGCCTCCGACGCCTCCTCGCGGCTCTTGGGCGCGGGGTGGAACGGATGCCCCAGCAGCAGCGCCTGCTCGCTGTCGAGGAACGGCGTCGGCCCCTGGCCGTGCCCACCCTCGGCGCGCCGGTGGGCGATGTGCGTGGCGGTGCGCCGAGCGGAGTTCAGCACCCGGGCGGCGGCGTCGCCCCCGTGGTGCGGAGGCACACCGCGGCCCAGCGTGGTCTGCCGGATCAGCGCGGCCGCCACCAGAGCCGCGTCGGCCGGAAGGCCCTCGCTGTCGCCGTCGTCGCCGGCCGCGACCAGGCTGGGCGCACCGAAGCGGTGCCAGCCGGTGGCCGACCGGTACCGCACCGGCACCCGCAGGGTGAGCCGGCTGGCCGGCAGGTCGAGCAGCAGTGCCTGCCCGGTCGCGGGCACCTCGGTGCCGGTCTCGCGTACGTAGGCGCGCAGCAGGGTTTCCGTCGCCGCGGTGTCGCCCGCGCGGAGCGGGTCGGCGTCGTCGAGCGGGTCCGGGCCGATACCGGAAGCCGCGGATGACGGGGCGACAGCAGCGCTCTCGCTCCTGCCGGGTCCGGCCGGCAGCCCGTTGGCAGACGTCGGCGCGGCGCCCGGCGGACGTACGGTGCCGGATGCGGGCGCTCCTGCCGCGGAGGGTGCCGTCAGCGTCGTACGAGCGTCGTCGGGCCGGTTCACCGGTTCTCCTCCTCGGCCTGGCCCGCTGCGGCGACCGCGTGCAGGAGTCGCTCGACCTCGGCGGGAGTGGTGTGCGGGTTGAGCAGCGTGAGCTTCAGGCGGACCCGGCCCGGCCCCTCGCCCGGGAGCTCGGTGCGGCCGACGACCGCCCGGCCCTCGCGCAGCAGCCTGCGCCGCAGCGCCGCGTTCACCCGGTCGGTGTGCGCGGGATCGGCGCCCTCCGGCAGGTAGCGGAAGAGGAAGGCCGTGAGGATGGGATCGGCGTGCAACTCCAGCCGGGGATGCGCCCGTACGGCCTCCGCACCCCCGCGCGCGAGCTCATGGCAGGCATCCACGAGCCGGCCCAGGCCCTCGCGGCCCAGGGTGCGCAGCGTGACCGCGATCTTGAAGGCGTCGGCGCGGCGTGTGGTGCGCAGCGAGAGGCCGAGGAGGCTGGGGTAGCCGGCCTCCTCGTCGTCCTGCGGGTTGAGGTACACCGCCCGTCGTGCGAGGGAGGCGTAGGTTTCCGCCCGCCGGACCAGGAAGATGCCCGCGGCGACCGGCTGCCAGCCCAGCTTGTGCCAGTCCAGGGATACGGAGTCGGCCAGCGCGATACCGCCGACGAGCGGGGCCAGCTCGTCGGACAGCAGTGCGCCGCCGCCGTACGCGGCGTCCACGTGCAGCCAGGCGCCGTACTCGGCGGCCAGCGCCGCGCACGTGCGCAGCGGGTCGACCGCACCGGTGTCGGTGGTGCCGGCCGTGGCCACGACGGCCACCGGCAGTTCACCGCGCGCGACGCAGTCGCGCAGAGCGGACGCCAGCGCTTCCGGCTCCATCCGCAGCTCGCGGTCGACCGGCACGGGTATGACCGCGTCCTCCCCCAGGCCCAGCAGGGCGGCCGACCGCTGCACCGAGAAGTGCGCGGCGGCGGAGGCGAAGATCCGCGGACGCGGGCCGGTGCCCGGTACTCCGTTCAGCTCGATCTGACGCTGGGCCGCGCGGCCCAGCACCCGGTCACGGGCGAGCATCAGGCCCATGAGGTTGGACTCGGTGCCGCCTGAGGTGAGCACTCCGGCTGCCTCCGCCGGGTCGTACCCGACGAGCTGCGCCAGCTCCTGGAGCAGCAGCGTCTCCACAGCTGTGGCAGCCGGCGCCTGGTCCCAGGAGTCCTGGGAGGGGTTGAGCGCGGCGACGGCCAGATCGGCGGCGACGGCGACGGCCAGCGGCGGGCAGTGGAGATGCGCGGCGCAGGACGGGTCCGCGGGGTCGGCGCTGCCGTAGGCCAGGAGCTCGGTCAGTTGGTGCAGGGCATCGTCGCCGTCCGCCTCGGCGAACACCCGCGTGACCTCCGCCGCCAGCTCCTCGGGCGTCCCGGTGGGCACGGGACCGCCGCGCCGCGCGGCACCCTTGGCGAGCGCCGTCAGCACGGCCTGCACCAGTGGCTCCAGTGCCACGGGTCCTTCCGAGCCTCCGGACAGTGCGGTCCTCCGGACCTGAAGGCCCGACGGCACGCCACCATGAATCAGCCCGGCCACCGCCTCGCTCAGAGCTCTGGCTCCCGCCGAGGCGGGCTCAGCGGCGAGGCCCAAGGCGCCACGTGTACGAATGCTGTCGGTCTGCTCGGGCGCGGTACCCGCGGCGTACGCCTTCACAGCCACGTCGAAGCCACCGGTGGCCGGCCCGAGGCCGGGTATCTCGCCCGTCATGCCCGCACGCCCGGAACCTGCGCTGCCGTCACCGTGGCGATGGCGTCCGTCAGCCGGTCCAGCACTGCTTCGACCTGCTCGTCGGTGATGATCAGCGGCGGCAGCAGCCTCACGGTCGAGTCGTAGCGACCTCCCAGCTCGACGATCAGACCGCGCTCCAGGCACGCGGCCCGAACCTGCGCGGCCACCCGCGGGGCGACCGGCCGGGCGCCGCAGGAGTCGGGCTCGGCCTCGGGGTCGACCAGCTCGACACCGATCATCAGGCCCCGACCGCGCACGTCACCGATCGCGGGGAGTTCGCTCCGCAGACCTTCCAGCCGCGCCGTCATCCGCGCGCCGACGGTGGCCGCCCGATCGGCCAGGCCCTCCTCGGCGACGTACCGCAGGGTCGCCGTACCGGTCGCCATGGCAAGGGTGTTGCCGCGGAACGTTCCGGTGTGGGCGCCGGGCAGCCAGCCGTCGTAGTCCTCGTGGTAGACGAGTACCGCGAGCGGCAGGCTGCCGCCGATCGCCTTGGACATCACCATCGCGTCCGGCACGATCCCGCTGTGCTCCACGGCCCAGAAAGCGCCCGTGCGCCCGACTCCGGTCTGCACCTCGTCGACGATCAGCGGGATGTCCCGCTCCGCCGTGATCCGCCGCATCTCGCGCAGCCAGGCGTCCGGGGCCGGTACCGCGCCACCCTCTCCCTGAACTGCTTCGAGGATCATCGCGGCAGGCGGGACGACCCCGCCGTTCGGGTCGTCCAGCAGACGCTCGGTGTACGCGACGGACAGCCGCGCGCCCTGCTCGCCGCCGGCACCGAACGGACAGCGGTACGGGTAGGGGTAGGGCAACCGTGTCACGTCGGCGGCGATCCCCGGCACGGGCTGCTTCGTGGTGACGCCGCCGGAAGCGGCCAGGGCACCCGCCGTCATCCCGTGGTACGCGCCGGTGAAGGCGAGCAGTCCGCGCCGCCCTGTGGCGGTCTGCATCAGCTTGAACGCCGCCTCGACCGCGTCGGTCCCGGCGGGCCCGCAGAAGTGGATGCGGGCCTTGTCCGCGAAGCCGCTGGGCAGGGTGGCGAACAGCGCGTCGGTGAACTCGTCCTTCTCCGGGGTGGCCAGGTCCAGCACGTGCAGCGGCGCCCCACTGCTGATGGTCCGCTGAATGGCCTCCAGCACGACCGGGTGGTTGTGTCCGAGGGCCAGGGTGCCGGCTCCGGAGAGGCAGTCGAGGTAGCGGCGGCCGTCGGCGCCCTCGACCGTCATGCCCTGTGCGCGGGCCGGAACGATCGGGAACGACCGGGCGTACGTGCGGGCCGAGGACTCCCGGGTGCGCTGGCGCCGCAGGATGGCGTCGGCCTGTCCTGTGGTGCGTCCGGCGTCGGTTCGTTCGGCGGGGTGCACGGTCATGATGTACGGCTCCAGGGTGAGGAGGGTGAGGTGAGCGAGCGGGTGGCAACGAGGCCCCGAGGGCAGCGGTACGGCCCGGACGGGGCTGCCGGCGCCTCAGAGCAGATGGCGCTCGGCGACGGGGTGGCCGAGGAAGCTGTGCATGGCGAACTCCCAGCCGTAGGAGCCCGCGTACGGGAAGACCACCAGGTCACCGGCGCGTATCCGGTCCACCAGGACATCGCGCAGCAGGGTGTCCTCCGGAGTGCACAGCTCGCCGACGACCGTCACGCGCGTCTGTTCGGCGCAAGGGCGGGGACACTCCTCGGGCCAGTCCTCCACGGGCAGCACCGCGATGTTGTGGACGATGTCCCAGGAGGTGGGGAGCTGGAAGTGGTTGATGCCACCGCGCAGCACCACGAACTCCTCGCCGTAGGACTCCTTCACGTCCGTCACCTCGGCGGCGTACCAGCCGCAGTCCGCGACCAGGAAACGGCCGGGCTCCAGCACCACCTTCACGCCCGCCGGCACCTCGACAGCCGCGGCCAGTTCACCGAAGCGGGCGACGTCGAAGGGCTTCTCACCCTCGAAGGCGACGCCGATGCCGCCGCCGATGTCGATATGGCGCAGGTCGACCCCGTTGTCCTGGGCGGTCCTGACGCTCCACTCCACGCACCAGCGCAGATACGCCGCATGGGACTCGGCGTCGAGGTTGTTGGACGCGGCGTGGATGTGAAAGCCGATCAGATCCAGGCCAGGCAGCCGTAGAGCTTCGCGCAGCACGCCGGGCACGTCGGGCTCAGCCACCCCGAACTGGGAGGGGACACCTCCCATGTGCAGCGAGCCGGTGACCGGGATCGTCGCCGGATTGACGCGGAGCGCCACGCGGGCGCGGACGCCTTCGCCGACCGCTATCCGGCTGATCCGGTGCAGTTCGAGGAGACTCTCGGCGTTGATCGCCTCGGCTCCGGCCCGGACCAGGGCGGTGAGTACGGGGACGGATTTCGCGGGGCCGGCGGCGACCACTGGGGCCGGGGTGTCCCCGGACAACGGCTTGGCCGATACGGCGAGTTCGAGCTCCGCACGGGAAGCGACCTCGAAGCCGTCGACATGCGGGGCCAGCGCCTGGACGATCCCCGGGAAGGAGTTCGCCTTCACGGCGTAGTAGACGGCTGCCCATTCCGGAAGCGCCGTGCGCAACTCGCGCGCGCGCTCGGCGGCGACAGCACCGTCGTACACATAGGCCGACACCGGGACCCGGGTCTGCGCCATCTCCAGAAGACGGTGACGGACCGCCAGGGGGAGCACGTCCAGGGGATAGGCGGATCGTGGGGCGGCGGATGGCGGCAACTGAATGGACACGGCTCTGCCTCGGGTCGGGTCGGGTCGGGTTCGGAAGGTTGGTGGTGTTCAGCGGGCGTCGAAGTAGAAGCCGGCCAGGTCATCGCCGTCCGACGCGTCAGGCGGGCAATCCGGTCGGTGAACCATGGGTCGCGGCGCGACGGCACTGTTCGAACGAGGCACGGTTCCCCCCTGGGAAAACGGACTGCGGGCAGCCACACGGCCACATCCAACCACTTAGGTGAGCCTAACCTAATGGTTTGCTGGATTCTTTCCAAGTGGCTGGCTGTCCGTAAGTCCAATTCAGGCCCGTTGTTCCGCCATGTGGAGCACGCCGGTCGCCGGGCCGGGATGAACCGACGGCCCGCCACACCAAGAGGTCGACCCGGCGCCGATCGAGGCGAGTCGGTTCAATCCGCTGGCACGCGCCTCGTCAGCGGCACGTATACATCATTCTGGTACATGGACTATGGTTGGTACATGACGATGAAGCGCACTAACGTCTACGCCGACCCGGAAGACCTCGCGATCATCAAGGAAGCGGCCAAGCGTCGCGGTATAAGCGAGGCTGAGATCATCAGGCAAGGCATCCATCTCGCCGCGATGGCCAATCGAGTGTGGGACGAGCCACTGTTCTCCCGCACCTTCCCCGGCCCGGGGCGCACCCTCCCCAAAGACGAAGTGCGTGACGCCGTCGCCGACGCCGTCCAGCGCGAGACGGATCCCGGAACCGCCGCGTGATCATCGTCATCGCCGATACGTCCGGCCTTCTGGCTGCCCTGGATTCAACGCACCAAGAGCGCGAGGCAGCCCAGGAAGCGATCATGGCCGCCGGGCTGCTCGTCATGTCTCCGCTGCTGTTGGCTGAACTCGATCACGTGGCTACTCGAGAACTCGGCCGTGAGGCCGCGATGAGTGCGATCGAGGACATCCGGGGCTGGATGCGCCGCGGCCGGGTCTCCGTACCTGAGATCACGGAGGAACGCCTGGGCGTTGCCCAATCCGTTCGTGCCCGCTACTTGGGACTCGATCTCGATCTGGCTGACGCGGTGAATGTGGCCCTGGCGGCTGACTACGACACCGATGCGATTCTCACCCTGGACCGACGCGACTTTCGTGCCGTCCGCCCTCTCGGCCGCCACAAAGCGTTCCGAGTCCTGCCCGACGACCTCCCTCTCTGACGGGTCCGGGGGCGCCAACTGATGCCCCCTGTGGGTCTGGAGCCCGCGGGAGAGGCTCAGACGGTGTCGCTACGCCTGAGCTGCTCAGGCCTGCGGGTTCCTGTCCGGGCGGCCTTCGTCGTGACTGCCTCTGCCCACCGGTTCTGACCGCTATTCACCACCCCGAAGGGCACGGCTGGGGCACGCCCCTGGCGGTAGGGCACGTGGCGTGGCCCGAGTTGCGATGAACCCGGTGCTGATCAAGATCAGGCGGGCTGTTTCCCGGGAGCGGTGCCGGCGCCGTACCGCGTGATCAGATTCATGGCGCCGGGTCAGCTCTGTCCGTTCTCGGTCCACGGACGGAGTTTCTCCGGGTTGCGGACCGCCCAGATGCGACTGATACGGCCGCCAGTGAGACTGAACGCTGCCACCGTCACGGTGACGCCGGCGTGCTGGGCGACCAGGCCGGGCCGGCCGTTGACCGTCCGCTCCAGGAGAGTCAGCCCTGGGGCTTTGCCGGCGATGTGGATCAGGTACTGGGCGATGCGCTCGCTGCCCTCGACCGGGCGGAGGACGGTGCCGACCAGGCCGCCGCCGTCGGCGATCATCGTGGCGTCGGGGTCGAGGAGGCCGACGAGGGCCTCGATGTCCCTGGCCTCCCACGCCTCTTTGAAATGCCGCACCAGACCGGCCTGCCCGGCCGCCGGAACCGCCGGAGCCTGCGCGGCGCGAATACGTCGACGGGCCGAGGACGCCAGCTGCCGGCAGGCCGCGGGCGTCCGGCCGACGATCTCGGCGACCTCGGCGAAGGGGTACCGGAAGACGTCGTGCAGGATGAACGCCACGCGTTCGGCCGGCGTCATCGACTCCAGTACGACGAGGAAGGCCATGTTCACCGACTCGTCCAGGGTGACCTGGTCGGCGGGGTCGGCCAGCTCGGCCCTGCCGCCGCCCGCCCGCTCGCCGAGCCACTCCGCACGGTCGGGCAGCGGCTCGGGAATCCATTCGCCGACGTAGCGCTCGCGCCGGACCCGCGCCGAGCCGAGCACATCCAGGCAGATGCGGCCGGCCACCGTCGTCAGCCAGGCGCCGGGCGATTCGATGGCCTCCTGCTGTTGCCGAGACAGCGCGTACCAGCGGGCGTAGGTCTCCTGCACGGCGTCCTCGGCCTCGGCCAGCGAACCGAGCAGCCGGTAGGCGAGATTGATCAGCTGGCGTCGCTCACCGACGATCGCGCTCAGGCCCGGCTCGGACCGGTCATGCCCTGGCTCGGACGGGGTGCTCATGGTCGCGACCGCTCCCTGGTTCTTCTCGTCCGCTTCCGCTCTCGACACTTCTCGAAACACCGCACCGGACTGTGAGGTCCGCGCTTCGCCTCACATTTCACGTACCCACGTCGTCGGACCACCGAGACACTACCGATCCACCGCCGCGAGGCAGAAGAGGGGGCCACGTCATGGCCACACAGACGACGGCAGTACAGGGCAGACTCACATTCCTGCAGGTCACGATCGCCCTGCAGACCTTGTCCCTCTTCTTCCAGGCGGTCACCGCCGGAATGCTGCTGTCCTCGACCCACGGCGCAGTGCTGCACGACGCCGGATCGCGCGTGATGTACGGCGCGTCGATGCTGTACGTGCTCGCCGCCATCCTGGCGTGGCGGCCGGGCGGCCGGTCACCCCGCCCCATCCTGTACGCGTCCGGCTTCCTCGTACTCGCTTCGGTGCAGGTGGTGCTGGGCATCGCGCACATGCCGTCGCTCCATGTCCCCCTGGGCGTCCTGATGTTCGGCCTGAGCGTGCTCGCGCTGGGCCAGGTACTGTCTCCCCGCTTGTCGAAGCGCTCAGGCACCCGGTCGTAGCCGCCGCGCGAACCACTGTCGCCACCGCCACCGCAGTTACCTCGGAGCCTACGGTCCCCATGCACCCCGAGGAGCAGGCCGAGCTACGGCGGAAGGGCAGGCCGCAGGGGTCAAGTGGTGCGCAAATGGCGCGGGACTCCTGAATAGGTCTGACCTGCGGGAACGCGCTCATGGACGGCTCTTGGCGGTGACCCGGTCGTACTTGTCCTGACCGCTGTTCACCGCTCCGAAGGGCACGGATGGGGCACGGGCCGGGGCGCACGGTAGGACCCTGGTGCGCCCTTCTCCGGGGCTTTCCCCTCAGTGTGTTCCCAGGCCGCCGTCGGAGGGCGACACGACTCCCGACTCGTACGCCGCGATCACCAGCTGGGCGCGGTCGCGGGCGGCCAGTTTGGACAGCAGGCGGCCGATGTGGGTCTTCACCGTGCCCATGCTCAGGTGCAGGCGTGCCGTGATCTCGTCGTTCGACAGGCCCCGTGCGATCAGCTCCAGGACCTCGCGCTCCCGTTCCGTCACCCCGGTCAGCCATGCGGTGCCGCGGTGGGGGGACAGGTCGGGGCTCGCGCGCGACGGCTTCGACTTCACCCGGAACGCGATCAGTCAGCTCGCCCTCGGCGAGTGGGGCTGGATCCAGACGGCGAGCTTCCTGCTCACCGGCGCGCTGCTGATCGCCGGTGCGACCGGACTGTGGCGGGCGCTGCGCGGTGGCCCCGGCGGGACGTGGGGGCCGGCTCTGGTCGGTGTCTTCGGCTTCTCTTTCTGGGCCGCGGCGGCCTTCCCGGCCGATGCCGGTGCGGGCTTTCCCGTCGGGGCACCCGAGGCGACCGTGATGAGCGGGCACGGCGCCGTCCACATGTTCGGCGGAATGATCGGCTATCTCGCCCTGTGTGCCGCGTTCTTCGTGCTGGCCCGTCCGCTCGCCGTCCGGGGCCTGCGAGGGTGGGCCGTCGCGTCCCGCGTCGTGCCCGTGGCCGTTCTCGCCGGTTTCATGCTCTCGGCCGCCTCGGTCCTGACGTTCACCGCCGGCGCCGGCCTCGGCCTGCTGTGGGTGAGCGCGGTGACGGCTCGGTTGGCCGGCGTTCCGGCCGACCGCTAGCCGACCGTCGTTCCGGCGGGCATCATCGACACCACCAAGATCATCGAGCTACGAAACGGGGCACCCATGACCGACGCCGTGAAGGGGCCTGCCAGCTACTTTCCCTCTATCGAGAAGAAGTACGGCCGCCCGATCGCCGAATGGAAGGACCTCATCCGCTCCTCCCCGCTGACCAAGCACATGGAGCTGGTCAACTGGCTCAAGGCCGAGCACGGGCTCGGCCACGGCCACGCCAACGCCCTCGTCGCTCACACCCTCGCCGAGGACAGCGGCAAGTGATCAGGCCGGGACGCCGAGGCCGGCTTCTTCACTCAGGCGATCCGGCAGGCCGAACAGCGGGAAGAGGCGCGCGGTGTCGCGGAACGCGGTGATACTGGGCTGGTCCCGGTGCCGCAACTGACGGCTCGCTGCATTTCGAACGCGGCGGGTTCGTCCGCGCTCGGCCAGCAGCTTGAGGGCCTCGGGTGAGGTCACGATGGCTGCGGCCGAGCGCTGGAACCAGTCGGATGCGCCGGTCAACTCCTCGGCGGGCCCACGGCGATGGTTCTGAGCAGGGTCCATTCGCGCAAGCGGCGGGCGAGGAAGTCGCGATCCGCGATCACCTCGGTCATGGTCTGGGCCCAGGCCGTGAAACGGGGTTCGGTCAGCAGGTCGGCGGCCCGGCGGTCCAGATGGCGGCCCACCGCGCTGGCCGCCATCGTCGTGTCCTGGTCGCGCAGGACGGTGGAGGCCGGTCATGCCGCGATCCCTTTCGGCCGCTCAATCGATCACTCGGGAAGGTATGCCCTTCGCGCGCCACCCCGAGGTCGATCCACAGGTCTTGAGCATTGCTCCTGAAAGGACGCCGAGCATGGCCTGTATAGCTGTATCTGGCGTGCGACGGACCGGAGTTGCTGAGGTCGAAAGGTTTCCTTGATCTGCTGCAGCGGAGATACAGTCCGGCCAGGGTCGGATCGGGGAACAGGGGAGGGGCCGGCGTGTTGGAGATCGTGGCACTCAGTGCGCTCACCACATTTCTCTTGGGCGTGGGAAACGGCGCTGCTGGGGAGATCGGCAAGCAGCTGACCCTGTCGACGGGTGCGCTGGTGAGAAGGACCATGGGGCGGGAGACTCCGTTGCCTGCGGACCCGGCGGGGCGGGAGGCACTGGCAGGCCGGTTGTATGCCCGTCTGGGCCCTGATCCGCAGCACGCGGGCGAGTGGGCGCTGCTCGTGCGGAGCGGCCAGGAGGAGTCGATGGCGCTGTCCGGCGGTGGACTTCCGCCGGCTCCAAGAGGATTCACCAACCGTCAGCGAGTCTTGAAGCAGCTGAAGCGGGAGGCGACCCGTCCCGCTGCGGGTCGGCCCCGAGTCGCGCTGCTGTACGGGCCACCCGGCATCGGCACCACGGCGGTCGCCCTGCATCTGAGTGCCGCCTGCCGTGCCCAGTTCCCCGACGGGCAGTTCTATGTCGACCTGCGTGACGCATGGGGGGAGAGCGGCCCGGAGCCGGCCGCGGTTCTGTTGCGTCTGCTGCGGCAGATGGGCGTGGAGCGTGAGCAGATGCCGCCCACCGAGTCGGGCCGGGAACAGCTCTACCGGCGGCTCACCGAGGAGCGCAGGGCGCTGGTGGTGATCGACCACGCTTCCTCGGTGGCCCAAGTCCGCAGCCTCGTGCCATCCACCCCCGACGTCTTTCTGCTGGTGGTCGTATCCGGCCCACCCTTCGCGCTCGAGGCAGAGCGGGTGGCCGTTTCTCCGCTGAGCGACCGGTACGCGGTCAAGATGCTGAGAGAGGTGGCCGGGCGGGACAAGGTCGCGCGTGCCAGGGCGCGGATGCCCGGCTTACTGGACCGCTGCGCGGGCAACGCCTTCGCCCTCAAGGCGGAGGCGATGCGTCTGCTGGCCGAGGACGCGGCGCTCGCGGAACCGGAGTCGGAAGGGTCGGGACACCATCCCGTGCGCGACACCGCACAGCACGCCTGCCGTCTCCTGCGGCCGGAGACGGCGCGGCTCTGCCGGCTGACGGCGCTGGGCGGCTGGCCGTCCGTCAGTGCCCACCTTGCCGCAGCGGCCGCCGGTATCGACGAGGACGAGGCCGCCCGGATGCTCGACGAGGCGGCCGACGTCCAGCTGCTGGAGCCCCTGCCTGACAGGCGTTACCGTTTCCGGCCCGAGGTACGTCGGTATCTGGCCGACACCGCTGGCCCGGAGCATGGCATCCCGGAGTGCTCGGCAGCCGTGGGCCGGGTGCTCGAAGCCCTGTTGAACAGGGTGCTGCACGCGGCGCACGCCGCTCTGCCGCAGAGCTGGCGGACCGAGCCGGCACCGGAGAACGGGGACGCGTACCGCGGCGAGGCGGAGGGCGTGGCGGTGCTGGCGGCCGAGGTGGGCAACGTGGTCCGGGCCGTGTCCGTGGCCGAGGAATACCAGGAGATCACCACGGCTCTGCGGCTGACCCGCGCGCTGTGGCCGCTGCAGCTGAAGGCCGGTTACTGGGACGAGGTGCTGCCCGCGCTGCGTATCGCGGCCAGGTGCGCCGACGAGCACCGGCCCGATTCCCGGATGGCGGGTGCGCTGCACTTCCAACTCGCGCACTGCCTGGGCGAACTGGGCCGATCGGAGCAGGCGGACCGCGAGGCGCAGGCGGCTGTCGCGTGCGAGCGCGCGGCGGGCCATCCGCGCGGCGAGGCGTCGTCCGTGGAACTGCTGGGCCTGCTGAACCTGCACCGGTGGCAGTACGAGGCGGCGTACGAGCGGTTCGTCGAGGCGGAGCACATCTACCGGCGGATCGCTCCCGGCCAGGAAGGCGCCGGGGACCTCCCGCGGGCCCTCGCCCTGGCCGAGCGCCACCAGGGGCGGGCTCTGCGTGGGTCGGGGCAGCTGGCGGAGTCCCGCCGTCTCCTGGAGGCGGTGACGGACTTCTTCGCGCGGCAGGGGGAGGCGTACAACCAGGCCCGCGCCCTCACGGACCTTGCGGAGACACTTCACGACGCGGGAGAAGACACCCAGGCATTGACGAAGATCGCTGAGGCTGAGCGCCTGCTCACGCCACAGGCGGGTCCGCACCTGCGGTACCTGGCCGGTCTGCGGCGGCGCTGCGAGGCGGCTCAGTAGTCGGCTCCTGAGCCGTTGGTCCTGCTGCGGGTTCCACCACCACCGGATGCACACCGCGGGCCACGTGCATCCGCAGCGTGGTGCCCGGTGGAGGGACTGTGCCGCCGCTCGCCAGCCACGCGTACAGGGACGAGGCGTACGCCGCTGGATCCGCATCCGCTCCAGGGCCGGCGGACAGCCGGAACACGCCGTGGTCCCGGGTGCGCACGGTGCAGGTGTCCGGCCCGGTCACGTACGCGGCGGCCGCACAGTGCGGGTGCCGCCGAAGTACCTCTGCGGTCCACACCTCTGGACCGCCCAGGCGCGGGTCGTCGGGCTGCCCTTCACGCGTGATCACATCCGCCGACTCCAGGCTCCCAGGGGCGCGGGTGTCCTCGTGCACGGCCAGGTGCGTTTCGCCGGCAGCGTCGTAGGGATGTTCCGTGGAGCGCTCGATCACGACTTCCGATCCATGGACGCGTGTACGCACGTGCAAGGGAGCCGTCCGTCGCGGGGGATCGTACGGTGGCAGAGGCAGCGGTTCCAGCGATGCGGGAAACGCGGGCTCGGGAAGATCCATCAACGCGTAGAAGTGCTGCCGCAGCAGCGCCGCCGAGGCGCCGGGAGCCGATGTGACGAACTCGGCCGGACCGGTGAGCGGACGGTGCCCGGCCAGCAGGTTCTCCAACTGTGGGCGCAGGGGGCCGTGCGGATCGAGTCGTGGTGCTTCGCGGACGAACGCTGCGAGGGGTGCCTCGGGGTCAAGCCTGTCCTGTCCGTCCGCTGCCAGCAGCACAGGGGTGCCTAGCGCCGCCGCATAGTAGGACACCGCTCCGAAGTCTCCCAGGACCACGTCTGCCGCCAGTAGAGCCTGCCTCCACGCGTGAACCGGATCGATCAAGGTCAGCCCGCTGCGACAAGCCTGGTCCAGCCAGGCTCGGATCTGACCGTGACCATGTCCGTGCCAGATGTTGGGGTGCAGTACGGCGGCCAGTCGGTAGTCGTCGGCCGGCAACTCAGCGGCGAGCCGGGGAAGCAGACTCGGAAGGATGTCGTGACTGCCGCCGCTGCCGAAGAATCCCTCCGGGTTCCAGGTGGAGTTGAGAACGACGAGCCGTTGGCCACGGCGTACCCCCAAGGCGCGTCTCAGCCGATTTCGGTACGGACGGGCAGCGAGCATGCGGTCGAAGCAGGGGTCCCCGGCGAGTACGGCGGCGGGCACCGCCTCTGGGCATACGCGGCGCAACCGCTCCAGCTGTTCCGGGTGGGACAGTACGAGGCCGTCCGTGAACGGCTTGCCGTCCGCCAGAAGCCACTCCGGCGACAAGCCGAACGTCGGCTCCCGGCTCGCGGCTCGCGGCTCGCGGCTCGCGGCTCCCGGCTCCCGGCTCCCGGCTCCCGGCTCCCGGCTCCCGGCTCCCGGCTCGCTTAGTTTCTTAGTATAACCGGCACCATGTGAAATAATGACCAGTTTGCCCTGAATGAGGCAGAGTTGCCCGCCGAAGCTTGCGGAAACCGCGAGGTCTACCGGTGTCGACAGCGCTTGCTCCCAAGGAAGCTCGGGCAGCGCCAAGTTATCGAAGAGTTCGCGGACTCCACCCTGGAACGCGGAGGACCCTGTTGAAGTGACCAGCAGCTGAACGCGGAAGTCGTTATGGAACAGCGGCAGCAGATCCAGCAGACGTCCAGCAGAGGTTGCGTTGTGGACCACCAGCAACACTCGGCGATGCGCTGTCCGGCTGGACCACCGAGGGGATCCATCGCCGACCGGCACGCGTATCGGGAGGGGTTCGGCTGGCCCCACTCGTGTCCTCCTGAGCGTGCGTGGCGTAATCGTGTGCTTACCCTATCTGTGCGGTGCGGCCAATTCGATCAGCGCATTGCCCCAGGAGCTCATGTCGGCGGTCGGGGCAGCGCCAGGGGTCACCGACGTGGCGCTTGACCGGCCGACCCGCAAATCTGGGCGTGTTCGGGTCGCTTGTTGCTGATGGTCGCGAGGGATGCGAGCGGCCTTCTGGTGACCGCTGTCTACCGCCCTGGCTGGCACGTAGTGGCACGCGCCGTCCAGGCGAATACAGCCAGAACTGGAACCACGGGGCATGGCTCGGGCCGACCGGATATCCGGCTGTTCAGTTTCCGCGCCAGGCGGTGAGCAGTTCTTCCGGGCCGTACGTTGCCTGCAGTCCGGCGCAGTTGACGCCGCTGCGGGACACCGCGATCAGTGGCACGGGGTCGTCAGTGACTGCTGCCCGGTGCTTGTGCAGTGCGGCGAGATCGTGGCTGTCGAAAGCCGAGTTCTCCAGCCACTTGACCGATCCGAGGAAGAGCAGCTGTTTGGCCACCGGCTGGCGGTCGGCGCCGACCAGATCGATCTCGACGTCGTTGCTGCGGGTCCAGTATCCGCCGATGGCCGGGGCGGCGGGCAGGTCCCCGTCGGGAAGCAGGCGGGCAAGGGACTCGCGGACGAGCGGCTCGATGGCCCGGCCGCGCCAGCTTGTCCATTGTTCTTTGATCCGGCTCAGGGTCAGGTCGCCGCGCATGCGTTCGATCTCTGCCATGTGCGGATCGAGGAATGCCAGCCAGAAGCGCAGATACGGGTCGGCCACCCGATAGCGGCGCTCCTTGGATGGCCTGAGGGAGACGGGCAGTTCAGCCGCGACCACGCGCTTCTCCGTCAGGACGTCTGTGGCCCGGGTGAGAGTCGTGTGGGAGATTCCGCCGGCCGCCCGGGCGATGTTGGTGAACGTGCGCTCGCCGCTCCCGATGGCACGCAGCACTTCCCGGCTCATCGCCTGGGGAGGGAACTCGGCGGCCAGTGACCGCTCCGCGGAGACCAGGAGCGCGGAGATGGGATTGTCGAGCGAGGTGCGCAGGAACTGCCACAGCGAGGTCCCCTGCGCCCACTCGGCACAGATGAGAGGCAGTCCGCCGGTAACCAGAGTTGCATCGAACGAGGCCGCCGGTTCCAGGCCGAGCATGTCGCCGATGTCAGCGGGATTGAGCGGCCCAAGGACCATCTCGCGCCCGCGCTGGTGGAAGGGCCGGTCGTAGCTGTTCAGGGCTTCCATCATCGACAGATCGGAGCCGACCAGCAGAAGCAGTACCGGCTTGCGGCTGAGCAGCCGATCCCACGCCCGCTGCAGCATGCCTTCGAAGGCGTCGATTCGGTCCATGAGGTACGGGACTTCGTCGATCACGACCACGCTCGGGCTGTCGTCGGGCAGGATCTCCGCCAGCAGTCGGAACGCAGCGTTCCATTGTGTCGGCGCCTCCTCGGCGAACAGAGACCGCTCCGGCAGGGTGGAGGAAGCGACGGCGTCGAGTAGTTCCGCGAGCTCGTCCTCAGTAGATCCCCCTGCTGCGGTGAAAAAGAGGTAAGGGACCTCGGCACGGCTGAGGAACTCCTCGACCAGGCTCGACTTGCCGACCCGACGCCGCCCGCGCAGCAGGATGCACTGGCCGGGCTTCTGAGAACCGCCCCCCTCGCGGACCTTCTCGAAGGCCGCGCCCAGAACCCGCAGCTCTCGCTCGCGCCCGATGAATCGACGCATGCCATACGCTCCCGTCGGAGATGGTATCGACAGCGATACTATCGCGCGTGGCAGTATTCGGTCCGGATGTTCCTTCCCGTATGGCGCCCCTCGCCGGGGTCGAGAGGCCGACTGACTGCTTGAGTCGGGTTGCGTCCTTGGAAGTGGTGTACGGGTTCTACCTGTTCCGGGGTTTGTGCCGGGGTTCGGGTGGGTGTCCGCATAGACGAACGGCCACCGGCTGATCTCCTTCGAGATGTCGAGTCACGAAGGAGATCAGCACGATGACCGCACCTGACAGCTTGCCCCTGCACGCCCGGACCGAAGACCACCTCGCTGCGGCGAGTCCGGATCTGCTGCGCGCGATGATCAGATCGCTTAGGCCACGGGCCACGGCGGCACAGCCGCGAGCGGCCGCCGGGCCCGCCGCCCGGCCGCGTACCCCCCGATCCCCAGGCCGATCCCAACCAAGGTCAGCACGATCCCGAGGCCCCCGAGCGCCACCAACACCGCCGGCGCAGTGGAACCCTTCTGCACTCGCCCGAGCACCCCAGAGGCCGCGACGCTGCCCGACTGCTCGTCGAGGAAGAACCGCGAGTCGTTCGAGTTCCCTCGGTGGTCGCCCAGCAGGAACAACCGCCCGTCCGGCACCTGCACGTCGTACGGTCCGGTTGCCGGGTTCACTTCGCCGCGCATCACATAGGGTTCGTCGACCGGCTTCCCGTTCACCGTGATCTGATTTCCGTCGCACACCACGTGATCGCCGCCCATCCCGATGACCCGCTGCAGAACCGGTCTGTCCCGATAGCGATCGGGCACGTGGACGAGTACGACATCGCCCCTGCGTATCTCGCCCGCGTCGATGTTCTCGATGACCAGCCGCTCGCCCGGGCGGTACGTGGGCTCCATCGCCTCGCTCATGACGGTGGCCCCCTGGTAATTCGTGAGCAAGTACCCGATGCCCCCCAGCGCCAGGACCAGCCCGAGTGGCACCAGTACCCAGGCCGCGGCCCTCAGCCGGCTGCCGACTCCCCGCTGGTGCATAAACGCCCTTCCCTTGAACCGCCTGAGGCCGTGCGGACCAGCAGAGGCTAAACGATCTCGGGGCGGAAACGCACCCCACTCCCAAGGCCGCACAGGTCGGTGGAGTCTTTGACCCAGTCACGTGCTGGCGCTGGGGGCCCTGGAGCACCAGTTTGGAAGATCGCGTAACCGGATGAGCCCTGACCTGGCAAGACGCTGACCTGCGCATTTCTGGGCGGCTATCCGCCGTTCCCCGATACTCCCCGTTGGCCGCCGTCGGTTCCGGCACGTGGAGGGCACGCGATCACTCGTAGACGCGGGCGGCCAGCAACTGGAGAACCTGACCGGCCTGCCCGTCCGTGACACGCCTCGGCTGCCGGGCGAACCCCGCCCGCACCCTGTCGCCGACTGCTACGTCGTTGCTCCCGCGAGCGCGAACTACGTCGCCAAGCTCGCGACCGGCATCGCCGACAACCAGGCACTGACGCAGGTGGGCGAGGCCATCGGCACGATCGGAGTGCCCGTGGTCGTGTTCCCGCGGATCAACGCTGCCCATGCGCGCCACCCGGCGTGGGACGGCCACGTCGAGACGCTTCGCAAGGGCGGCGTCGAACTCGTTTACGGTCCTGATTTCTGGCCGTTGGACGAGCCGCGGGAAGGCCCCGCTGTTCGCGATCTGCCCTGGGCGGAGATCTTGAAGTTGGCGGACCAAGCGGCTGCGTGCTCGTAATCTCTTGACCCGCATGGCACCGACGCGGCCACCGCCTTACGCGGCTGCGGTCAGTTGCGCGGCGCGGGACCTTCGCCTTGCGCCCCGCTTCCGCAGACGGAAACCGAGAGGGCGCGCTGTCGGCGTCTGTATGCGGCTCAGTCGGTCGGGTTCATGAGGATCAGGCTCATTGCCAGCAGGACAAGCCCTGCCAGGCCTATGACGCTTCCGCAAAGTTTGAAGAACCAGGGACCGATGGGGTCGTTGCCTGCCACGCTCAGGTTGCCCGAGCGTTGGCCCTTCAGCTCCAGAACGGCACGTCGGCGCTGCAATGTTGCATCCACGGCACCACGCAGATTGAAAACCCACCTCGCTCCGCCGTACGTGCCTGCGGCCCCCAGGGCAGCGAGGAAGATCAGCAGTCCTGTCGGGTTGGATGTGGCTGCGGTCGACGCGGTAGAGATCATGGACATGGCGCGCAGTATCGCAAGTGGCTAACCGATTGTCACCGGTCGACCCAGTGAGAGGGATCAACGACGAAGGCCCCGACCATGACCGGACGCTGTTGGTAAATCCGCGAGGGCCGTCGTCGTGTTCAGGGGTGGGTTCGTGTCGTTGCGTTTGGTGGAGCTGGCGGAGATCCCGGAGGAGACCGTGCGGGTGGCTCGCGCGGTGTTCCCGAAGGGCTGTCTGGTGATGCGGGTGCGGGATGCACTCGGGCCGGTCTTCGCCGATGCCCAGTTCCAGAGGGGACGCTACCGGACGGGGGCGGTTGCTGGGGTTGCGGTACGGCACTGCGGTACCGACCGCGTGGGACTTCTCAGTGAAGTTCGGTCTCCCACGCTTCGAACGGAGGCTCCACCTGGTAGCTGGGGTCACATCGCCTACGAACCCATTGGGCGGCGCGGTACTGGGCGTCGCCGTCGTTGAGCGTCTGTCCGTGCTCGTCGACTTCCAGGACATTGGTGAAGATCGCAAAGACCATTTCGAGGTCTGATCCGAATTGGAGCTCGGACCAATAGTCGAAGCCGTCGAGCAGATCGATGTCCAAAGTGCCGTTGCGCAGATAGAACGCGAAGAAGCGGAGGGAAGCTCGTACGTCTGTCGGAAGATGCGTCACGAGATCATCCTGCAGGAGGTCGGCGGAGGGGCTTTGGTCGGTGTCCTGCGCCGGGACCCGAACCGGGGAGGTGGCTAAAGCCGTGGAGCCGACCGGCCCCAGCCCCGGCCGGCCTTCTTGTACCTCTTCATGGTGCTCGCTCTAGTCGCGCGACCGGCGGTGAGCCGGGGAGCGCGCGGCGAGCGGAGTGAGCCGCCTTGAACCCGTAGAGAAGGTTTCTACTCACTCCGCCGACCGGCACTGCCGCGGCGCTCAGAACTGCAACAGGGCTGCTGTCGCGTCGTCGTGGCGCTTGCTCCGGGGCCACCGTTTGGCGTCGGCGTCGGTGCTTTCCATGGCTCGGGTGCGGTTGATCAGCCCTTGGGGCCCTTCGGCTTCGAGGTGGGCCATGGCCACGTGCCAAGTCATGGAGTAGAAGTCATCGACCGGCCTCGATGCGCCGTCCGTGAGCAGTGCTGCGGCTCTGACTTCGGCAAGCGGGACCGAGCCTTCCACGGATTCTTCGGCCGCCTTGGGGTCGGTGGCCGCCACCCAGTAGCCATCGGCAGTGTTCATGACGGAGCGCAGGGCGTGCGTGATGGTGCGGCGCCTGTCTGCTGCCGGCATCCCTTGCAACCTCGCCGCCAATCCCTCACGTTGACGCCTCGTCACTTCGGATACTCGGTGGTCCGAGATCGCGCGTAGACCGGTCGCGCAGTTGATGAGGATCGGACGGCTGAGGAGATCAGTTCCGAGGTGCTGAACGAACCGGGGCACGCCGTGGACGCACCCCGTGTCGAGGGACTCGTGTATGTTCCGGCGGTCCAGCTTCGGGCGGAAGTGGCGCAAAGCTCGCGCCACAGTCGGATTGGCTGACAACTTTCGCTTCTACGATCTTCGTCACACCGGACACACCCTCTCGACCCAGTCCGGCGCGACGCTCAAGGACACGATGGTGCGAGCGGGCCAGTCCTCCGCGAAGGCGGCGTTGATCTACCAGCGCTCGAATCGGGAGCGTCAGAAGGAGGTCGCCGAGGGCATCGACGCTCGCGTACGAGCTGAGCGGAAGAAGTCGGAGGACAGGTCAAACGATCAGGCATCGGGCACGGAACGGGCACGAGACGCTTAGACCGGTCTAGACAACAACAAAGCCCGGGCTGCTGGCCTGGGGCTTTTGTGTGGAGCGGGTGACGGGAATCGAACCCGCGCTCTGAGCTTGGGAATCTGTGGCACGCAGGGGTGTTGTATAGCGGCTGACCTGCGGTTTCCTGTTCCCAGCGGCACCGTCGGGGCTGCCCTTGTGCCCCCGTTCTGACCGCTGTTCACCGCCCTTAAGGGCACGGTGGGGGCACGCCCCTGGTGTGAGGAGTCATGGCGTCGTCCGAGCCACGCCGGTGCCGACAACCGGTGCCGACAAAGAGAATTGCCGCGACGAGCCGACTGCCCCCGGCATTGCATCCGCAAGTGGGCGGACATGGGCCCCGCTGTTTGCTCAAGGCAGACAGTTACTGCTTATCGGGCGGGGCCGGAGCCGATGATGATGACGTTGCGTATGCCGTGGTTGGCGGTGGTCGCGTCGGTCACGGGATCAGCCCCGCCTTCTTCTCCGCGACCTTCGCTGACCCGAAGATGGCCCGCGACCGGCACCTGCCGCACGCGCTGGCCGCCATCCACCCGAAGTTCCAGGTGCCGCACCGCGCCGAACTCGTGGTCGGCGCCGTCGTGGCCGTACTCGCCGCGACCGCCGATGTGCGCGCGGCGATCGGCTTCTCCTCCTTCGGGGTGCTCGCTTACTACGCCATCGCCAACGCCTCTGCCTGGACGCTCACCCCGGACGAGGGCCGACCGGCACGTATCATCCCCGTCGTCGGCCTGGCTGGCTGCCTCGTGCTCGCCTTCGCCCTTCCGACGTCCTCGGTGATCTCCGGCGCCGCGGTCCTGGCCGCAGGCGCCGCCGTCTACGCGGTACGCCGCGCGCTGACCACCCGAGAGCCGTAGTCCGGCATGACGGGCGTTCCTCTCGCCGTGCTGCTGAGGGTGGAGGTCAGGATTTGCGCGGGATCACCAGGCCGGATTCGTAGGCGAGGATCACGAGTTGGGCGCGGTCGCGGGCGTGGAGCTTGGTCATGGCCCGGTTGACGTGGGTCTTCGCGGTCATGGGGCTGATCACCATCCGGCCGGCGATCTGGTCGTTGGACAGGCCCTGCGCGACCAGGGCGACGGCCTCGCGTTCCCGGTTGGTCAGCTCCGCCAGCCCCGTGTGGGCAGCGGTGTCGAGCGGCTGGGCGACGTACCGGTTGATCAACTTGCGAGTGATCGACGGCGCGAGCAGGGCGTCCCCGCGCGCGGCGACGCGTACGGCGTGCAGGAAGTCCTCCGGCACGATGTCCTTGACGAGGAATCCGGTCGCGCCCGCGCGCAGTGCGTCGAAGACGTACTCGTCGAAGCCGTAGTTGGTGAGGATGACGACGTGCACTCCGGCCAGAGCCGGGTCCGCGGCGATGCGCCGGGTCGCCTCGATGCCGTCGACCACCGGCATCTGGACGTCGATGAGTGCGATGTCGGGCAGGTGCGCCTTGACGAGCGCCAGGCCCTCCTGTCCGTCGCCGGCCTCGGCCACCACCTCGATGTCGTCCTCGAGATCGAGGAGTGCGCGGAATCCGCTGCGGATGAGCGGCTGGTCGTCCACCAGCACGACACGGATCACGATAACCGATCCACGGGGAGTTCGGCCTCGACGGTGAAGCCGCCGCCCGGGCGCGGTTCGGCGCGCAGCCGGCCGCCGAGGGCGGTGACCCGCTCGCGCATGCCGAGCAGTCCGAATCCGGGCGTGGGGGCTGCGTCCGGCGAAGCCATGCCGTCGTCGTCGACGCGTATCGCGATCGCATCCGGACGCCAGTCGATGCCGACCGACGCCTTGGCGGCGTTGGCGTGGCGGGCGATGTTGGTGAGCGACTCCTGCACGATCCGGTAGACGGTCCGGTCCACCGCGGTCGGTACATCGTGGCGCCGTCCCTCGACGGCCAGTGTCGCGTCCAGGCCGATGGCGCGGGCCTGTTCGACCAGGTCCGGGACGTCGACGAGCCCGCGTGGCGGGGCCGTGTCGTCGTCGCGCAACGCCTCCAGCGTCGCTCGCAGTTCCCGGCTCGCCTCACGTCCGGCTGCCTGGATAGCCAGCAGGGCCTTCGGCACCTGCTCACCCCGCCTGCGGGCCACGTGGACGGCGACCTCGGCCTGCACTTTGATGACGGAGATTTGGTGGGTGAGCGAATCGTGCAGCTCCCGTGCGATGCGCAGCCGCTCCTCATCGGCGCGGCGCCGCGCGGTCTCCTCCCGGGTGCGCTCGGCCTCGTCCGCCCGCCGCTCGGCCTGCCGCAGAGCCTCGCCGGCGGCCCCGGCGGCGATCAGCCAGGCGATCTCCAGGGCGCCCCGGGACTGCGCGAGCGCCTCACCCATGTCGTGCATGCCCGAGACCAGGGCGGCGACGGGGAGGGCGGCGAGCATGGCGACGCTGGCCGTGATCGTGAGGGTGCGGTGGCCCGCCCGTACGGCCGCGTACACGGCGAACAGGTATGCGACAGCGGGCACGTCGAAGCCGGCTGCCTGGTACCCGACGGCGCAAAGGCCGGTGATGGCCAGGACGGAGCCCGGGGCACGGCGGCGCGCGACGAGGACGAGGCCGCCGGCCGTGAGGAGCGCGTAGCCGAGCAGGTCGACCGGGTCGAGGCCGGTGGTGGAGTGCTGGCCGGAGAGGCCGGTGATCAGCAACGCCGTCGCCACGCCGATGGCGATCGCCCCGTCCGCGACAGCGGCTCGTACATCGGCTCGGAGACCGAACCGTGCTGTGCTGCTCATGCGCGCAACCTACCCAAGGAGAGCCTCGGGCGAGTCCGTCCCACGGACGAGGGGCCGGCTACCGCGCGCGCGGTATATCCGCGGCGGCTGCCGCATCCGTGGCAGTGCGAAGTGTCCGCGTCCGCCGGACGACCGGCGATGGGTCCGGCGGACATGCTCGCAGGACATTCCGTCGCAGGAGGAGAAGGAGCACGTCATGTCCGTCCGATACGCGCTTGCCGAAGCCCAGCCGGTCGCCGTCAGTGTCTTCCACGTGAGCGCCGGGCGGGCGGGTGCCACCACGGCCGCAGTGCTCGGGCTGATCGGTGTGGTCGCCGGCTGGCGAGCCCTCCGCCGCTCCTGGCGGCCCGGGGCCGTCGTGGCTCTGTCGGCGGGGCTGGTCGCCGTAGCCCTGGGCGGGCTCGTCGCGGCCACCGCCTCCGGCGGCCTCGGCACCGGCAACGGCCTGGGCGGGGCCTATGTCGGTCTGATGGTGGGGCTGATCGCGACGGTCCTCGGCGGGCGGGCTCTGGCCCGCTTCCGGCCGACCGGCTGAGCCCGGAGAACGTGGACCAAACCCTGTTTTGTGAAGGCGAATTCACCCTGGCGACGATGCGAGTGAGCCAGGTCACGCGAAATGGATCTCGCGATGTGAGACCCCACCCCGCCTGAGTGCTGCTCAGGGTGGCAGCGCCTGTCCTCCGAGCAGGGCATTCCCGCGAGTTGGGGCACGCGGAGGGCACGGAAGGCCCCAAGAGGTCTAGACAACGACGAAGGCCCAGGTCGCTGACCTGGGCCTTCGTTCAAGAGCGGGTGACGGGAATCGAACCCGCGCTCTGAGCTTGGGAAGCTCATGTTCTACCATTAAACTACACCCGCGCAGCGGGCCCTTGATCTGCACCCGCATCGTCGCACACTGTACCCCATGCATGGCCCCCGGTGTATTTGCCGCGGGGTCGTTTCCGTGTGTCCGGGGGTGGGATGTGGGTGCGGGGGGCGGGAGTTGGGGCGTACCTTGGGTGCGCGGAGTGCCGCCTGGAGTGGGGTTCCGTTCATCCCCTAATGTGGCGATTCGTCGCTTGATGGTCGTTGGGGAAAGGGACTCGATGGAGCGCACCGTCGTCCGTTGTGCCGAAGGGCACGTTTTCAGCACCGCCTCGTTCCCGATGCAGCAGCTCGGCGAGGGCCGGATCGGGCCCGGGCGGCTCATCCGCTGTCCGCGTTGTGCCCGATTGCGGCATGCGGTGCCGGTGGTGCTGGAGAAGCGCTGACCGGCCGGGGGAGGCCAGGGGCACAGATGAGGCGCGCGGGTGGTTGTCCGATTGGGGCGGGCCCGCGCGCTCTGCGTATCCTCAGGGCGTGCTTCTCTCAGACAAGGACATCCGGGCCGAGATCGACGCCGGGCGCGTGCGCGTCGAACCGTACGACGAATCGATGGTGCAGCCCTCGAGCATCGACGTGCGGCTCGACCGTTACTTCCGGGTGTTCGAGAACCACCGCTACCCCCACATCGACCCCGCGGTGGAGCAGGCCGACCTGACGCGGCTGGTCGAGCCGGAGGGGGACGAGGCGTTCATCCTGCACCCCGGTGAGTTCGTGCTGGCCTCGACGTACGAGGTCGTCTCGCTGCCCGACGACCTCGCCAGCCGGCTGGAGGGCAAGAGCTCGCTGGGGCGGCTGGGGCTCGTGACGCATTCGACCGCCGGGTTCATCGACCCCGGGTTCTCCGGGCACGTCACGCTCGAGCTGTCGAACCTCGCGACGCTGCCGATCAAGCTCTGGCCCGGGATGAAGATCGGGCAGCTGTGCATGTTCCGGCTCAGCTCGCCGGCCGAGCACCCGTACGGCAGCGAGCGCTACGGCTCCCGCTACCAGGGGCAGCGGGGACCGACCGCCTCGCGGTCCTTCCTCAACTTCCATCGGACGCAGGTGTAAGGGCCGACATGAGTGACGTACGAGAGAACCTGACGTACGAGGGGTTCGGCAGCGCCGTCCGGGAACTCGCCCAGACCATCGCCGACGACGGGTACGAGCCCGACATCGTGCTGAGCATCGCGCGCGGCGGGGTGTTCGTGGCCGGCGGCCTGGCGTACGCGCTGGACTGCAAAAACATCCATCTCGTGAACGTCGAGTTCTACACCGGCGTGGGCACCACGCTGGAGATGCCGGTGATGCTCTCGCCGGTGCCGAACGTGATCGACTTCTCCGAGAAGAAGGTGCTCATCGCCGATGACGTCGCCGACACCGGCAAGACGCTGAAGCTCGTGCACGACTTCTGTGTGGGGACGGTCGCCGAGGTGCGCAGCGCCGTCATCTACGAGAAGTCGCACTCGCTGGTGAAGTGCGAGTACGTCTGGAAGCGCACCGACGAGTGGATCAACTTCCCCTGGAGCGTCGAGCCTCCGGTCGTCCGTCGCGAGGGGCAGATTCTCGACGCGTAGGCGAGTGGTCGCGTAGGCGAGTACGAGAGGGCCCCGGCTGGGTTGTTCAGCCGGGGCCCTCTCGTTGTTCTCCTGGTTCCGCGTTCCGCGCGCCGAAGGCTCAGATGGTGCCCAGCTTGATGATCGACAGCAGCGCGATCAGCTGGATCGCGGACGCGCCCAGCGCCTTCGGCCACGGCAGGTCGTGCGACCTGCTCACCATCGACGTGAACAGGGCGCCGGCCGCGAGCCAGGTCACCCAGCCCAGCACCTGCACCAGCGTGTTCTCGCCGCCCAGGAAGATCGCGAAGACCAGCCGGGGCGCGTCGGTGATCGACATGATCAGCATGGAGAGCCCGACGGTCGGCTGCCACGCGCCGTCACCGCCCAGCTGCCGGGCGAGCGTGTGCGTGACGGCGCCCAGGATCAGGCCGCAGATGACGAAGCCGACGCCGGCCGACAGGACGATCGGGATGGCGTTCGACAGCGTTGCGTTGATCGCCTCCTCGCGGGCGTCGTCGAGGCCGAAGACCGCGAGCAGCCCGTAGAGGAACGTGACGATCAGCGCCGGGCCCCACACCGCGTGGTCGCGCATCTGCCAGAAGGTCGCCGACGGCCGCAGCACGATGCCGCTCAGCAGCTGCTTCCAGTGCAGGCGCGGCCCGGCCGGCGGGGCCGAGGTCTGCCCGGCGCGGTAGGTGGAGCCGTCGCCGTAGGGGTCCTCGTTGATGCTGAAGGCCCGGGTGTGACCGGGGTTGTTGGCGTACGGGTCCCCGTGCTGCGGCTGCTGGTACGGGTCGCCGAAGTACTCCGGCTCGCCGTGCCGCTGCTGCCGCCCCTGCTGCGGGTGCTGCTGACCGCCGGCGTAGCCGCCGCCCGACTGCGGCCACTGCGGCGGCGCGCCGCCGCCGTACTGGGGCGGCGCGGCCTGGCCGCCGTACGGCGGCGGAGGCGCCTGCTGCCCGTACGGCTGCTGCTGCGGGGGTTGTTGTTGCGGTGAGCGGTTGTCCCGGCCACGTCCGATCCTGAATCCAGCCACCATTCGAACGTACCTGGTCCGGCGGGGCCCGGTGACGGTCGGCCGGAACACGTGGGGGTTTGCTGCCGAGCTGTGACATCCCCTAGGGGATGCCCGGGAGGGGAATCGGGAGGGGAATACGGCGTACGAACCGCGTGCGGTACGCCCCGTGCGGAGCGTCGCGTACGACAGAACGGCCGGTCCTGCCCCCGAGGCAGATCCGGCCGTTCTGTCCTATGCGGTTCCGTCGCATGCGGTGCGTACGGTCTACTTCACCGGCGCCGATTCCGATTCGGATTCCGATTCCGACGCCGGCTTCGGGTCCGAATCCGACTCCGGGGCCGGGTCCGGCGCCGCCTCCGGCTCGTCCGAGCCGGCCGGGTCCACCGGCGTCCGTACCGAGTCGAGCAGCAGCTGCGCGACGTCGACGACCTGGAGCGATTCCTTGGCCGCCCCGTCGTTCTTCTTGCCGTTCACGGAGTCCGTGAGCATGACGAGGCAGAACGGGCAGGCGGTGGAGACGATGTCCGGGTTGAGGGCCAGGGCCTCGTCGACGCGCTCGGTGTTGATGCGCTTGCCGATCCGCTCCTCCATCCACATGCGCGCGCCGCCGGCGCCGCAGCAGAAGCCGCGTTCCTTGTGGCGGTGCATCTCCTGCTGGCGCAGGCCGGGGACGGCGGACATGATCTCGCGCGGCGGCGTGTAGACCTTGTTGTGGCGGCCCAGGTAGCAGGGGTCGTGGTACGTGATGAGGCCCTCGACCGGGGTCACCGGGATCAGCCTGCCCTCGTCGATGAGGTGCTGGAGCAGCTGGGTGTGGTGGATGACCTCGTACTCGCCGCCGATCTGCGGGTACTCGTTCGCGATGGTGTTGAAGCAGTGCGGGCAGGTCGCGACGATCTTCTTCTTGGACTTCTCGACCGTGACGCCCTCGTCCTCGTCCTCGCCGAAGGCCATGTTCAGCATCGCCACGTTCTCCTGGCCGAGCTGCTGGAACAGCGGCTCGTTGCCCAGGCGGCGGGCCGAGTCACCGGTGCACTTCTCGTCGCCGCCCATGATCGCGAACTTCACGCCCGCGATGTGCAGCAGCTCCGCGAAGGCCTTGGTGGTCTTCTTGGCGCGGTCCTCCAGGGCGCCGGCGCAGCCGACCCAGTACAGGTAGTCGACCTCGGAGAGGTCCTCGACGTCCTTGCCGACGATCGGGACCTCGAAGTCGACCTCCTTGGTCCACTCCACCCGCTGCTTCTTGGCCAGCCCCCAGGGGTTGCCCTTCTTCTCCAGGTTCTTGAGCATCGTCCCGGCCTCGGACGGGAACGCGCTCTCGATCATCACCTGGTAGCGGCGCATGTCGACGATGTGGTCGATGTGCTCGATGTCGACCGGGCACTGCTCCACGCACGCACCGCAGGTCGTGCAGGACCACAGCACGTCCGGGTCGATGACGCCGTTCTCCTCCAGCGTCCCGATCAGCGGGCGCTCGGCCTCCGCCAGTGCCGCGGCCGGGACATCGGCGAGGGCCTCGGCCGAGGCCTTCTCCTCGCCCTCCATCGTCTTGCCGCCGCCGGCCAGCAGGTACGGGGCCTTGGCGTGCGCGTGGTCGCGCAGCGACATGATCAGGAGCTTGGGCGAGAGGGGCTTGCCGGTGTTCCAGGCGGGGCACTGCGACTGGCAGCGGCCGCACTCGGTACAGGTGGAGAAGTCGAGGATGCCCTTCCAGGAGAACTGCTCGACCTGGGAGACGCCGAAGACGTCGTCCTCGCCCGGGTCCTCGAAGTCGATCTCCTTGCCGCCGCTCGTCATCGGCTGGAGCGCGCCCAGCGCGGTGGAGCCGTCGGCGTTCCGCTTGAACCAGATGTTCGGGAAGCCGAGGAAGCGGTGCCAGGCGACACCCATGTTGGTGTTGAGCGAGACCGTGATCATCCAGATCAGCGAGGTGCCGATCTTGATCATCGCGGTGAAGTAGATCAGCGTCTGGAGGGTCGGGACGCTCAGGCCCTCGAAGGCCAGGACGAGCGGGTACGAGACGAAGTACGCGGCCTCGTAGCCCTCGATGTGGTGGATCGCACCCTCCAGGCCCCGCAGCGCCAGGATGGCCAGGCCGATGGTGAGGATGACGTACTCGACGAAGTACGCCTGCCAGGCCTTGGAGCCGGCGAAGCGTGACTTGCGGCCGGCCCGGGAGGGCAGGCTGAGCAGCCGGATCACCATCAGCACGAGAATGCCCACCACGGTCATCAGGCCGATGAACTCGATGTACATCTCGAACGGCAGGAAGCCGCCGATGACCGGCAGTACCCAGTCGGCCTGGAACAGCTGGCCGTACGCCTGCGCCAGGGTGGGCGGCAGGGTCAGGAAGCCGATGGCGACGAACCAGTGCGCGAACCCGACGATGCCCCACCGGTTCATCCGGGTGTGGCCGAGGAACTCCTTGGCCAGGGTGATCGTGCGCTGCTTGGGGTTGTCGGTGCGGCTGCCCGCGGGCACCGGCTGGCCGAGCTTGACGAACCGGTAGATCTGCGCGACGGCTCGGGCGATGAGCGCAACGCCGACCACCGTCAGGACCAGCGACACGATGATCGCGGCGAGTTGCATGGTGGCTCCTCGGGCCTGCGAGGGAGGGTGGGCAATCAGTAATTACTAAGCGGTAACTTAATCAGTCCGAGTTGAGATTACCCACTTATGCCGCCGCACTGTAGCCGCGCACGCGGTGATCTGTGTCGCTCAGGCAACCCTGAGTCGGCCGCGGCGCAGCCGCAGGGCGGCGGGGACGGTACGGGCAAGGATCGCGAGATCCATCCCGAGCCAGTGGTGCTCGATGTAGTGCAGGTCCAGCAGGGGCATCTCCTCCCACGGGAGATCGGAGCGCGCACTCACCTGCCACAGGCCGGTGAGGCCCGGGCGTACCGACAGCCGGTACGCCGTGGACTCGGGGTGCCTGGCGGGCAGCGGCCGCGGGCCGACCAGTGACATCTGGCCCCGCAACACGTTGACCAGCTGCGGGAGTTCGTCTAGGGCGAGCCGGTCCAGCAGTGGCCCGAGCGCGGTCGAGACGGTACGGAACCGCAGCGTCTCGAACGGCCGGCCGTGCAGCCCGGCCACCGCCCGCCGGGTGAAGGCGGGGCCGGCCGAGGTGGCGACGAGGGCGGCGGTGAGCAGGAGGAGCAGCGGCGCCAGGGCGAGGAGCAGGACCAGGCTGCCCGCCAGGTCCAGCGCTCGCTTGGCTGCCATGTGCCGCATCCTCTCCCTGGCCCCGCCCGCGTCCCCGGCCCGTCCGGTCGGGTGCCGCCGGGTTACGCCGGGTTCTTTCCCGACATTGCCCGACTTGATGCGAAACGGCCGGGTGCGACGCGCGCGGCCCTGCGGCCCGTAACCGGGCGCGAGAGCGCTGTATGAGCGGGATAAAGGCCAGAGAGTTGAGTCACCCCGACTCACGTACGTTGACTCATCGGGATCCGTCATGCATCCTTGAGCCTGTTCCACTCAAGTCAGCTGGAGGAATTGAAATGGCACGTGCGGTCGGCATCGACCTGGGCACGACTAACTCCGTCGTCAGCGTTCTCGAAGGCGGCGAGCCCACCGTCATCACCAACGCCGAGGGTGCCAGGACCACGCCGTCCGTCGTCGCCTTCGCCAAGAACGGCGAGGTGCTCGTCGGCGAGGTCGCGAAGCGTCAGGCGGTCACAAACGTCGACAGGACCATCCGGTCGGTCAAGCGCCACATGGGCACCGACTGGAAGATCAACCTGGACGGCAAGGACTTCAACCCGCAGCAGATGAGCGCCTTCATCCTGCAGAAGCTGAAGCGCGACGCCGAGGCCTACCTGGGCGAGAAGGTCGTCGACGCGGTCATCACCGTCCCGGCGTACTTCAACGACTCCGAGCGCCAGGCCACCAAGGAGGCCGGCGAGATCGCGGGCCTGAACGTCCTGCGCATCGTCAACGAGCCGACGGCCGCCGCTCTCGCCTACGGGCTGGAGAAGGACGACCAGACGATTCTCGTCTTCGACCTCGGTGGCGGCACCTTCGACGTCTCCCTGCTGGAGATCGGTGACGGCGTCGTCGAGGTGAAGGCCACCAACGGTGACAACCACCTCGGTGGTGACGACTGGGACCAGCGTGTCGTCGACTACCTGGTGAAGCAGTTCGCCAACGGCCACGGCGTGGACCTGTCCAAGGACAAGATGGCTCTCCAGCGCCTCCGCGAGGCCGCGGAGAAGGCGAAGATCGAGCTGTCGTCCTCGACCGAGACCACGATCAACCTGCCCTACATCACGGCCTCCGCCGAGGGCCCGCTGCACCTGGACGAGAAGCTCACCCGCGCCCAGTTCCAGCAGCTCACCTCGGACCTCCTGGACCGCTGCAAGACCCCGTTCCACAACGTCATCAAGGACGCCGGCATCCAGCTGTCCGAGATCGACCACGTGGTCCTGGTCGGCGGCTCGACCCGGATGCCTGCCGTCGCGGAGCTCGTCAAGGAGCTGACCGGCGGCCAGGACGCCAACAAGGGCGTCAACCCGGACGAGGTCGTCGCCATCGGCGCCGCGCTGCAGGCCGGTGTGCTCAAGGGCGAGGTCAAGGACGTCCTGCTGCTCGACGTCACCCCGCTGTCCCTCGGCATCGAGACCAAGGGCGGCATCATGACCAAGCTCATCGAGCGCAACACCACGATCCCGACCAAGCGCTCCGAGATCTTCACGACGGCCGAGGACAACCAGCCGTCCGTGCAGATCCAGGTCTACCAGGGCGAGCGCGAGATCGCGGCGTACAACAAGAAGCTCGGGATGTTCGAGCTGACCGGTCTGCCGCCGGCCCCGCGTGGCGTGCCGCAGATCGAGGTCGCCTTCGACATCGACGCCAACGGCATCATGCACGTCGGAGCCAAGGACCTCGGCACCGGTAAGGAGCAGCGGATGACCGTCACCGGCGGCTCGGCGCTGCCGAAGGACGACATCGACCGCATGATGCGCGAGGCCGAGCAGTACGCGGACGAGGACCACAAGCGCCGCGAGGCCGCCGAGACCCTCAACCAGGCCGAGAGCCTCGTCTACCAGACCGAGAAGTTCCTCAAGGACAACGAGGACAAGGTCCCGGGTGACGTGAAGACCGAGGTCGAGACCGCCGTCGAAGAGCTGAAGGAGAAGCTCAAGGGCGAGGACACGGCCGAGATCCGCACCGCCACCGAGAAGGTCGCCGCGGTCAGCCAGAAGCTGGGCCAGGCCATGTACGCCAACGCCCAGGCGGAGGGTGCCGGCGCCGAGGCCCCGGGTCCCGACGGAGCCGGTCACGCCAAGGCCGCCGACGACGACGTGGTGGACGCCGAGATCGTCGACGACGAGAAGGCCGAGGAGCGCAAGGGTGGTGCCGCGTGACGGAGGAGACCCCGGGTTTCGACGAGAAGCCTGACGTCCCCTCCGGCGCCACCCCCGAAGACGCCGCGCCGCAGTCCGCCGAACCCGACTCCTCCTCCGAGGAGGCGGGTCCGGCGGCCCCGGCCGGGGACCTGCAGGAAGTTGCCCTGACCGCGCAGCTGGACCAGGTGCGTACGGCGCTCAACGAGCGCACGGCGGACCTGCAGCGGCTGCAGGCGGAGTACCAGAACTACCGCCGTCGGGTGGAGCGGGACCGGGTCACGGTCAAGGAGGTCGCCGTCGCGAACCTCCTGAGCGAACTCCTCCCCGTACTCGACGACATCGGCCGCGCCCGTGATCACGGCGAGCTGCTGGGTGGTTTCAAGTCGGTGGCCGAATCCCTGGAGACGGTCGCCGCGAAGATGGGTCTGCAGCAGTTCGGCAAGGAGGGCGAGCCCTTCGACCCGACGATCCACGAAGCCCTGATGCACTCGTACGCGCCGGACGTCACGGAGACGACCTGCGTCGCGATCCTGCAGCCGGGGTATCGCATCGGCGAGCGGACCATCCGCCCCGCGCGTGTCGCGGTGGCCGAGCCCCAGCCGGGGGCGCAGGCCGCGAAGGCGGACGACGACGAGGAGAACGGTGGCCCGGACGAGGGCTGACGTCAGTAGGAGCAGGAAGGAGGGACGCCGGGGATGAACACCAAGGACTTCGTCGAGAAGGACTACTACAAGGTCCTCGGCGTCCCGAAGGACGCCACCGAGGCCGAGATCAAGAAGGCGTACCGGAAGCTCGCCCGCGAGTTCCACCCGGACGCCAACAAGGGTGACGTCAAGGCCGAGGAGCGCTTCAAGGAGATCTCCGAGGCGAACGACATCCTCGGCGACCCGAAGAAGCGCAAGGAGTACGACGAGGCTCGCGCGCTCTTCGGCAACGGCGGCTTCCGTCCGGGTCCCGGCGGGGCCGGCGGCAACTTCAACTTCGACCTGGGCGACCTCTTCGGCGGCGCCCAGGCCGGGGGAGCGGGCGCCGGCGGCTTCGGCGGCGGCCTCGGGGACGTCTTCGGCGGCCTGTTCAACCGGGGCGGACCGGGTACGCGTACGCAGCCGCGCCGCGGCCAGGACATCGAGTCCGAGGTGACGCTCAGCTTCACCGAGGCCGTCGACGGGGCCACGGTCCCGCTGCGGATGACCAGCCAGGCGCCCTGCAAGGCGTGTTCCGGCACCGGCGACAAGAACGGCACGCCCCGGGTGTGCCCGACCTGTGTCGGCACCGGGCAGGTCAGCCGGGGCGGCACCGGCTCGTTCTCGCTCACCGACCCGTGCGCGGACTGCAAGGGCCGCGGACTGATCGCCCAGGACGCCTGCGACGTCTGCAAGGGCAGCGGCCGGGCCAAGTCCTCGCGCACCATGCAGGTCCGGATCCCGGCGGGCGTCTCCGACGGCCAGCGGATCCGGCTGCGCGGCAAGGGCTCTCCCGGCGAACGGGGCGGGCCCGCCGGCGACCTCTACGTCGTCGTCCATGTCGGCGCGCACCCGGTCTTCGGCCGCAAGGGCGACAACCTCACGGTGACCGTGCCCGTCACGTATCCGGAGGCGGCGCTCGGCGGCGAGGTGAAGGTGCCGACCCTAGGGGGCCCGCCGGTGACGCTGAAGCTGCCTCCCGGTACGCCCAACGGCCGTACGATGCGGGCGCGCGGCAAGGGAGCGCTGCGCAAGGACGGCACCCGCGGCGACCTGCTGGTCACCGTCGAGGTCGCCGTACCGACGGACCTCGGCGACAAGGCGAAGGAAGCGCTGGAGTCCTATCGCGAGGCGACCGCGGGTGAGGACCCGCGGGCGGAGCTGTTCCAGGCCGCGAAGGGAGCATGAGATGGATCCGCGACGCCGACGTTTTCCCTCGGCAGGGGCATTCGAGCTGACCGACGAGTCCCCGGTGTACGTCATCTCGGTGGCCGCCCAGCTTTCCGGGCTGCACCCGCAGACGCTGCGTCAGTACGACCGGCTGGGGCTGGTCTCACCGGACCGTACGGCCGGGCGGGGACGCCGCTACTCGGCCCGCGACATCGAGCTGCTGCGCACCGTCCAGCAGTTGTCGCAGGACGAGGGCATCAACCTCGCGGGCATCAAGCGGATCATCGAACTGGAGAACCAGGTCGCCGCGCTCCAGCAGCGCGTCGCCGAACTCTCGGCCGCGGTCGAGGGCGCGGCGGTCGCGATGCAGCAGCGCGAGGCCCAGGTCCACGCGTCGTACCGGCGCGACCTGGTCCCGTACCAGGAGGCGCAGCAGACGAGCGCGCTGGTGGTGTGGCGGCCGAAGCGGCCGGCGGACTGACCGCGTACGCCTGACAGCGCATCACACCGCTTCACACCGCAACGCACACGGAACGGCCCCGCACGCAGGAGCGTGCGGGGCCGGTCGCGTTGACGGCGGGTCAGCCGCGCGGCGCCCAGACCGTGTTGAGCTTGCTCTGGTAGTAGAGCGGCGTCAGGCCGAGGACGAAGGACAGGACCAGGCCTACGGCGCCCGAGCAGTCCGCGGTGACGCCGGCGGCGCGCTGCGCCTGGGCGATGCGGGAGCCGGTCTTCACGATGGACACGAACGGCGGGACGATCAGGCAGACGCCGAGGGTCACGGCGACCACGGCCATGCCGGGCTTGACCTCGATCGTCGGGTCGATCTGCTTCACCTGCTTGTTGACCTTGTAGTACCAGAACAGCCAGTAGATACCGAGGGTCACCAGGGTGAGCAGCCAGGTGCCGACCGGGCTGGAGGGCGAGCCGGCGGGCGCGGACGTACGTACGTCGGTGGACATGAGTGTTCCCCACATGCTTGGTGTGCTTCCTGCCGCGCGCCTCGGCTGAACCGCCCCACGCGCAACGAGGAATGAGTGTGATGCCTGTGTTGCCCATGTGCCTCGTGTGGTGAGTGAGGCGATGGGCCTACGGAGCGTATGGGTTCTGGCACCCCCTGGGGCCTGCGCGGGCATTACGAGTTCATTACAACGCGCATTCCGGGCTTCCGAGCGGGGCCGGTCAGTGGCAGTCGTCCCCGAGGATCCCCGACTGCGCGATGAGAAAGCCGAGCTGGGCCCGGCTGCCGCTGCCCAATGCGGCGGCCAGCTTGGCGATATGGGCCCGGCAGGTCCGTACGTTCATCCCGAGCCGGCGCGCGATCGCCTCGTCCACATGGCCCTCGATGAGGAGCTTGGCGATGGAGCGCTGGACTCCGGAGATCCCTTCGGGAGTGTGGTCGTACGACACGCTCTCGGTGAGCGGGGTGGCGCGCCGCCACAACTGCTCGAAGACCTTGATCAGGTACTGGACCAGGCCGGGATGCCGGAGTTCGAGGGCGACTTGCTGGTCGTCGCGCGCGGGGATGAAGGCGACCGTCTGGTCGCAGATGATGAGCCGCTCGATGAGCTCTTCGAGCGTGCGGATCTCCACCCGGCCGCCGGCGATGCGGTCCACGTACGCCATGGTCCCCTGGCTGTGCCGGACGGTGTGCTGGTAGAGCGTGCGCATGCGGACCCCGCGGTCGAGCAGCGGGCTGTCCCGCTCCAGGGCCTGGCTGAGCACGTGTTCGGTGCGGCGGCCGCCGGGCTGGACGGTGAGCATCTCGGTGTGGCACTCGGCGGTGGCGAGGTTGAGCGCCGCATTGATCCGGTTGTGTCCCTCCAGCACCGTGATCGCGTGCGTGGGCGCCGGACTCAGGGCGCTGATGGCCATGAACGGCTCAAAGCATTCGGTCAGTTCGACGGAATGTCGCCGACGGTCCTGAATTTCGCGCTCGATGGGGTGCAGTCGCTGCGCCAGCGCGACCGAAGGCGGCACCGCCCGGAGCCAGTTCGGGTCGTCGGGGTCGGGGTGCAGTAGTGCAAACTCCAACAAACACGGGGCTGCCTCGACCTCCACCCGGGCGATCCGTCCCGAGCTGAGAGCACTGGCGTAAAGCTGCGTCCCCGCGTCGCACAAGGCCGTAACCGGGTGGGGATGTGTCGACTTTGAGTCGCTTATGGGCAAATCTCCACCCCCCAGGAACCTGTACGTGCAGGAACATGATGCATCGTCCCTGTGGCATTGACATGCCTGAATGAGCCATCGTCTGAGACGCGGGGGAGAGGAATCCATCAAGTGAGGACGAAGCCGACCATGTACAAGAGATTGCTTCGCTCGGTACTTGCCGTTGCTTTCTCCGCGGCTGTGGCCCTCGGCGCTCTGAGCGGCGCGGGGCTGGGCGCCACTTCGGCGGGTCCGCCGGACAGCGGCTGGGGCAGCGCGCCCGTGGACAGCGGCTGGGGGAGCGCGCCGGTGGACAGCGGCTGGGGCAGCGTGCAGGCGGCGCCGCCGGACAGCGGCTGGGGCAGCGCGCCGGTGGACAGCGGCTGGGGCAGCCTCCCGGCAACCTCGGCCTCCACTGACGCATGACCGTGCCACCGGACGACCGGTCCTTCCGGCGCGAGATGGCCACGGCGTACCGGTCCGGGTGGCACTTCATCGACCTGGTCACCGCGATCCCCCATCGCGGCGACTCGTTGATGGTCACCCTCTTCGGTGAGCCGATCGTGGTCGTCCGCGAGGAGGACGAGGACGTCCGGGCCTACCGGTGCCTTCGCCGGCCCCGGGGTGCCCCGCAGCCTGTGGGCTGTGCCATTCGTTACGGCATGGTCTTTGTCAATCTCGACCAGCGCGACCACCAGCTGGCCGAGCCCGAACCCATCACCGCCACCCCCCGCAGTGCCTGACGCGATTCCCCCGTCGTTACAAATCGCTCAGGCGCTCCCCCACACAGCGGCGCCATCGTGGACCTGAACACGATGGCGCCGCTGTGCTGTCCGGGTAGGTACGTTCCCGCGTCGCCGGCCCCCCGTCGTCAGCCGCCCCGTCGTCAGCCCCTGCCGAGCGCCCGGTCCAGGGCGATCTCGATGAGGACCCGGTCCGGGTTGGGCGACGGCGTGCGCCCGTAGCGCTCCGCGTAGCGGCTCACCGCGTCCGCGACCAGCTCCGGCTCGGTACGGATCACCGCGCGCCCCTCGAGCGTCGCCCACCGCTTCCCCTCCACCTGGCACACCGCGACCCGCGCGCCCTCCGGGCCGGCGGCCAGGATGTTGGCGACCTTGGCCCGGTGCTTGCTGGTGATGACCCGGGCGAGCCCGGCCTCGGGGTCGTACGTCACGCCCACCGGGGTGACATGGGGCGTGCCGTCCGGGCGCGGCGTGGTCAGCGTGCACAGGTGGTATTCACGCCAGAAGGCGAGGTACTCGGGGCTGGGGTCGCGTACGTCGATGGCCATGCCGGAAGAGTAAATCCAGCGGCTTGAGTGGAATCGACTCAACTTTGTGTACCCTGGCTGAGTCAGAGTCCTCCAGCCAGACAGTCAGAACCCCACGCCCGGGGAGGAGAGAGAGCACACGTGGACGCCGAGCTGACCAACAAGAGCCGGGAAGCGCTCAACACGGCCACCAGCAGGGCCGTACAGGACGGACACCCCGACCTCACGCCCGCGCACCTGCTGCTGGCGCTGCTCGCGGGCCAGGAGAACGAGAACATCACCGACCTGCTGGCCGCCGTCGAGGCGGACCAGGCCGCGGTACGGTCGGGCGCGGAGCGGCTGCTGGGCGGGCTGCCCAGCGTGACGGGCTCCACCGTGGCGCCGCCGCAGCCCAACCGCGAGATGCTGGCCGTCGTCGCCGACGCCGCGCAGCGCGCCAAGGAGCTGGGCGACGACTATCTCTCCACCGAACACCTGCTCATCGGTATCGCCGCCAAGGGCGGCCAGGCCGGTGAGCTGCTGGACCGGCAGGGAGCCAGTGCGAAGAAGCTGCTGGACGCGTTCGAGAAGAGCAGGGGAGGGCGCCGGGTGACGACCCCGGACCCGGAGGGCCAGTACAAGGCCCTGGAGAAGTTCGGCACCGACTTCACGGCTGCCGCCCGCGAGGGCAAGCTCGACCCGGTCATCGGGCGGGACCAGGAGATCAGGCGCGTGGTGCAGGTGCTGTCGCGCCGTACGAAGAACAACCCCGTGCTCATCGGTGAGCCCGGCGTAGGCAAGACCGCCGTGGTCGAGGGGCTCGCGCAGCGCATCGTCAAGGGGGACGTGCCGGAGTCGCTGAAGAACAAGCGGCTGGTGGCCCTGGACCTCGGCGCGATGGTGGCGGGCGCCAAGTACCGCGGCGAGTTCGAGGAGCGGCTGAAGACCGTCCTCGCCGAGATCAAGTCCAGCGACGGCCAGATCATCACCTTCATCGACGAACTGCACACCGTCGTCGGCGCGGGCGCCGGCGGCGACTCCGCCATGGACGCCGGCAACATGCTCAAGCCCATGCTGGCGCGCGGCGAGCTGCGCATGGTCGGCGCGACGACCCTCGACGAGTACCGCGAGCGGATCGAGAAGGACCCCGCCCTGGAGCGGCGATTCCAGCAGGTGCTGGTCGCGGAGCCGAGCGTCGAGGACACCATCGCCATCCTGCGCGGGCTCAAGGGGCGCTACGAGGCGCACCACAAGGTGCAGATCGCCGACAGCGCGCTGGTGGCCGCCGCCACCCTCTCCGACCGCTACATCACCTCCCGCTTCCTGCCGGACAAGGCCATCGACCTGGTGGACGAGGCCGCGTCCCGGCTGCGGATGGAGATCGACTCCTCGCCCCTCGAGATCGACGAGCTGCAGCGCGCGGTCGACCGCCTCCGGATGGAGGAGCTGGCGCTGAAGAACGAGTCCGACCCCGCCTCCAAGCAGCGGCTGGAGAAGCTGCGCCGCGACCTCGCGGACAAGGAGGAGGAGCTGCGCGGCCTCACCGCCCGCTGGGAGAAGGAGAAGCAGGGCCTCAACCGGGTCGGTGAGCTGAAGGAGAAGCTCGACGACCTGCGCGGCCAGGCCGAGCGGGCCCAGCGGGACGGCGACTTCGACACCGCGTCCAAGCTGCTGTACGGGGAGATCCCCGGCCTGGAGCGTGAGCTGGCGGCGGCGACCGAGGAGGAGCAGGAGGCCGCCAAGACTGCTGACACTAAAAGCACGATGGTCAAGGAGGAGGTCGGCCCGGACGACATCGCGGACGTGGTCGGCTCCTGGACCGGTATCCCGGCCGGCCGGCTGCTGGAGGGCGAGACGCAGAAGCTGCTGCGCATGGAGCAGGAGCTGGGCAGGCGGCTGATCGGCCAGGGCGAGGCCGTCCGTGCCGTGTCGGACGCGGTGCGCCGTACGCGGGCCGGAATCGCCGACCCGGACCGGCCCACCGGATCGTTCCTCTTCCTCGGTCCGACGGGTGTCGGCAAGACCGAGCTGGCGAAGGCGCTCGCGGACTTCCTCTTCGACGACGAGCGGGCCATGGTCCGTATCGACATGAGCGAGTACGGCGAGAAGCACTCCGTCGCGCGGCTGGTCGGAGCCCCGCCCGGCTATGTGGGGTACGAGGAGGGCGGCCAGCTCACCGAGGCGGTGCGCCGGCGCCCGTACAGCGTCGTGCTCCTGGACGAGGTGGAGAAGGCCCACCCCGAGGTCTTCGACATCCTGCTCCAGGTGCTCGACGACGGCCGGCTGACCGACGGCCAGGGCCGGACGGTGGACTTCCGCAACACCATCCTGATCCTGACCTCGAATCTGGGCAGCCAGTTCTTGAGCGGGCACAGCCTGGTCGAGCCGCCGGCCGGCGAGGAGGAGAAGAAACGGCAGGTCCTGGAGGTCGTCCGGGCGTCCTTCAAGCCGGAGTTCCTGAACCGGCTGGACGACCTGGTGGTCTTCTCGTCCCTCTCCAGGGACGAGCTGGCGCACATCGCGGAGCTCCAGATCGGCCGGCTGGCCCTGCGTCTGGCCGAACGCCGTCTCGTCCTCGATGTCACCCCGGCCGCACTGGCCTGGCTGGCGGACGAGGGCAACGACCCGGCGTACGGGGCGCGGCCGCTGCGCCGCCTGATCCAGACGGCGATCGGGGACCGGCTCGCGAAGGAGATCCTCGCGGGCGAGGTCACGGACGGCGACACGGTCCGGGTGGATGTCGCGGGCGACGGCCTGATCGTCGGCAAGGCGCAGTGATCCGGAGCGATCCGCCGTAATCCACAGCAATGAACGGTAAGAAGTAGCAATAAGTACCGGCAAGGCGCAGTCCGGGGTTGCCACTCCCCTCCCGGCATGGTGGAGGATGGCGGTAACCGTACGAAGGGAAATACACGGTGAGCATCGACCCGTCCTCGATTCCGAATTTCGGGGGCCAGCCCGAACCGCAGGCCACAGGACCGGCGGGCCCCGTCGTCCCCGACCAGGACCTGGTCAAGCAGCTCCTCGAGCAGATGGAACTGAAGTACGTCGTCGACGACGAGGGTGACCTCGCCGCGCCGTGGGAGGAATTCCGCACGTACTTCATGTTCCGCGGCGAGGAGGACCAGCAGGTCTTCTCGGTACGGACGTTCTACGACCGCCCGCACAAGATCGACGAGAAGCAGCGGCTTCTCGAGTCGATCGACGACTGGAACCGCCGCACGCTGTGGCCGAAGGTCTACAGCCACACCCACGACGACGGCTCCGTCCGCCTCATCGGCGAGGCGCAGATGCTGATCGGCACCGGAGTCAGCCTTGAGCACTTCGTGTCGTCAACGGTCAGCTGGGTCCGCGCCTCGATCGAGTTCGACAAGTGGCTCGTGGAGCAGCTCGGCCTCGAGCAGGAAGTGGACTCCGCAGACGGCGACAGCGACGGCGACGCGTAGCGTCGAGCGTCCACGTTCAGCCGAACGACAGCCCGGCCAGGGCCACGGTCACCACGACCGCGGCCCCGGGCCGGGTTTTCGCCATTGCGAGGGCCCGCCCGGGCGGGCCCTCCTGGCCGATGCCTAGGGGGTGTCCGGCCGATCATGCCGGGCTCCCGTCGTCTGGCACGCACATCTGCCGCGTTGGCCACATCCACCCATAGCTCCGCTATGGCTGAATCCGGCCGCCTTGCAGCTGCACGCACCAGACGCCGCTCGCTGATCCGGCCTGACCGACCGGACACCCCCTAGCCGGCCAGTCCCTTGAGGCGCCCGACGGCCTCCTGGAGGACATCGGTCCGCTTGCAGAAGGCGAACCGTACGAAGGGCGCGCCCGCCGAGCGGTGGTCGTAGAAGACGGCGTTCGGGATGGCGACCACGCCGCAGCGCTCGGGCAGCGCCCGGCAGAACGCGAAGCCGTCGCCCTCGTGCGAGGCGGCGGCGCCGAGCGGCCGGATGTCGGTGGTGATGAAGTACGTCCCGGCCGGCCTGAAGACCCCGAACCCGGCCTCCTCCAGCCCGGTGGCGAGGATGTCCCGCTTGGCGCGGAGGTCCTCGCGGACGTCGCTGAAGTAGCTGTCGGGCAGCGCGAGCGCCTCGGCGACCGCGTACTGGAAGGGTCCCGCGGAGACATACGTCAGGAACTGCTTGGTGGAGCGGACCGCGGTCACCAGCTCGGGGGTCGCCGTCACCCAGCCGACCTTCCAGCCGGTGAAAGAGAACGTCTTGCCGGCCGAGCCGATGGTGACCGTGCGCTCACGCATCCCGGGGAAGGAGGCGAGCGGCACGTGCTCGCTCTCGAAGGACAGGTGCTCGTACACCTCGTCGGTGACGACGAGCAGGTCGCGCTCCACCGCCAGCTCCGCGACCGCCGCCAGCTCCTGGCGGGTGAGGACGGTCCCGGTCGGATTGTGCGGAGTGTTGAGCAGGATCAGCCGGGTGCGTGGGGTGACGGCGTCGCGCAGCTCGTCCAGGTCCAGCCGGAAGCTTCCGTCGTCCGGGCGCAGGGTGACCGGGACCCTGGTCCCGCCCGCCATCGCGATGCAGGCCGCGTACGAGTCGTAGTACGGCTCCAGCGCGATCACCTCGTCGTCCGGCTCCAGCAGCGCGAGCAGCGAGGCGGCGATCGCCTCGGTGGCGCCGGCCGTCACCAGGACCTCGGTGTCCGGGTCGTACGGCAGACCGTAGAAGCGCTGTTGGTGCGCGGCGATCGCGGTCCGGAGTTCCGGGATGCCGGGGCCGGGCGGGTACTGGTTGCCGCGGCCGTCCCTGATGGCCCGCACCGCCGCTTCGGCGATCTCGGCCGGGCCGTCCGTGTCGGGGAAGCCCTGGCCGAGGTTGATCGACCCGGTGCGTACGGCGAGTGCCGACATCTCCGCGAAGATCGTCGTGCCGAAGGCGGCGAGCCGGCTGTTGAGCAGCGGGCGCCGTCCTGATCGTCCTGTCATGCCTGTCATGGCGGCCATCCTGTGCCGAAGCTCTGGAGTTCCTCAAGTGTGCTTTGGCCGTGGGCGGCCGAGGGGATCCCCTTGTCACACAAGTAGTCACACAAGAAGCGGGGACCTCGCTTCGGGGGAACGAAAGGCAGGTGGGAACGATGGGAGTCATCGTTTTCGGGCTGGCTGTGGCGGTGTTGCTGATCGTGGGGGCCGCGATCCTGGTCGGCCGCCGCGGGGGCGTGGGAAGCGGGTCGCGTCGCGGGCGCGGGGGATCGAGCAGCGCGAACACCACCGGGTCGGGCGGCTGGTGGGCGGGTGGCGGGGGCAGCTCGTGTTCGAGCAGCTCGTCGTCCTGCGGGGGAGGTTCCTCCTGCGGGGGCGGCGGTGGGTGCGGTTCCAGCTGACACGGGGCAGCCTGGCACCGCCATGACGGGGGCATGGCAGCACTGCTGTGGCACCGTCATATGAAATATGCGCCTGGCGGGTCCCAACTCCCGCCAGGCGCTCTGCCGTTGACCGCTCTGTGACCTGGGTTGTTGAACAGTTGAACTGTTGGGCCCCCGAGGGGATGGAAACCCCGTCAAGTTGGGTAAAAACGCTGTGAGTGCCGCGCGTTTCATGATTCCCTCCCCTGTGTAGACCAGCAGTCCTCGGACTTCCTGTGGACTCGAGCCGGCCGACCCCACTCACCCGCGGAACACAGTCCGGGAGCCAGGGGTGACGCCCCCGGCCCATCCCTCCCTTGCGCGCCAGCGGAGTCGATTCATGCTCACAACCCTCCAGACCAAGTACACCGACACGCGTGCTGCCGACCTCGCCTGGGCCCTGGGCCGGGAGCCGCTGCCCGCCCTCGCCGTACTCGACCTCCAACTCTCCGGGGCCAGGCTCCAGTTGCGGCTGCTCGGCGCCTCGCACCAGGTGCTGGTGGAGGAGGACCACGGTTCCTGCTCCGAGACGGTCGCCTGTATGCCGGGCAGCAGCACGCCGCTGCCGCTCGGTGTGGCCAAGCGGGTCGGCGACTGGGAGTACGAGTTCGCGGCGCGCGTCGAGACGCTCTCGCAGGGCTCGTTCGCGGGGCGCGCGCAGGAGCTCCTCGCGCTGGTCGCCGACCACCCCAATGGCCTCGCCGGCACGTTCCCCGGCAGCCCGCACGCCTTCACGGCGATGCTGGCGCAGCGGCACGAGGGCCAGGTCCGGTGGCGGACGTGGCACGCGTATCCGCAGGAGGGCCAGCTTGTCGCCACCCGGACGCGCGTCGGCGCCCGGATGCCCGCCGCGCTCTGAAACGGGGTATGCCTCAGATCCACACGTGTGGGTGACCGATCGAAGCCGGACCGTGACGTAGCGTTCGCCACATGATCGACCCTTCCCCTCCCCGCGGTGGGGAGGCCCCGTGTGCACCCCCCGACCCCGGCGGCGGCCCGGCGCCGGAGCCCGGTGGGGAGGCGTACCTTCCCGTACGGCCCGGTACCGGCCGCTTCCTGGTCCTCGCCGCCGTCTTCATCTGCGCCGCGTGCGGACTGGTGTACGAGCTGGAACTGCTCGCTCTCGCCTCCTACTTGATCGGCGACTCCGTCACCCAGGCATCCGTCGTGCTCTCCGTCATGGTCTTCGCGATGGGCATCGGCTCGCTGCTGGCCAAACGTCTACGCGTCCGAGCGGCCGTCGGCTTCGGCGCGATCGAGGCGTTGCTCGCGCTGACCGGCGGCTGCTCGGCCATGGCCCTGTACGCCACCTTCGCCTGGTTCGGCGAGTCGCGGCCCGCCCTGGTCGGCTTCTCCCTCGCCATCGGTGTCCTCATCGGGGCCGAGATCCCGCTGCTGATGACGCTCATCCAGCGGATCCGCCGGCAGGACGCGGGAGGTGCCGTCGCCGACCTCTTCGCGGCCGACTACGTGGGCGCCCTGGTGGGCGGCCTCGCCTTCCCGTTCCTTCTGCTGCCCCTGCTCGGCCAGTTGACGGGCGTGATGCTGACCGGCGCCGTCAACGCCGCCGCCGGCGGCGCGCTCGTGCTGTGGCTGTTCCGGCGCGACCTCACCGTGCGCGCCCGCTGGTGGCTGATCACCGCGAACGTCACCGTGCTGGCCTTGCTGGCCACGGCCACCGTGCTCGCGGACGACTTCGAACGGGCAGCCAGGCGGGCGGTGTACGGGGCCCAGGTGCGGGTCGCCGTGCAGACCGGCGTACAGGAGGTCGTCCTCACCGGCCACCGCGACGGGAGCCCGCGCACGCTCGACCTGTACTTCGACGGCCGGCTGCGGGTCAGCGGCCTGGACGAGCACCGGTACCACGAGGCGCTGGTGCACCCCGCGATGAACGGCCCGCACGCCCGGGTACTGATCCTGGGCGGCGGGGACGGGCTCGCCGCCCGGGAGGTGCTGCGCCACCCCGGCGTCCGCTCCGTCACCGTCGTCGAACTCGACCCCGGTGTCGTACGGCTGGCGCGTACCGACCCGGTGCTCTCCGCCCTCAACGGCCGCGCCTACCGCGACCCCCGGCTGCGCGTCGTCACCGCCGACGCGTTCACATGGCTGAGGGACGCGCGGGGCAGCCGCCGGTACGACGTGATCGTCTCCGATCTGCCCGACCCCGGAATCACCCCCAGCACCAAGCTCTACTCGCAGGAGTTCTACGGGATCGCGGCCCGCGCCCTCGCCGCCGACGGCAGGCTCGTGGTGCACGCGGGACCGCTCGCCGGCCGTCCGCACACCTTCTGGACCGTCGAGTCCACGCTACGGGCGGCGGGCCTGCGGACCCGCCCCTACCGGGCCACCGGCCGGCTGTCCGGTTTCGCGGCCGGGCCCGACCGCTCCTCCGGCGCGGACGGGGCCCCGCGCGACTGGGGCTTCGTCCTGGCCGGGCGGACGCGGCCGTCGCTGGCCGTCCGGGACGACGCTCCCTGGCTGAAGTCGGTCGGCACCTCCACGCTGCGGGCGGGTGCGCGGGATGCCGAGAGGCTCCGGATGCCCGGACTGCCGCCGTCGACGCTGCTGCACCCCCGCTACATGGACTGAGCCCACACATGTCCCAGAGGCCGATACCTGGATCGAATGCCGCTGTTCCCCGTGTTCGAAGGGCAGGCATGGGTAGGCTCGGTTGTCATGGAGCATGAGGTGTTCGTTCCGCTTCCGTCCGAGACCCTGCGACAGCTGCTGGGGGACCCCGCCAGGGTCGCCCGCTGCGTCCCCGGGCTCCAGCAGGACGCCGACGAGGCGTCGGGCCCGCTCGCGGGGCGGCTGAAGGTCCGGATCGGCGGCCATACCATCACCTACCGCGGTGTCCTGCGGATCACTGTCCAGGGCGAGGATTTCGCGGTCGAGGGCGAGGGCACGGAGGCCCGCGGCCACGGCTCGGTGAAGCTGGCCCTGGTAATCCGGCCGCGCCCGGCCGAGGGCGGGACGACCCTCGCGTTCACGGGTACGGCGAGCGGCGACGGCCGTATCAAGGAACTTCCCGCGGGCGCCGCGGAGTCGGCTGCGGTACGACTGCTGGACCGGTTCGCCACGCAGCTGGGCTCGATGGCGGGCGCGATGCTGGCGGAGGCGGAGCCGGACGGGGAGGCCGGGCCGGACGCGGAGGCCGGGCCGGAGGTGGAGACCGAGCCGGACGTGGAGACCGGGCCGGAGGCCGAGGCTCACCCCTCCGTGTTCGAGGCGGACGTGCCCCCGTCCTCGCTCGACCCGCTGCTCGACGGTGACCTGGACGACGAGCTGGGGGATGACTTCGACTCCTCGCTCGGCGTCCCCGAGGAGCTGCCCGCGGAGGCCGCGCACGCCCGCCGCACGATGATCGGCCGCAGTGCGGAGGAGGTCGACCACGCGCCTCCGCGCGGTCGTTACGCGCCGGTGCCCGCGCCCGAAGTCGGTTCGACCACCGAGACCCTGCGCTGGGTCGCGCCGGCCGCCGCGCTGGTGATCGCCTCGGCAGTGGTCGTCGGTCGCGTGCTGCGCCGCAAGCGCTGACCCCAGTTAGGGGGTGTCCGGCCGATCATGCCGGGCTCCCGGCGTCTGGCACGCACATCTGCGGCGTTGGCCGAATCCACCCATAGCTCCGCTATGGCCGAATCCAGCCGCCTTGCAGCTGCGCGCACCAGACGCCGCTCGCTGATCCGGCCTGATCGGCCGGACACCCCCTAAGGTCGTCTTGTGAGGACGCATCAGACGCAACTGACCGCGGGCGGGGCCGAGCTGGTCATCGACCCGGACCACGGCTGCCGAATCAGCAGCCTCCGCATCGACGGCACCGAACTGCTGCGGCAGGGCCCCACGTACGGCTGCTTCCCGATGGTTCCCTGGTGCGGGCGCATGGCGCAGGGGCAGTTCCGCAACGGCGGAGTGCTCCATCAGCTGCCGCTCAACGCCCCGCCGCACGCCATCCACGGCACGGCCCGGGACGCCGGGTGGCGCAAGGCCCGCGAGGAGAAGACCGAGGCGGCCTTCACATACGACCTGACGGATCCCTGGCCCTACCCCGGGCGGGTCACCCAGACCTTCGAGCTGACCGAGGACTCCCTGACCCTCGCACTGGGCATCGAGACGTACGGCGACTCCTTCCCGGCACAGGCCGGCTGGCACCCCTGGTTCCTGCGGAACCTGGGCGACGGCGGCGAGGACGTACGGATCGGCTTCGCGGCGCAGTGGCAGGAGGAGCGCGGCGACGACCACCTCCCCACCGGCCGCCGCATCGAGCCGCGGCCGGGCCCGTGGGACGACTGCTTCGGCATGCCGGAGGGGGTGGACGTCACCCTCACCTGGCCCGGCCGGCTGGAGCTGAAGGTGACCAGCCGCGCCGAGTGGGCCGTGATCTACGACGAGCAGGCCGAAGCGGTCTGCGTGGAGCCGCAGTCGGGCCCGCCGAACGGACTCAACACCCTTCCGCAGCTGGTCACGCCGATCGAGCCGCTGGAGATCGCGACGACCTGGACCTGGCGGCGGCTCTGACGCGGCGCGCGGCGCCTTCACGCGCGCATTTAAGCTCGGGGCATGACTGACGTACGCGCTGAGCTGCTCCAGCAGATCAAGGACAAGGCCGTGGTGCACGGCAAGGTGACCCTCTCCTCGGGTCTTGAGGCCGACTACTACATCGATCTGCGCCGGATCACCCTGGACGGCGAGGCCGCCCCGCTCGTGGGTCAGGTGATGCTGGACCTCACCGCCGATCTCGACTTCGACTGCGTCGGCGGGCTCACGCTCGGTGCGGACCCGGTCGCGACGTCGATGCTGCACGCCTCCGCCGCCCGTGGGCAGCGGCTCGACGCCTTCGTCGTGCGCAAGGCGCAGAAGGCGCACGGCATGCAGCGCCGGATCGAGGGCACGGAGGTGAAGGGCCGCCGCTGCCTGGTGGTCGAGGACACCTCGACCACCGGTGGTTCGCCGCTGACCGCCGTCGAGGCCGTGCGCGAGGCCGGCGGCGAGGTCGTCGCCGTGGCCACGATCGTCGACCGCGGGGCCGCCGGCGCCATCGCCGAGGCAGGGCTGTCGTACCTCACCGGATACCAGCTTTCGGACCTCGGTCTCGCCTGACGGCTGCTGACCTGCCCTTTTTGACTGAGGCGGACTGTTTCACGTGAAACAGTCCGCCTTTGGTCCGCGTAGGGGGCAGTGCGACGGGTGGAGTGTGGTGCACCATCTGGAAAGATGGGCGCGACAGCGACGTCGCCCCCAGGTCAGGGCCCACCACGCACGTACCCGCACATCACAAGGAGCGGACAGATGCCCATCGCAACCCCCGAGGTCTACAACGAGATGCTCGACCGGGCGAAGGCAGGGAAGTTCGCCTACCCGGCGATCAACGTGACCTCGACCCAGACCCTGCACGCGGCGCTGCGCGGCTTCGCGGAGGCCGAGAGCGACGGCATCATCCAGATCTCCACCGGTGGTGCGGAGTTCCTGGGCGGCCAGTACTCCAAGGACATGGTCAGTGGCGCCGTCGCGCTCGCCGAGTTCGCGCACATCGTCGCCGCGAAGTACCCGGTCACGGTCGCGCTGCACACCGACCACTGCCCCAAGGACAAGCTGGACGGCTTCGTACGTCCGCTGCTCGATGTCTCCGCCGAGCGGGTCGCCAAGGGTCTGAACCCGCTCTTCCAGTCCCACATGTGGGACGGCTCCGCCGAGACCCTCGCGGACAACCTGGCCATCGGCCAGGAGCTGCTCGCCAAGGCCGCCGCCGCGAAGATCATCCTTGAGGTCGAGATCACCCCGACCGGCGGTGAGGAGGACGGCGTCAGCCACGAGATCAACGACGAGCTGTACACCACCGTCGACGACGCGCTGCGCACCGCCGAGGCGCTGGGCCTGGGCGAGAAGGGCCGCTATCTGCTGGCCGCGTCCTTCGGCAACGTCCACGGCGTCTACAAGCCGGGCAACGTCGTGCTCCGTCCCGAGCTGCTGAAGGACCTGCAGCAGGGTGTCGCGGCGAAGCACGGCCAGGCCGAGGGCAGCCAGCCGTTCGACTTCGTCTTCCACGGCGGCTCGGGCTCCACGGAGCAGGAGATCGCCACCGCGCTGGAGAACGGCGTCGTGAAGATGAACCTCGACACCGACACCCAGTACGCCTTCACCCGCCCGGTCGCGGACCACATGTTCCGCAACTACGACGGTGTCCTGAAGGTCGACGGCGAGGTCGGTTCGAAGAAGACGTACGACCCGCGCAGCTGGGGCAAGCTGGCCGAGGCCGGCATGGCCAAGCGCGTCACCGAGGCCTGCGCCAACCTGCGTTCCACGGGCACCAAGCTGAAGTAGCCGCTCCGGCGCTCCGACGAGGGGCCCGCCACCTCCGGTCACCGGGGTGGCGGGCCCCTCGCCATGCCGGGAGGATTCCGGTATGAGCGACCCCGACAGGAACGCGCAGGCGCCGGGGACCCTCCGGGTCGGCGAACCCGTGGGCCGCTGGGTACTGCTCACCACGGTGCTCGGGTCCTCGATGGCCATGCTCGACTCGACCGTCGTCAATGTCGCCCTGCCCCGTATCGGTGAGGACCTCGACGCGGACCTGGCCGCACTGCAGTGGACCGCCAACGCCTACATGCTCACGCTCGCCGGGCTGATCCTGCTGGGCGGGGCGCTCGGGGACCGGTTCGGCCGGCGGCGGGTCTTCGTCGTCGGGGTGGTGTGGTTCGCGGCGGCCTCGCTGCTGTGCGGTCTCGCGCCGAACGCCGGGGTACTGATCCTCGCGCGCGCTCTGCAGGGGGTCGGCGGGGCGCTGCTCACCCCCGGCTCGCTGGCCCTGATCCAGGCGAGCTTCCACCCCGACGACCGGGCGCGGGCGGTCGGGGTGTGGTCGGGGCTCGGCGGGGTCGGGGCGGCGGTCGGGCCGTTCCTCGGCGGCTGGCTGGTGGACGGGCCCGGCTGGCGCTGGGTGTTCCTGATCAATGTGCCGCTGGCCGCGGTCTGTGTGCCGGTCGCGCTCAGGCATGTACCGGAATCGCGGGACCCGCAGGCGCACGGCCGGTTCGACGTCTCCGGGGCCGCGCTCGGAGCGGTGGCGCTCGCCCTGGTGACTTACGCCCTGATCGACTCCTCGGTGGTGGCGGGCGTCCTCGGCGTCCTGCTGTCGGTGGCCTTCGTGTACGTGGAGCGGCGGCGGGCCGAGCCGATGCTGCCACCCTCGATCTTCGAATCGCGGCAGTTCACGGCGATCAACCTGGTGACCCTGTGCGTGTACGCGGCCTTCAGCGGGTTTTTCTTCCTCTCGGTACTGCAGCTCCAGGTGGTGGCGGGCTGGTCGGCGCTCGGCGCGGGCACCGCGCTCCTGCCCACCACCCTGCTGATGCTGCTGCTCTCCGGCCGCTCGGGCGAGCTGGGGCAGCGGATCGGGCCCCGCATCCCGCTCACCGTGGGACCACTGCTGTGCGCCGCCGGGATGCTGCTGTTCCTGCGGGTCGGCCAGGACGCCTCGTACGCGCGGGACGTGCTGCCCGCCCTGCTGGTGCTCGGTCTGGGCATGGTGACCCTGGTCGCACCGCTCACCGCCACGGTGCTTGCGTCGGTGGACGTCGGGCGGGCCGGGCTCGCCAGCGGCATCAACAACGCCGCGGCGCGGGCGGCCGGCCTGATCGCGGTGGCGGCCCTGCCGCTGCTGTCCGGGATGGGCCCGGAGGCGTACCGCTCGGTGGACGAGTTCGCGTCGGCGTTCCGGCGCGCGATGCCGATGTGCGCCGGAGTGCTGGTGCTGGGCGCGTTGATCGCCTGGGCGACGGTACGGCGAGTCCCGGCGGGCAGGGCGGCCTGCCACCCGGAGTGCCGGATGCACTGCGCGGTGACGTCCCCACCGCTGGACCCGGGCGACGAACGGTAGAGGCCGCACATGGACCGGGCCGGACGCGCCCGGCAACCTCGGACAGGCAGACTGGACCCATGTCCATTCACGAGAACCTGCTCGGGGGCCCGCCCCCGACCCAGCTGCCCGACGACCCCGAGCCGCGCGAGCTCCTCGCCAGTGGTGCCGCGCCCGCCGAGGTCGCCTCGAAGTACCCGGCGTCCTCGCTCGCCTGGGCGCAGCTCGCCGATGACGCGTACGAGAACGGCCGGGTCGTCGAGTCGTACGCCTACGCCCGCACGGGCTACCACCGCGGCCTCGACGCACTGCGCCGGGCCGGCTGGAAGGGCCACGGCCCCGTGCCGTGGGAGCACGAGCCGAACCGCGGCTTCCTGCGTGCCCTGCACGCCCTCGCGCGCGCCGCGCAGTCGATCGGCGAGCAGGCGGAGTACGAGCGCTGCTCGACGTTCCTGCGCGACTCCTCCCAGACGGCGGCGGACACGCTGGGCTGACCGCACCATCCCCTGGGGCCCGCACCGTCCGGTTGCGGGCCCCCGGGGCGCTGCTTGCCGGCCGGATTATGATGCCCGCAGGGGACCGGGGCTCCACAGCCGAACGGAAGGGGCGGACCGCTACCCGGAAGCACGTATCGAGGAGACAGCAATGTCCCAGCACCCCGATGCCTCCGGAGCTGGTTCGGAGACCCCGAACCTGGACTTCGCGGGTACCACCCCGTACGAGGACTACGTCCAGGCGGACGTCCTCACCCACCTCCAGCACCCTCTCTCCGACGATCCCGGAGAGATGGTCTTCCTGGTCACCACCCAGGTCATGGAGCTGTGGTTCACCGTCATCGTCCACGAGTGGGAAACCGCGGCGAACGCCCTGCGCGAGGACGACCTGCCCGTCGCGATGGCCGCCCTGAAGCGCTCCACGCGGGAGCTCGAGGCGCTGAACGCCTCCTGGAAGCCGCTGGCCCACCTCACCCCCGCGCAGTTCAACTCGTACCGCAGCGCACTCGGCGAGGGCTCCGGCTTCCAGTCCGCGATGTACCGGCGGATGGAGTTCCTGCTCGGCGAGAAGTCCGCGTCGATGCTGGTCCCGCACCGGGGCGCCCCGCGCGTGTACGCGGAGCTGGAGAAGGCGCTGCACGAACCGAGCCTGTACGACGAGGTGCTGCGGCTCCTCGCCCGGCGCGGGCTGCCGGTGCCGGCCACCGTCCTCGACCGCGACTTGTCGCAGAAGTACGACCCGTCGGAGGAGGTCGAGGCGGTCTGGGCACAGCTCTACGCGGGCGACCAGGACACCGACCTCGTGCGGCTCGGTGAGGCGCTGACCGATGTCGGCGAACTGGTGTGGCGCTGGCGCAACGACCATCTGGTCGCGACGCGGCGGGCAATGGGTTCCAAGGTGGGCACGGGCGGCTCCGCCGGTGTCTCCTGGCTGGAGAAGCGGGCCCGCAAGAACGTCTTCCCCGAGCTGTGGACGGCGCGCAGCCATGTCTGAGCCCACCATTCCCGCCCTGCGCACCCTGGCCGACCGGGCCGCGGCGCTGGACGCCGCCGATGAACTCGCCAAGCGCCGCGAGCTGTTCGCCCTCCCCGAGGGCGTCGTGTACCTGGACGGCAACTCGCTCGGCGCGCTGCCCGCCGCCGTACCGGGACGGCTGGCCGACGTCGTCTCCCGCGAATGGGGCGAACTCCTCATCCGCTCCTGGGAGGAGAGCGGCTGGTGGACCGCGCCACAGCGGATCGGTGACCGGATCGCGCCGCTCGTCGGCGCGGCGCCGGGCCGGATCGTGGCCGGCGACTCGACCAGCGTCAACGTCTTCAAGGCGGTGGTCGCCGCGGTACGGCTGGCCGATCCGGCCCGGGACGAGGTCCTGGTCGACGAGACGACGTTCCCCACGGACGGCTACATCGCCGAGTCCGCGGCCCGGATGACCGGCAAGCGGCTGGTCCCGGTCGCGCCCGCGCGGCTGGCCGAAGCGCTCGGCCCGCGTACCGCGGCCGCCCTGGTCAACCACGTCGACTACCGCACCGGCCGGCTCCACGACCTGCCGGGCCTGACGGCGGCGATCCATGAGGCCGGCGCCCTCGCCGTCTGGGACCTGTGCCACAGCGCAGGGGCACTGCCGGTCGGACTCGACGCGCACGGCGTCGACTTCGCGGTCGGCTGTACGTACAAGTACCTCAACGGCGGGCCCGGTTCGCCGGCCTACCTGTACGTGGCCGAACGCCACCAGGCCGGCTTCGACTCCCCGCTGCCCGGCTGGAACTCGCACGCCGACCCGTTCGGCATGACACCCGGCTATGTGGCCGCGGAAGGGGCGGTACGGGGCCGGGTCGGCACGCCCGACATCCTGTCGATGCTGGCTCTCGAAGCGGCCCTGGACGTCTGGGACGGTGTCCCGATCGACGCCGTACGCGAGAAGTCGCTGGCTCTGACGGACTTCTTCCTGGAGTGCGTGGCCGAGTACGTCCCGGTGGGCCGCGTCGCCTCGGTCACCCCGGCCGCGCACGCCGAGCGGGGCAGCCAGGTCGCGCTGCGCTGCGAGGGCGCGGGCGAGGTGATGCGGGAACTGACCGTGCGCGGCGTGATCGGCGACTTCCGCCGCCCGGACGTGCTGCGCTTCGGCTTCACCCCGCTGTACGTCAGCTTCGCCGACGCGGAACGGGCGGCGTGGGTGCTGGGCGAGGTCCTCGGGTAGCGGACCGCCGGTGGGGCGCGTCGTCGGCGGTCCGCGTCGTCGGCGCGCTCCGCCGGGCCGGTACGAGACGGGGGTGCGGGGACTGGTAGCGTCCCGCTGCCCGGATCAAGTGGATCTCCGTACCGAGAGGTTGAGCCGCATGTCGGACCCCGCAGTGGAACGGGACGCCGCCGAGGCGGAGTCGGTCTTCTCGCACCCGCCCGTGGCGCCCGACGCCTGCGCCGCGTACGGCGGCCATCCCGATCAGGTGATCGACTTCTACGCGCCCCGCGGCGGCCAGGAGCGAGCCCCGCTCGTCGTCGTCCTGCACGGCGGCGCGTGGCGGGCGCCCTACGACCGGCAGCACATCACGCCGTTCGCGGACTTCGTGGCCCGCCAGGGCTTCGCCGTGGCCAACGTCGAGTACCGGCGGGGGAGCTCGCTGCCCCACCAGGGCGCGGCCGGGCCGGTCGCCGGGCGCTGGCCGGAGACGTTCGACGACGTGGCGGCGGCCATGGACGCGCTTCCGGCGCTCGTGGCGCAGGCGCTGCCGCAGGCGGACCCGCGGCGCACCGTCGTCACCGGCCATTCCGCGGGCGGCCAGCTCGCGCTGTGGGCGGCCGCCCGGCACGTACTGCCCGAGGGCTCGCCCTGGCGGCTGCCGGCCCCGCCGCCGCTGCGCGGGGTCGTCGCGCTCGCGCCGGTCGCGGACTTCCTGATGGCCGGCGAGCTGGACGTGTGCGCGGGGGCCGCCGTGCAACTCCTCGGGGGCGAGGAAGCCTTCGAGGAACGCCGAGCGCAGGCCGATCCGGCGGCGCTGCTCCCGACCGGCATCGCCACCACCCTGGTGCAGGGCCGTACGGACATCACCGTGCCGTCCCGGGTGGCGGAGGCGTACATCGACGCCGCGGCCAAGGCGGGCGAGACCGTGGGCCTGACACTCCTCGACGCGGTCGGCCACTTTCCGCTGATCGACCCGGCGGCGGACGCGTGCGCGGTCGTGGCGGAGGAGATCGCCCAGCTGGCCTGGTGACCGCACCGGGATTGCGGTTGCGGACCGAAGCTGACCGCAAGGGTTCCTACGGTTCTGGTAACGAGCCGGCCGGGAAACGGCCGCGAACCAGAGGAGCCCGAGCGATGACGATTCTTGTGACCGGAGCGACCGGAACAGTCGGCCGCCAGGTGGTCGAGCAGCTGATCGCGCGGGGCGCGAACGTCCGCGCGCTGACCCGCGACCCGGCGAAGGCGGACTTCCCCGCGGGCGTGGAGGTCGTACGCGGAGACCTCACCGACCCCGAGTCGCTGGTACCGGCCCTGAAGGGTGTCACCGGACTGCACCTGATCACCTTCGGCGGCGCGGCCTTCGCCCCGCTGGAGGGCGGAGAGCGGATCGTGGAGCTGGCGGCCGAGGCGGGTGTGCGGCGGGTGACCGTCCTGCACGGCGGCGGGCCCTCCCCGCTGGAAGACGCGGTGCGGGCCGGTGAGCCGGCCTGGACGGTGCTGATGCCGGTCGAGTTCATGTCGAACGCGCTGGAGTGGGCCGAGGGCATCCGCACCACGGGCGAAGTGCGCGAGCCGTTCATCGGCCGGCTGAGCGCGATGGTCCACGAGGCCGACATCGGCGCGGTGGCGGCGGTGGCGCTCACCGAGGACGGGCACGACGGCCGGACGTATGTGATCACCGGGCCCGAGGTGCTGACCCTGCGGGACAAGGTGGACGCACTCGCGGCGGCGAGCGGCCGGGAGATCGGCCTGGTGGAACTGAGTGAGGACGAGGCGAAGCAGCAGTGGCAGGCGGCCGGCCTGCCCCAGGAAACGATCGACTTCCTGGTGCTGGTGTACGGGAACACGCCCCCGGAGGGCCGGACGGTGACCGGTGTCGTGGAGCAGGTCACCGGTCGCCCGGCCCGTACGTTCACCGAGTGGGCGGCGGCGCACGCGGACGCGTTCCGCGGGTGACGGGACCGCAGTCGGTGACGGGACGGCGGCCCGTGTGGCGGAACCGCGGCCCGTGACAGGACCGCAGAGGGACCGGCGCAGCACCGCGTAGTCCTTGGGACGGACGCGCAAGGATCCCCACTACAGGGGACGACCGCGCCCCTGCCCGGCGCCTACCGTTCTGCACGTGACCGAGACGACCCAGAAGACCGAGACGGCCGGGCGGAGCCCCGAGTACCGCTTGGCCGTGAACACCCTGGCCGGACTGCGCCAGGACCTCTTCCACGACGCCTTCGCCTACCAGCCGTTGCCACCGATGCGCAACGACGGACCGGTCACCGGACGGCTGCCGGGGCGGATACGCGAGTGGTCCGCCTGGACCCCGCACGCCCTGGTGGCGTTCGCGGCATTCATCACGATGCTGATCGCCTCTGAAATGTCCTCGTGGGGCGAGGGGCCGATCGGTGTGGTGGCAGCGGGCCTGATCCCGGCCATCACGGTGATCGCCACCCTGTTCCGCCCGGTGGGCGCGTGGTGGCTGTCGATGGCCTCCGCCCCTGTCGTGGGCGTCCTGACCGGCAGCGGATTCTCGCCGTGGGTCGAGACGGTCTTCTTCTCGCACCTGGTGGTGATGGTGGTGGTGGCGGCCAGGACCCGGCCACGTACCGCCGCGTGGATGTGGGTGCTCACCGTGGTGGTCGGGGGCTTCATGGAAGCCTTCGGCGGCGGCTGGGACTCCAACACCGGCCCCATGGCCTTCGTCTCCGCCTTCGCGCTGCTCGTGGTGAGCATGCTGCACGTTCGCCGGCACGCCCGGCAGGAGGTCGTCGCCCAGCAGCACGTCACCGCTGTCGAACGGGACAAGCGCACGCTGCTCGAGGAGCGCACGACCATCGCGCGCGAGCTGCACGATGTGGTCGCCCACCACATGTCCGTCGTCGCCATCCAGGCCGAGGCGGCCCCCTACCGGGTGGAGAACCCGCCGCCCGAGCTGGAGCAGGCGTTCGCCACGATCCGGGAGAACGCGGTGGCCGCCCTGACCGAACTGCGCCGCGTCCTCGGCGTCGTACGGGCCGAGGACTACGAGGCCCCGGACGCCCCGCAGCCGACCCTCGCCGTGCTCGACGGGTTGCTCGCCAACGTCCGGGAGGCCGGCCTCCGCGTCGAGAAGACGGTCACCGGATCCGTCCGCGAACTCCCGCAGGGCGTCGAGCTGTCCGCGTACCGGATCATCCAGGAGGCCCTCAGCAACACGCTGCGGCACGCGCCGGGCGCGAGCGCGGTCGTCGAGGTCAGTTACGTCCTGGGCGGGCTCGGCCTGCGTATCGTCAACGACCCGCCGACCGGTGCTGTGCGCCCCTCCCCCGGCGCGGGGCACGGGGTCACCGGGATGCGGGAGCGGGTCGCGATGCTGGGCGGCGAGATGACCGCGGAGCCGACCGCGAGCGGCGGATACGAGGTCGCGGTCTTCCTTCCCGTGCCTGCCGGAGAGGGGTCGGCATGACCATCCGGGTCCTGATTGTGGACGACCAGATGATGGTCCGCGAGGGCTTCTCTGTCCTGCTGAACGCGATGCCGGACATCGAGGTCGTCGGCGAGGCGGTCGACGGCCGCGAGGCCATCGCCCAGGTCGCCGCGCTGCGCCCCGACGTCGTCCTGATGGACATCCGCATGCCGGAGCTGAACGGCCTGGAGGCGACGCGGGAGATCGCCGCCGCGCACGCCGACTCCAAGGTGCTGGTCCTCACGACGTTCGACCTGGACGAGTACGTCTACCAGGCGCTGCGGGCGGGTGCGTCGGGCTTCCTGCTGAAGGACGCGTCGGCGCGGCAGCTGGCGGACGGCGTGCGGGTGGTGGCGGCGGGCGAGGCGCTGCTCGCTCCGTCCGTGACGAAGCGGCTGATCGTGGAGTTCTCGAAGCTCTCGGACGCCCCGCGGCCTCCCGCGCAGGCGCAGCTCGGCGATCTGACGGAACGCGAGACGGAGGTCCTGGTGCGTATCGCCCAGGGCCTGTCGAACGCGGAGATCGCGTCGAGCCTGGTGATCGCGGAGTCGACGATCAAGACGCACGTGAGCCGGATCCTGGTGAAGCTGGGCCTGCGCGACCGTACGCAGGCGGCGGTGTTCGCCTACGAGGCGAGGCTGGTGACCCCCGGCTGACCCGGCCGGCCGCCGGGGGCACGTCAGTGGCAGGTGATCACCGACTCCGCCCAGTCGGCTAGCGCCACCTCGCCGAGCGGCGTGTGGGGCTCGACGGCCAACCGGATCGACTTCCGCCCGCCGATGCCGACATGGACCGGTACGGCCCGTTCCGCGCCCCGGATCACCGGTGACTGCCACAGCCGGGCCCCGTCCCCGTACACGGAGAAGCGCACCGCGCCGAGCCCCGGCGTCATGTCGTCCACCCCGGCCCAGGCGTCGTAGGACGTGCAGGGGCGGTTGAGGTCGATGGTGACGGAGGACGCCGCGTGCACGGTCACCCCGTGCGCGTACGGCCTGCCGCCGACCCGCAGCCCCCAGCGCTGCCAGAGCCAGCTGCTCCGGTCGAGCCTGATCTCGGGCCCGGTGCGTTCGCCGAGGACGGCGTAGGGGAGCCGGTTCACCTGGTACGGCGTGGAGGCGGGCGGCGGAGTCGGCTTCGCCGGGGGCGTCGGCGTGGGCGTTGTGGTCGCCGTCGGCGAGGGAGGCGCCGGCTCGGGCGCGGCCGACGTGGCCGGCGTGGCCTCCGGCGAAGGCGTGGGGCGGGCGCGTTCCGGCTCAGGTTCGGGGGCGGGGGCCGCGGCCGCGGCGGAGGGCGGCGGGGTCCGTGGGGTCCGAGGGGTCGGTGGTACGACGGGTTCGGCAGCCGGCGGCGGGGACAGGCTCGGCCTCGCCTCGGCCTCGGGCTCAGGTTCGTTGCCGGCGAGCGCGAACACCACCCCGGCAACCACGGTGGCGGCCAGCGCCGCCGCAACCGCAACCTGCCCCGGCACCCCCAACCCAGAGGCCCCACCCGCACCAGCAGAGGAGCCGCCCGCGGCCGCCCCACTCGCCCCGGCACTACCCGCGGCAACCCCACCGGCTCCCGCCGACCCGCTCGCGGAGGCCCCTGCGGCGCTTGCCCCGCCGACTGCCGCCCCGCCCGCGCCCGCTCCGCCCGCGGAGGCCGCCGCCCCACCTGCCCCCACCGAGCCCGCGCCCGCTCCGCCCGCGCCCACCGAGCCCGCGCCCGCTCCGCCCGCGCCCACCGAGCCCGCGGCAGATCCGCCCGCGCCTGCTCCACCGACCGCCGCGCCGCCCGCCCCACCCGCGCCCGCGGCAGCCGCCGCGCCGCCCGCCGCGGCTCCTGTTGCTCCTGCCGCGATTCCCGCCGCCTTGGCCGCGTATCCGGCGGCGCACCAGCCGATGACCGCTGCCGGAAGGAGCGCCGGGATTCCCGCGTTGACGTCCTTGATCTCGACCGCCGCCAGCCGGCACTTCGCGCACTGCTCCAGGTGCTGGCGCAGTCCCCGCTCGGCCCGCATCCGCAAGCCGCCCCGGGCGTACGCGCCCAGCCGGTCGGCGTAGCGCGAGCAGTCGCCGCCCTCCGTGAGCGCCGCGCTCACATGCGCCTGCAGGTACGCCTGCTTGAGACCCTCGCGGGCCCGACTCGCCAGCACCGCGGTCGCGTTGGCGGTCAGCCCGAACAGTGGCGCCACCTCGCTCGGCGACTCCTCCTCGACCGTGGTGTGCCACAGGACGGCCTGCCAGCGCTCGGGGAGGCTGCGGAAGGCCCGCATGGCCATCGTCTGCTCGGCCTCGTGCATCGCCCGGACCTCGGCACCCGGATCCAGCCCGGCCCCGAACGAACCGGCGCCCTCGGCCGCCTCCGAGCCGCGCGAGGCCGCCTGCGCGGCGAACACCGCGAAGTCCTCGACCAGTTGCTCCCGCTTCGTGGTCTGCGCCCACGCCGCGGCGACCCGCCGTACCGTCGTCAGCAGGTACGCACGCACCGCGTACTCCGGTCCGGCGCCCCCGCGCACCGCCTGCAGCGTGCGCGCGAAGACCTCGGCGGTCAGATCGTCGGCGGTGTGCGGGTCCCGGCAGCAACTGCGCGCGTACCGCCGCACCGACTCCGCGTGCCGCCGGAACAGCTCCTCGTACGCGCTCTCGTCACCGGACCGCATCCGGCCGATCAGATCGGCGTCGGACGGCGGCCGCCCGCCGCCCCCACGCTGCGCGGGAACCAGGCGCGAGGGGAGGGCGCCGTCGTCCCGTTCGCCGCCGCCGGCACCGCTGGCACCGCCCGGGCTCATCGCGGCAGCTCCCACGGCTCCCGCAGCGCGCGCAGCCTCGGCAGGCCCCGCCCCCGTACACCCCCGCGCGCACCCGCACGCGCCCTCAGTCCGAACACCGGGCCACAGTGGCACAGAACGGGCAGCTGCCGGACAGCTATGACCGGCATCCACCCGTCCGTGGCAGGATCAGCAGGCCCGCAGGACCGGACCGTTGCCCCTGAGCGCCGTCAGCGCCGTCACACCGGCCGCGACCGCAGACCCTCCAGCAGAATGTCCAGCAGCCGCGCGGAAGCCGCCGCCTGCTGAGCCGGGTCCGGCAGCGAGGGCGCCGCCGTGGCTATCACCAGCAGCACGTCCGCCACCGTCACATCACCGCGCAGCTCACCCGCCGCCCGTGCCCGGTCCACCAGCCGGCCGACCACTTCGAGCAGCGCCGCCGCACCCGAGTCCTCGTGCCGCGCCCCGTCTTCGGGCGCGGACCGCTGCTGCGGCACACGGGCCTCGTCCTGGACCACCGTGGAGTCCTCGACATCGACCCCGACCCGCAGCACCCGCGGCGGCAGCAGCCTGCCCGCGCCGGACGCCACGGACGTCCGCAGGAAGCGCGAGAGCGCCGACCACGGCTCGTCCTCCTGACCCAGCGCCGTTCTGGCCTGCTCGGTCAGCCGGGCGGTCTCCTCCTCGGCTATGCGCCGCACCAGGACGTCCTTGCTCGGGAACCGCCGGTAGACCGTCCCCACCCCGACGCGGGCCCGCCGCGCCACGTCCTCCATCGGCGCGCCATACCCCATCTCGCCGAACACCTCGCGCGCGGCGCGCAGTACGTGCTCCAGGTTGCGCTGTGCATCCACGCGAAGCGGCGCCGAACGGCCCGCCGCGCCGCCGGTCGGCACCACGCCGCCACCCGGCAAAGCGCCCGGCACCGCGCCGCTACCGCCCGCCACGCCCACACGCCCATTGCCTTCGGCCGCGACGGTTGCAGACCAATGCGAATCGTGAATGTGCATAACTTGTTCCCCCGGTAATGACGTCTCCCCCCGGAGACTCCCCGCCTCTTGAGTCAGGGCTGATCCACAGGCCAAGACCCGACACCCCGACGAGGTACGAACATAGTTGAGCCGGAGTCAATTCAGAAGGGGGTAGTTCCGCACGGAGCGCCCCCCGATCGGAGTATGCACCGAATCCTTCCTGTATCCGCCCCCCGGCACCAGCCCCCATCTCCGCCCTGACCTGCGCATATCCCGGTTGGCCGGTCGACGTCGGAGCCCCTGTCCCGCCCCGCCCGCCGGTCACACAATTTGCCGGGCCTGTGGACAAACTCCTGAACGCGTTGCGTCATGGTGTGGTGAAGGCTGCATATACGCGGGGGACGACCCCCGGACCCCCGGCCCCTGTACGCATTCTCGTTGTCGGCGGCGGCTACGTCGGGATGTACACCGCGCTGCGTCTCCAGCAGAAGCTGAAGAACGGCGAGGCCGAGGTCACCGTGGTCACACCCGAGCCATACATGACGTATCAGCCGTTCCTCCCCGAGGCGGCCGCCGGCTCCATCTCGCCCCGCCACGTGGTCGTCCCGCTCCGCCGGATCCTGAACAAGTGCAGGATCGTCATCGGCGAGGCCCAGAAGATCGACCACGCCAAGCGCACCGCCACCGTCACCACCCTGGCCACGGAGGAGGAGGGCGCCGGCCCGGTCGAGATCGCGTACGACGAACTGGTCCTCGCCCCCGGCTCGATCTCCCGCGCCCTGCCGGTCCCCGGCCTCGCCGACTACGGCATCGGCTTCAAGACCGTGGAGGAGGCCATCGGCCTGCGCAACCACGTCATCGAGCAGATGGACATCGCCTCCGCCACCCGCGACCCGGCCGTCCGTGACGCCGCCCTGACCTTCGTCTTCGTCGGCGGCGGGTACGCGGGCGTGGAGGCGCTCGGCGAGCTGGAGGACATGGCCCGCTACGTCGCGCGGTACTACCACAACATCAAGGCCGAGGACATGAAGTGGATCCTCGTCGAGGCCACCGGCCGCATCCTCCCCGAGGTCGGTGAGGCGATGGGCCACTACACGATCCGGGAGCTGCGGCGCCGCAACATCGACGTCCGGCTGGACACCCGCCTCGACTCCTGCGAGGACAGGGTCGCCGTACTGAGTGACGGCTCGCGCTTCCCGACTCGTACGGTCGTGTGGACCGCGGGCGTCAGGCCGCACCCCATCCTCGCCGCGACCGACCTGCCCAGGAACGGCCGCGGGCGGCTCGTCTGCACCCCCCGCCTCACCGTCGAGGGCGTCGAACACGCCTGGGCGGCGGGCGACGCGGCCGCGGTCCCGGACGTCACCGCAGACAAGAAGGGCACGGAGTGCGCGCCGAACGCCCAGCACGCCGTGCGCCAGGCCAGGACCCTCGCTGACAACGTTCTCGCCTCCCTGCGCGGACAGCCGCTCCAGGACTACGCGCACAGTTACGCGGGATCGGTCGCGTCCCTCGGCCTCCACAAGGGCGTCGCACACGTCTACGGACGGAAGTTGAAGGGGTACCCGGCCTGGCTGATGCACCGGGCCTACCACCTCAGCCGCGTGCCCACGTTCAACCGGAAGGCGAGAGTCCTTGCCGAATGGACACTCGCCGGACTGTTCAAGCGTGAGATCGTCTCTCTCGGGTCGCTCGAACACCCGCGTGCCGAGTTCGAACTCGCGGCGGGCCGAGAGCGTCCGAAGGACAGCACCGACTGACGTTGTCAGTGCGGTCGGCCACACTGGACGTGTGACCATAGGTGGGCTCACACCTGCACAGAGTGAACCGCACCGACCAGCAGCGACCCCCACAGCAGCGTCCCCACAGCGACACCACGAGGCTTGAGAGTCAGTGAACTTCACGCGCTGGAGCGCCCGGCTTCCCGGAACGCAGCGCCGCGCCGCAGCGCGGACCGATCGCGGTTCCGTGCCCGCGGCTCGCGGTGAGCACCCGGATCAGCCCGCGCCCGGCGCGGACACCGGCAATGACGGGCCCACGCCCGACCCGTCGAACGACACACCGAACACGCCGAACACCCCGGACACGCCAAAAGCGTCGAACTCCACCACCGCCAAAAAGGGAACGACGGGTACCAGGACCGCGGACAACGCACCGGTCCACGCCCCCGAGGCAACCCCGGGCGGCACCGCACCGCCGCCGGCCGGCCAGGACCACGACCTGCCCGTCCCCTCCCTCGACGACCTGTCCGTACGGGAAGTCCTCGCCCGGCTGCCCGCCCTCGTCGCTCTGGTGTACGGCCCCGAGCACCGCATCGCCTACGTCAACGACGCCTACGCCGCGGCCTTCGGCCCCCGCCCGGCCGGAGCCCCGGCCCGCCAGGCCCTCCCGGAACTGGACGAACTCGGCCTGCTCCCGCTCCTCGACCAGGTGCTGCGCAGCGGCAAGCCCCGTACGGTCAAGAACCGCAAGGGCCCTGGCGGCGGCTCGTACACGGTCACCTGCACCCCGGTCGACGTCGGCAAGAACGGCGGCGTGATGATCTTCGCCGCCGACGTCACCGACCACGCGGAGGCCGCCGAGCGGCTGCGCGCCAGCGAGCGCCGCCAGCGCGAGGCCGCCGTCACCCTCCAGCGCTCGCTCCTCCCGCAGGAGTTGGAGCAGCCCGACGACCTGCGCATCGCCGCGACGTACCAGCCGGGCGGTACGGAGGCGGCGGTCGGCGGCGACTGGTACGACGTCATCACCCTCGGCGCGGGCCGCACCGCGCTCGTCATCGGGGACGTCATGGGCCGCGGGGTCCGCGCCGCGGCCGTGATGGGCCAGCTGCGCACGGCCGTCCGCGCGTACGCCCGGCTCGACCTCCCGCCGCACGAGGTCCTGCAACTGCTCGACGGCCTGGCCGCCGAGATCGACGCCAGCCAGATCGCCACCTGTGTGTACGCCGTGCACGACCCGAACGAGGGCCGCCTCGTCTACGCGTCGGCCGGCCACCTCCCGATCCTCGTCCGCGACGAGGACGGCACGGTCCGGCGCGCCGCCGACCCGACCGGCCCGCCGCTGGGGACCGGCGGCTGGCTGCACTCCTCCGGCACGATCGCCCTCCCCCCGGGCTCCACCGCCGTCCTCTATACGGACGGTCTGGTCGAGCGGCGCGGCGAGGACATCGACGAGGGTGTGGCCGCGCTGGAGCGGGCCCTGTCCGGGGCGAAGGGCACTCCGCAGGTCATCTGCGACCGCCTGATGCGCGCGCTCGGCGTCACCGCCGACCATGACGACGATGTCGCCGTACTGGTCCTCCAGCACCCGACCCGTACGGGACCGGACGCCGAGCTCTTCCACAACGCCGCGCTGGAACTCCTCGGCGGTATCGAGGCGGCGCCGCGCGCCCGCGCCTTCGCCTCGGGGGTGCTGGCGTCCTGGCGTTTCCCGGTGGAGCTGTGCGACCTGGGCGTGCTGGCGGCCAGCGAGCTGGTCGCCAACTCCCTCCAGCACGGCATGCCGCCCATGCGCCTGCGACTGCGCCGCACCGACCGACGGCTGATCATCGAGGTGACCGACGGGGACGACCACCTGCCCCGCCGCCGCCGCGCGGAGCCGGCGGACGAGGCGGGCCGAGGCATTTCGATCATCGCGACGATCGCCTCGTCCTGGGGCTCGCGCCGCACCCCGGGCGGCGGCAAAGCGGTCTGGTGCGAGTTCGCCCTGCCCGACCACTAGAGCCGGACAGGGCCGGGTGCCCTGGCCCTACGCGCTGACGGGCGCCGACGCCTGCTCGGGCACCCGAGTGGCCACCACGCGCGACTTCGCCAGCGACGGGTTGTCCTGCACCGGCGTGAGCCGACGGCCCAGCCGCAGCGCGAGGACCGTGATCCCGAGCGAGAAGAGAACGAACGTCACGATGTACGGACCGTGCAGCGCGGCACCCATGGGACCGCCCACGGCCGGCCCGACGGCCAGCGCGAGCTGCTTGACCAGCGCGAACGCCGAGTTGTACTGACCCACGGCCGCCTCCGGCGCCAGGTCGGCGACGAGGGGAGCCACGGTCGGGGACAGCATCGCCTCGCCGAGGCCGAAGAGCGCGTAGGTGGAGACGAACGCGGCGGTCGCCATCGCCTGGCTGCCCTCGCCCAGGCCCGCGTACCCGGCGACGAGCCAGGCGACCGTCCAGATCAGGCCGACCAGCGCGATGACGCGTGACCGGCGGCGCGTCTCCACCAGCCGCAGGACGACGAACTGCGCGACCACGATCACCGCGGTGTTGGCGGCCAGCGCGATGCCCAGCGTCGACGGCGTGATCCCGGCGGCCTCCGTGCCGAACGCGGCGAGGCCCCCCTCGAACTGTCCGTAGCAGGCGAAGAACAGCACAAACCCCAGCACGCTGAGCTGCACCATGGCCCGGTGCCGCAGCAGCCGGCGCCAGCCGCCCTTCGTCTCCGAGGGGTCCGTGGGCATGGCGTCCGGGATCAGCGGCGAGCGCGGAAGCCGAACGGTGCCGGCGATCGCGGCGAGCACGAGGAACATAACCGCTTCGATCGTGAAGAGCAGGGTGAAGCTCCCCGGCCGGGTCTCGTCGACGATCTGACCGCCGAGCAGCCCGCCGATGCCGAGGCCGAGGTTCTGCAGGAAGAACTGCGTGGCGAAGGCGCGGGTACGGGTGGCCGGATCCGAAGTCCAGACGATCATCGTCGCGAGCGCGGGCTGCATGACCGCGGTCCCGGCGCCGAGGCCCGCCGACGCGAGCACGACCAGCGCGGTGGTGTCCGCGAGCCCGAGCCCCATCGCGCCGACCGAGGCGGTGACAGCGGCGCCGACGAGCACCGGGACCGGTCCGCGCCGGTCGATGGCCCGACCCGTAAACGGCAGCACGACCAGTGCGGCCACGGCGAACACGGCGAGCACGATGCCCGCCGTGCTGGAGCCCAGCTCCCGCACCTGTGCCACGTAGACGTAGAGGAACGGGACCGTGAAACCGATGCCGAACGCGCTCAGTGCGTTGCCCGTCTGGATCCGGCGCATCGCCGCGCCCATCGCCCTGGTCATTTCACCTGCCTTAAGGAGTGAGGTCTGAAGACTTCGAAGTTAAAGTTCGAAGCTAAACAATACACATCCAAGGACTTCGATGCCAACGTCCGCGTGCGATACTTCGCGTCATGGGAGACACCCCCGGCGCCTCCGCCGTCAGCGAGCCGAGCCTTGACGAGCAGATCGCCGCCTACCAGCGCGAGTTCCGCGACCTCGACCCCCAGGTCGAGAAGGTCGTCTCGGCGCTCAGCCGGCTCAACCGCCGGATGAACGTCGCGTACGGCCGCCAGACCGCGGCCCTCGGCCTCAGCAACGCCGAGTGGGAAGTGCTCAAGGCGCTCGTCCTGTCCGGCAGCCCGTACCGCCTGGGCCCGAGCGACCTCGCCAAGCGCCTGGGCCTGACGCCGGCTGCCATGACCCATCGCATCGACCGCATGGTGGGGGAGGGACTGGTCACCCGGGAGCGGGACGAGTCCAACCGGGTACGCGTGATCGTGGAGCTCACGGACGAGGGCCGTAGCAAGTGGCTCGAAGCGATGAGCATGGCCACGGTCTTCGAGGAGGAGCTCCTCCAGGACCTCTCGACGGAGGAACGGGGCGCGCTCGGCGAGATGTTGACCAGGCTGCTGCGCCGGGTGGAGGACACTCAGCCGGACGCCGGCGGACGGCTGAGCGACCTCGACTGAGGCGAGTTGACACGCGCCCGCCCGATCCGTAAGGTTCTTCGAGTTGTCACGGGGCCGGAACGGTTCTGCGACAGCCGCTCTGCCGCTGAGACGCGGCAACCCAACTCAGCACGATCTCCCAGCGGGAACAATTTCGGCATGCCCGGAATTCAATTCGCTTGACTCGATTATGAGTCGCCTGGGAAATCCGCTAGAGTCCGGGACGTCGGAACGGCCCAACAGCCGAAAAGACACAGCCCGCTGACTGGGAATCAGGCCCGAAAGGATCTGATAGAGTCGGAACCGCCGGAAAGGAACGCGAAAGCGGACCGGGAAGGCGAGCGAAATCCCACTTCGACTGGGAATCGGACACGAAAGAGTCTGATAGAGTCGGAAACGCAAGACCGAAGGGAAGCGCCCGGAGGGCCCGATGAAAAGGGACCAAAGGAAGCGTCCGTTCCTTGAGAACTCAACAGCGTGCC
>NZ_JBSOPZ010000037.1:0-77777 GCF_053763515.1 Streptomyces mabaensis
AGACCGGCGCGGACATGAAGGTCAAGTACAAGGAGACCGCCCGCGGCGGCCTCGCCGTCAACGTCATCGAATGCTGACGCCATCCACCTCCCGAGAGGAGCGCACACCCATGGCAGCGCCCGCACCCGCGGTTCCCACAGGGACCGTGTTTTCGTCCGGCACCGCGTCGACCGGTGACCGGGCGGCCTCCACGGTCCCCTTCGACGCGGACCTCGCCGACGCGGACCCCGAGATCGCCGCAGCCCTGTCCGCACGGGTGGAACGCCGCCGGCGGACCCTGGAGATGACCGCCCTGGCGAACATCGCACCCGTAGCGGTGCGGCAGGCCCTGAGCACCTCGACGACCGGTACGTACGCCGAGGGCGGCGACCCCCGGCGCCGTACGCCCGTCAGCCCTGGCAGTCCCGTGAGCCCCCTCGGCCCGCTTGGCCCCGAACGCGCCGATGCCGTCGGCCGGTTCGCCGTCGAACGGGCAAGGGCCCTGTTCGGCGCCGCGTATGCCGATGTACGGCCGTACTCGGGAGGACAGGCCCACGCCGCGGCCCTCTCCGCCCTGCTCGCTCCCGGGGACACCGTGCTCGTGCCGGACGCGATGGCGCCCGGCGGGAGCGGACTCGCCGGCAGGCGGCACGGCCACCCGGGGCAGCTGTACGACGCCATCCCTTATAGCCTCCGCACCACCGACGGCCTCGTCGACATGGCGGAGGTCCACCGGCTCGCGCGCGCCCATCTGCCCAAGATGATCGTCGCGGGCGGGTCGGCCCATCCGCGACGGCCGGACTACGAACGGTTCCGGCGGATCGCCGACGAGGTCGGCGCCCTGCTGCTGGTCGACATGGCGCACGCCACCGGCCTCGTCGCGGCGGGCCTGCACCCCAGCCCCGTGCCCCACGCCCATGTCGTCACCGCCTCCCCCCAGACCCTCGGCGGCCCGCCGGGCGGGATGCTCCTCACGAACGACGCGTACGTCGCGGCCCGCCTCAACTCGGCCGTTCCCCACCGGCCGGAGAACGACGGGCTCGACGACATCACGGCGGCCCGGGCCGTCGCCCTGCGGATCGCCGCAACGCCTGCGTTCCGCGAGCGGCAGCGGCACGCACTGCGCGGTGCCCGCATTCTCGCCGGCCGACTCGTCGCCGACGATGTGGCCGAGACCGGAATCCGGGTGCTCACCGGCGCCACCGAGACACACGTCGTACTCGTCGACCTCCGTGCCGCCGCACTCGACAGCGGCCATGCCGCGGACCGGCTGCACTCACTCGGCATCACCGTGGACCGCACCGCGATGCCGGCCGATCCCGGTCCGTCGACGGCCCGCTCCGGACTGTGCATCGGGACCGCCGCCCTGGCGGGCCGCGAGTTCGACGACGCGGCCTTCCGCGAGGCCGCGGACGTCGTTGCCCGCGCACTCGCGCACGATCCCGGCGCCACGGCACTGTCCGCCCTGCGCGCGAGAGTGACCGCGCTGACGGCCCGTCATCCTCTCAGAAGCGGAAGACCGGGCCGGTGATGCCGTCCATGACGCAGGCGTTGGGGAAGGTCCGATGCCAGGCGACCGGCCGGCCGTTGTAGGTGCCCGTGGCGGTCGCCGTGACCGGGTCGTACTCCTTGGTGCATCGGTGGGGGTCGCCCGGCAGGGCGTCGAAGTCGCCGCCGGCCGCGGCCAGGTCGGCGCAGGCGGCTTCCGCCGCGGGGTGGGAGCCGCCGGGGGGATCGCAGTGCAGCAGGACGCCGCGGATCCAGGTGTTCTCGCTGCCCGACACGGTGAGGAACATGCCCGCGCCGGCGTCGGCTGCGGCGGCGTTCGCGGTACCTGTCAGTGTGCTGCCCAGCAGAATGGCCGCCACAGCGGCACCTGTCCTGATCTTCATGATCAGGCAAACGAGGGTGAACGCTGTCGGTCACGCCGGAATTTCGTGGCGGACCCGGCGCGGATCGCCGATGCTCATAAGCATGTCCCACACTGCCGACACGCATCCCGCACACGATCAGCCCGCCCGGCGCTGCGCCTGGTCCAACATGTTCCTGGACCCCGATGAGGATCCGCGCACCGACGGCGGGTTCGAGGGCGAGCGCGCCACCCTGACCGGCTATCTGCGCGACCAGCGCCTGACGTTGGAGATGAAGTGCGCCGGGCTCGATGCCGCCGCCATGGCGTGCCGCTCGGTGGAGCCGTCCATCCTCTCGCTGCTGGGCCTCGTGCGGCACATGGCCGAAGTGGAGCGCAAGTGGTTCCGGCGGGTGCTGGCCGGGCAGGACGCGCCGCCGCACTACCGCACCGATGGCGACCGCGACGCGGACTTCAACGGCGCGGTGCCCGATCCCGAGGTGGTCGCGCAGGCGTGGGACACCTGGCGGGCGGAAGTCGCCTTCGCGGAACGGTTCGTGGCCGAGGCGCCCGACCTCGCAGCCACCGGCCTCAACGGGCAGGAACCGATCTCGCTGCGCGAGGTGCTGGTGCACATGATCGAGGAGTACGCGAGGCACAACGGCCACGCCGACTTCCTGCGGGAGCGGAGCGACGGCAGAGTGGGCCAGTAGAGGGGTACCGGCCGGCACCGGGCCGGGCAGCCGTCATGTCATCCCGTCCGCCTCCGCCTTGGCCAGCTCCGATTTCCGGTACGAGTACGAGAAGTAGACGACCAGGCCGAGCAGGAACCAGACCGAGAACCGCGCCCAGGTCTGCCACTGCAGGAACGTGATCAGCCAGATCGAGAAGATCACACCGAGCGCGGGGACCACCGGCATCCCCGGGCAGCGGAAGGTGCGCGGCAGTTCGGGCCGTCGGTAGCGCAGCACGATCACCGCGATGCACACCACCACGAACGCCAGCAGGATGCCGATGTTGGTAAGCTCGGCCGCCTCTCCGATCGGCAGGAATCCGGCGATCACCGCCGAGGCGACACCGACGATCCACGTCACCCTGGTCGGCACGTGCCGGGTCTCGTGCGTCTTCGCGAACCACTTCGGCAGCAGCCCGTCCCGGCTCATGGCGAACCACACCCGGGTGACGCCCAGCATGAAGGTGAACATGACCGTGAGGATGCCGATGATGGCGCCGACCGCGATCACATTGGCGAGCCCGCCCAGACCCACCGACTCGAAGGCCGACGAGAAGCCGCTCTCCCTGTCGATCTCCCGGTAGTTCTGCATGCCCGTCAGCACCAGGCAGGCCAGCACGTACAGCACCATCGAGATCGCGAGCGAGTACACGATCGCCTTCGGCATGTGCCGCTGCGCGTCCTTGGACTCCTCGGCGGCCGTCGACATCGCGTCGTATCCGAAGACCGCGAAGAAGACGGTCGCGGCGCCGGTGAACGCCCCGCCGACGCCGAACGGGAAGAAGGGGTCGTAGTTGGCGGTGTCGATGTGGACCATACCCACGAAGATCACCACCAGCACCACCAGTACCTTCAGTACCACCACGACCGTCTCGAAACGAGCCGCGTTCTTGATGCCGAGGGTGAGCAGATAGGCGATCAGCAGACACAGCACCGCCGCGAACAGATCCACCTGGTGACCCTCGCCGGTTCCCGGTGCTCCCAGCATCCAGGCCGGCAGGTCGGCACCCGTCGCCTCGACCAGGAAGTTGAAGTACCCGGAGATCCCGATGGCGACGACCGCCACGATGGCCGTGTACTCCAGCAGAAGATCCCAGCCGATGAACCAGCCCGCGAGCTCACCGAGGACCGCGTAGCCGTAGGTGTACGCCGACCCGGCCTTCGGGATCATGCCGGCGAACTCGGCGTACGAGAAGGCGGCCGCCGCGCTCGCGATGCCCGCGACCAGGAACGACACCAGCACGGCCGGTCCCGCGGTGCCATTGGCGACGGCACCCGCCAGGCTGAAGATGCCCGCGCCGATGATGCCGCCGACACCGATCGCGGTCAGCTGCCAGAGCCCCAGGGTCCGGGTCAGCCGCTGATGGACGTCGGGCTCTTCGATCTGCTCGATGGGCTTGCGGCGCAGAACGCCGTGTCCCATCCGGTACCCGGCCATGGACGTCACCTCTTTGCGGACGACTTCGTTGCGGACGACATCGGCTGACGACGGATCATGATGGCCGAGGCCCCCCGGTCACGAAAGCGGCCACGCGGTTGTCCGCGCCGCCAATCCCAGTTGCTCCGGGCTCTGGGTCCTGTCCGGGCTAGGAGAGTTCGATGAGAAGGTCGCCGGCCTCCACCTGCTGGATCGAGTTGATGGCAAGACGGGACACGCTCCCGGCCATCGGGGCGGTGATGGTGGCTTCCATCTTCATCGCTTCGATGGTGGCCACGGTGGCACCCGCCTGGACCGCGTCGCCCTCGGCGACCGTCAGCGTGACCACGCCGGCGAACGGTGCCGCGACATGGGCGGGGTTGGACTTGTCGGCCTTCTCGGTCGCCGGGATGTCGGAGGCCACCGAGGTGTCACGCACCTGGATCGGGCGCAGTTGGCCGTTCAACGCCGCCATCACGGTGCGCATGCCCCGTTCGTCGGCCTCGCCGATGGCTTCCAGTTCGATGAGCAGCCGGACACCGGGCTCGAGGTCGACCGTGTACTCCTTCCTCGGACGGAGCCCGTAGAAGAAGTCCTTGCTGTCCAGCACACTGGTGTCGCCATAGGCCTGACGGTGTGTGTCGAAGTCCTTCGTCGGCCCGGGGAACAGCAGCCGGTTCAGCGTCGCCCGCCGGTCCTTCCCCAGCTGTTCGCGGTCCTCCTCGGACAGCTCCCGCATCGGCTTGGCACTGGTGCGGCCCTGAAGCGCCTTGCTGCGGAACGGCTCCGGCCAACCGCCCGGCGGGTTGCCCAGCTCGCCCTGCAGGAACCCGATCACCGAGTCCGGGATGTCGAAGGTGTTCGGCTCGGCCTCGAAGTCCTCCGGCGACACCCCGGCCCCGACCAGGTGCAGTGCCAGGTCGCCGACCACCTTCGACGACGGCGTGACCTTCACCAGGTGGCCGAGGATCCGGTCGGCTGCGGCGTACATCGCCTCGATCTCCCCGAAGCGGTCGCCGAGGCCGAGTGCGATCGCCTGCGTCCGGAGGTTGGACAGCTGCCCGCCGGGGATCTCATGGTGGTACACACGTCCGGTCGGCGACGCGAGGCCCGCCTCGAACGGCGCGTAGATCTTGCGTACGGTCTCCCAGTACGGTTCGAGGTCACCGACCGTGCGCAGATCCAGCCCGGTCGGCCGGTCGGAATGGTCGGTCGCGGCGACGATCGCCGACAGGGACGGCTGTGACGTGGTGCCCGCCATGGAGGCCACCGCCCCGTCCACCGCGTCCGCTCCGGCCTGGATCGCCGCGAGATAGGTGGCGAGCTGGCCGCCGGCGGTGTCGTGCGTGTGGATGTGCACCGGCAGGTCGAACTCCCTGCGCAGTGCGGAGACGAGCTTCACCGCTGCCGGAGCGCGCAGCAGCCCCGCCATGTCCTTGACCGCCAGCACGTGCGCGCCCGCGCCCACGATCTGCTCGGCCAGCCTGAGGTAGTAGTCCAGCGTGTACAGCTTCTCCGACGGGTCGGAGAGGTCGGAGGTGTAGCACAGCGCGACCTCGGCGACCGCCGATCCGGTCTCCCGTACGGCATCGATGGCCGGCCGCATCTGACCGACGTCGTTGAGCGCGTCGAAGATCCGGAAGATGTCGATGCCGGTGGCCGTGGCCTCCTCCACGAAGGCGCGGGTCACCTCGGTCGGGTACGGCGTGTAGCCCACGGTGTTGCGGCCGCGCAGCAGCATCTGCAGACAGATGTTGGGTACCGCCGCGCGCAGCTCGGCGAGGCGCTCCCAGGGGTCCTCGGCGAGGAAGCGCAGGGCGACGTCGTAGGTGGCGCCGCCCCAGCATTCCAGGGACAGCAGCTGCGGGACGGTCCGGGCCACCACCGGGGCCACGGCGAGCAGGTCCTTCGTACGGACCCGGGTGGCGAGCAGCGACTGATGGGCGTCACGGAAGGTGGTGTCGGTGACGCCGATCGTCGGCGAAGCGCGCAGCCACCGCGCGAAACCCTCCGGGCCGAGCTCGTCGAGCTTCTGCTTGGAGCCGGCCGGCGGCTCGGCAGCGGGCAGTGGCGGCAGTTTCGTGGCCGGGTCGGTCAGCCGGGGCCGCTCGCCGTAGGGCTTGTTCACCGTGACGTCGGCGAGGTAGGTGAGCAGCTTCGTGCCGCGGTCGGCGGAGTGCCGCGCGGTCAGCAGCTGCGGCCGCTGCTCGATGAACGACGTGGTGACCCGGCCGGCCCGGAAATCCGGATCGTCCAGCACGGCCTGCAGGAACGGGATGTTCGTGGACACACCGCGGATGCGGAACTCGGCCACGGCACGCCGGGCGCGGCCGATCGCGGTGCTGAAGTCCCGGCCCCGGCAGGTCAACTTGACCAGCATCGAGTCGAAGTGCGCGCTGATCTCCGTGCCGGCGTGGGCGGTGCCGCCGTCGAGGCGGATACCCGCGCCGCCCGGCGAGCGGTAGGCGCTGATCATGCCGGTGTCCGGGCGGAAGCCGTTGGCCGGGTCCTCGGTGGTGATCCGGCACTGCAGCGCGGCGCCGCGCAGGCGGACGGTCTCCTGCGTCAGCCCGAGGCCGGCCAGCGTCTCGCCGGCGGCGATCCGCAGCTGTGCCTGTACGAGATCGACGTCGGTGACCTCCTCGGTCACCGTGTGCTCGACCTGGATCCGCGGGTTCATCTCGATGAAGAAGTACCGGCCGCCGCGGTCGAGCAGGAACTCCACGGTGCCCGCGTTGCGGTAGCCGATCTGCCGGGCGAACTTCACCGCGTCGTCGCAGATCCGCTGGCGCAGCGCCGGGTCGAGGTTGGGCGCGGGCGCGAGCTCGATCACCTTCTGGTGGCGGCGCTGCAGCGAACAGTCACGCTCGAACAGGTGGATGACGTTGCCCTCGCCGTCGGCGAGGATCTGCACCTCGATGTGCCGGGGGTCGACGACGGCCTTCTCCAGGAAGACGGTCGGGTCACCGAAGGCGGACTCGGCCTCGCGGGCGGCCGCCTCGATGGACTCGCGCAGCATCTCCGGGTCCTCGACCCTTCGCATACCCCGCCCGCCGCCACCGGCGACGGCCTTGACGAACACCGGGAAGCCCAGCTCCTGGGCGGCCCGGACCAGCTCGTCCACATCGGCGGAGGGCGCCGAGGAACCGAGCACCGGGACACCGGCCGCACGGGCCGCGGCCACCGCGCGCGCCTTGTTCCCGGTCAGTTCGAGGATCTCCGCGCTCGGGCCGACGAACGCGATACCCGCCTCCTCGCACGCGCGCGCGAGGTCGGGGTTCTCGGACAGGAAGCCGTACCCGGGGTAGACCGCGTCGGCACCCGCCGTGCGCGCCGCGCGGACGATCTCCTCGACGGAGAGATAGGCACGCACCGGATGCCCCGGTTCCCCGATCTCGTAAGCCTCGTCGGCTTTCAGCCGGTGCAGCGAGTTGCGGTCCTCGTGCGGGAACACGGCGACCGTTCCCGCGCCCAGCTCGTAGCCGGCGCGGAACGCGCGGATGGCGATCTCACCACGGTTGGCGACCAGCACCTTGCGGAACATGGCTCATCGCTCCCTTCTTCGGATGACGGTGGGACCGCGGAGCGCCGGTTCCAGGGTGCGAGAGTACTCAGCGGAAGACGACAGTGCGGCTGCCGTTGACCATTACCCGGCTCTCGCTGTGCCACTCCACCGCGCGGGCCAGAACCCGCGCCTCGACGTCCCGGCCGACGGTGACCAGGTCGTCCGGGTCGCGCGAGTGGTCCACGCGGACGACGTCCTGCTCGATGATCGGTCCCTCGTCCAGGTCCGGGGTCACGTAGTGCGCCGTGGCGCCGACGAGCTTCACGCCGCGCTGGTGCGCCTGGACGTACGGCCGTGCGCCCTTGAAGCCGGGCAGGAACGAGTGGTGGATGTTGATGGCCCGGCCGTCCAGCTGCTTGCACAGGTCGTCCGAGAGGATCTGCATGTAGCGGGCGAGCACGACGAGGTCGACGTCCAGTGTGCCGACCAGCTCCAGCAGGCGCGCCTCCGCGTCGGCCTTCGTCTCGCGGGTTACCGGGATGTGGTGGAACGGGATGCCGTAACTCTCCGCCAGCGGTTCGAAGTCGCGGTGGTTGGAGACGATCGCCGGGATCTCGATGTTGAGCGCGCCGGTGCGCCGGCGGAACAGCAGGTCGTTCAGACAATGCCCGAACTTCGACACCATGATCAGGGTGCGGGTCGGAGTCGACGCGTCGCGCAGCCGCCAGGTGATCCGGTACGCCTCGGCCACCGGTCCGAAGCCGTATCGCAGGTGGTCCAACCCGGTCCCGGGATCGGACACATCGAAATGCACCCGCATGAAGAAGCGGTCCTCCAGGCGGTCGTCGAACTGCCGGCTCTCCAGGATGTTGCCGGAGTGCTGGACCAGGAAGCCGCTGATGGCGTGGACCAGCCCCGCTCGGTCGGGGCACGAGAGGGTGAGGACGAACTCGCGCCCGGGTTGCGGTCGAGGAGACATACCTGTCCTCCGTTGATGCATCATGCGCAACAAGATGAGTGATACGCAACATTTTCACGCCGGTCACCGGCCCGGTCAAGGGGGCGCCGGGGCGTCGCGCTTGCGGAATCGACGGCTCCGGCGCCTGGTCCCAGGCCGCTCCCGACACCCCCTTTGCTGTCCTGTTCCACGCCTTGACAAGGTCTGGAGCCGCCTCCAGACTGATGTTGCGTCAACCGCATTCCGTTTCGCTATACGCACCGAGGTGTCATGATGATTCCCGTGTGCCGTCTCGCGGATCTGCCGCGAGGCGAGGCCTACCGGCTCGAAGCAGACCCCCCTGTCGCCGTGTTCCACACCGAGGATGGCGAGGTCCTCGCCATCGACGACACCTGCACCCACCAGGACGCGTCGCTGTCCGACGGCTGGCTGGAGGGGTGCGAGGTCGAGTGCCCCCTGCACGCTTCGAAGTTCGACCTGCGCACCGGCGGCGTCGACTCACCACCGGCCAGGCTCCCCGTGCGTACTCACCAGGTCCTCGTCGAGGACGGCGTGGTCTACGTGCTGCTGTCCGACGCGGCGCCGAACCTCCCGCGCTCCTGCGCCGTGGCACGCCTGGCCGGAGAGCCGGCGTGAAGAGCGTGGCCGTGGTCGGCGCGTCGCTCGCCGGCCTCTCGGCCGCCCGCTCGCTGCGCGGACAGGGCTACGACGGACGCCTCGTCCTGATCGGCGACGAGTCCCACCGCCCCTACGACAGGCCGCCGTTGTCCAAGGAGTACCTCGCCGGCGCGATCGACGAGTCCGCACTCGGGCTCGAAGCGGACGGCGAGGATCTGGACGCCGAGTGGGTGCTCGGTGCGCGGGCCGTCGGGCTCGACCGGGGCGACCGCGCGGTCCGGCTCGCCGACGGCCGCTCGGTGCGGGCCGAGGGGGTCGTGATCGCCACCGGAGCCGCCGCTCGGTCCCTGCCGGGGAGCGAGGGCCTGGCCGGCGTACACGTCCTGCGTACGGTCGACGACGCCCGCGCGCTGCGCGCGGACCTGGCATGCGGCGGCCGGCTGGTCGTCATCGGGGGCGGATTCATCGGCGCCGAGGTCGCCTCGACCGCCTACGGTCTAGGCCTCGACGTGACGGTGGTCGAAGCGGCGCCCACACCGCTGACCGGACCGCTCGGGGCGGAGATGGGCGGCGTCGTCTCCTCGCTCCACGCGGACCACGGCGTCCGGCTGCTGTGCGGCGTCGGCGTGCGGGGCATCGGCGGAAAGCCACCAGGCGCTCCAGGCGCCGGCCGGGCGAGTGTGGACGCGGTCCTGCTGAAGGACGGCCGCCGCATCCCGGCCGACACCGTCGTCGTCGGGGTGGGCGCGCGGCCCTGCGTCGAGTGGCTGGAGAGCTGCGGTATCGCGCTGGACAACGGCGTGACGTGCGACGCGGCCGGCGGCACCAGTATCCCGGGCGTCGTCGCGGTCGGTGACTGCGCGGCCTGGTACGACCCCGCGGCCGGCGTCCATCACCGGGTCGAGCACTGGACCGGTGCCCTGGAGCGGCCGGCCGCCGCCGTGACCGCGCTGCTCTCCGGTGGCGCGGCCGCGCCGGAACCGCCCCGCCCGCCCTACTTCTGGTCCGACCAGTACGGCGTCCGGATCCAGTTCGCCGGGCATGCCGCCGGCGCGGACAGCGTCACGGTGGAGGAAGGTGCCCCGGCCGACCGCAGCTTCCTCGCGGTCTACCGCCGCGACGGCCGGCCGGTCGCCGTTCTCGGCATGAACCAGGCGCGGCTGTTCACCCGTCGGCGCCGGGAACTGGCCACCGCCGCCAAGGCCCGGACCGACAGCGTTCACGACCCGATCACGACGTCTCCAGCGAGGAGTGCACTGTGACAATGACCGGGCTGCCGGAGAGCCTGATCGCCACCCTTCCCGGCGGCCACTACACGGACCCGGAGATCTTCCGCCTGGAGCAGGAGCGCATCTTCGAGGCGATGTGGTTCTGCGTCGCGCGCTCCGCCGAGCTGGCCGGCCCGGGGGCCTTCAGGACCGTGGACGTGGGGCGCGAGAGCATCCTGGTGACCCGCTCGCGCGACCAGGTGATCCGGGCGTTCTTCAACGTCTGCCGGCATCGCGGCGCCCGGCTGTGCACCGAGGAATCCGGGCAGGTCAAGCGGGCGTTCCAGTGCCCCTACCACGCCTGGACGTACGGCATGGACGGCAAGCTCATCGCCGCCCCGAACCTGACCGGGATGCCGGATGTCGGCCGCGCCGAGTACGGCCTGGTGGAGGTGCAGGTGCGCGAGTGGCTCGGCTACGTGTGGGTGTGCCTGGCGGAGGACCCGCCCTCCTTCGAGGAGCACGTCATCGGCGACGTCGTGGCCCGGCTGGGCGACGTGGAGTGCATCGACCGGTACGACATCGCCGGCCTCGAGGTCGGCAGGCGGATCGTCTACGACGTAAAGGCCAACTGGAAGCTCATCATCGAGAACTTCATGGAGTGCTACCACTGCGCCACCATCCACCCCGAACTGACCGAGGTGCTCCCGCAGTTCGCGGACGGCTACGCCGCGCAGTACTACGTCGGCCACGGCGCCGAGTTCGGCGAGGAGGTCAATGGCTTCACCGTCGACGGCGGCGAGGGCCTGGACCGTATCCCCACCGTGTCCGAGGACCAGGACCGCCGGTACTACGCGATCACCGTCCAGCCACAGGTCTTCATCAACCTGGTGCCGGACCACGTGATCTTCCACCGGATGTACCCGGTGGCCGCCGACCGCACCATCGTCGAGTGCGACTGGCTCTACCTCCGGGAGGTGGTGGACAGCGGCAAGGACCTCAGCCGCTCCGTCGAGCTGTTCGACCGTGTCAACCGGCAGGACTTCGACGCCTGCGAGCGCTGCCAGCCGGCGATGAGCTCGCGCCTGTACGCCAAGGGCGGCGTCCTGGTGCCCAGCGAGCACCACATCGGTGTGTTCCACGACTGGGTGCACGCGCGTCTGGGCACGCGGCAGCCCTGACGCCCGGCGCTCATGCCCGGGCCCCGGGCACCGACCGGTAGCCCGGCGTCAGCCCAGATAGCCCAGCCGGTTACTGATCTCCTGGGCTCCGGCGAGGAGCCCCGGGGCGATCTCGTGCATGCGCTCCTCGGTGAACCGGTACGACGGCCCCGAGGCGCTGACGGCGGCGACGACATCACCGTCCATGGAGCGGATCGGCGCGGCGATGGCATGCAGCCCGATCTCGAACTCCTCAAGGGTGAGGGCGTACCCGAGCTCCAGGGCCTCGTCGAGGCTCTTGCCCAGCCGGGCCTTGGTGGTGATGGTCTGCGGCGTCAGTTTCTCCAGGCCGGCTTCCGCCAGCAGGGCCGCCCGTCTCTTCGTGGAGAGCTGGGCCAGGAGGATCTTGCCGCTGGAGGTCGCGTGCAGCGGCGTCAGCTGCCCCACCCAGTTGTGCGCGGTGACGGCACCGGGGCCGCGTACCTGGAAGAGGTTGATCGCGTGGTGGGACTCCAGGACTGCGACATTGACCGTCTCCCCGATCTCCTCGGCGAGCCGCTCGCAGACCGGACGGCTCTGCTGGGTGATGTCGAGGCGTCCGGTCACCGCACCGGCCAGGCGCACGATGCCGAAGCCGAGCCGGTACTTGCCGCGCTCGCCGGCCTGCTCGACCAGACCGCGCGCCTCCAGGGCGCCGAGCAGCCGGAACGCGGTGGACTTGTGGACGTCGATCTCGGCGGCCACTTCGCTGACGCCGGCCTCGCCGCGCTGGGCGAGGATCTCCAGGACGCTGACCGCGCGGTCGACGGACTGTACTCCTCCGGCCGCCCCCGCGGTTTCCATAGCGGTGCTGTAGTTGCTCATAGTGAAACTATACGTGCGGTAAACAACGCGGTGATGGTGGACGCGTGAAGTGAAGAGGGAGAACGAGGGTTGCGTCGCTCGCAACCTGGTGCGCATAGCGGTACACGTACTAGCATCTCCGCGTATCGGCAGCGGGGAGCGATCTCCGGAGGCAGTCATGGAGCCACAGCAGGCGGAGTTCTCTAGGCACACCCCCACCGGGCAGGGGCAGCCCGGTCCCGCCCGGTAATCCGAGGGTCCCGCCATGCGACGTGCACGGTATCCCGAGACGGCCGTACGGGCGCCCCGGCCGGGCGGCCTGCCGGACCTGCTGCGCAGCGTCCGCTACGAGGTCCTGCCGGCCAAGGCCACCGAGGACATGGTCCTCCAGTGGGTCCCTCCCGAGGTGCCGGTCACGGTCACCGCGTCGCCTGCCAAGGGCCTCGCGCCGACCCTGGACCTCGCGACGCGCCTGGCGGCGCACGGGTACCGCGTCGTGCCGCATGTGCCCGCCCGGCTGCTCGTGGACGACGCGCACCTGAGCGACGTCGTCGACCGGCTCCGGGCGGCCGGCATCGACGAGGTGTTCGTGCCGGCCGGCGACGCGGATCCTCCGGCCGGCACGTACGACGCGGCGCTGCCCGTGCTGCGGCGACTGACCGAACTGGGCAGCCCGTTCACGCACGTCGGTATCACCGGCTATCCCGAGAGCCATCCGCTCATCGACGACGACGTCACCGTCCAGGCGATGTGGGACAAGCAGGCGCACGCGACGTGCATCGTCAGCAATCTCTGCTTCGATCCGGCGGTACTGGGCCACTGGATCCGGCGGCTGCGCCGCCGGCACATCACGCTTCCGGTCCATGTGGGGGTCGCCGGTCCCGTCCAGCGGGCGAAGCTGCTGTCCATGGCGACGAAGATCGGCGTGGGGGAGTCGGCGCGGTTCCTGACCCGGCACCCCTCCTGGTTCCTGCGCTTCGCGGCGCCGGGAGGCTACGCGCCGGACCGGCTGCTGCGCGGGAGCGCTGCCGTGCTCACCGCACCCGAGGCGTCCGTGGCGGGACTCCATCTGTTCACCTTCAACCAGATCGCCGAGACCGAACGCTGGCGCCGGGGAATGCTCGAACGCATCGCCGCCCAGGAGGTGTCCGGCCCGGCAACCCGGCGTCGGAACTCTTGACGTACGTCGGCGGCGCGCACAATTTCGCATGCGGCCGGGCCGCCCGCCCGGGCCAGGCGCTCCTCTTGACACCACACCTGACGACCGGCAGTGTGAGTTGCGCAACCTGATGCATGTTGCGCTGACAGCAACTGAACTGCTTCTTCGACCGGAGGTGCGGCGATGGCGGGACCGCGGGTGGTCATCATCGGAGCGGGCGTGGTGGGGGCGGCGCTGGCCGACGAACTGTCCTCCCGGGGCTGGACCGAAGTGACGGTCGTCGACCAGGGCCCGCTGCCCGCCACCGGCGGGTCCTCGTCCCACGCCCCAGGGCTGGTGTTCCAGGCCAACCCCTCGAAGACCATGACGGAGATGGCCCGCTACACCATCGAGAAGCTCGCCGCACTCGACGTCGACGGACAGCCCTGCTTCCTGTCCACAGGAGGCCTCGAGGTCGCCACCACCCCGGAACGGCTCACCGAACTCCGCCGCCGGCACGGCTGGGTCACCGCCTGGGGCATCGAGGCCCGGCTGATCGGCCCCGACGAGTGCGTCGAGCTGCACCCGCTGGTGGACCGCGACCGGGTACTGGGCGGCCTGCTGGTCCCCACCGACGGTCTGGCCAGGGCGGTGCTCGCGGTCGAGGCCCAGATCCGGCTTGCCACCGCCCGCGGCGTGCGCTTCCTCGCCCGCCACGAGGTCCTGGACATCACCGCGCAGGACGGGCGTGTCACCGCCGTCGTCACCGACCAGGGCGAGATCCCCGCGGACATCGTCGTGTGCTGCGCCGGCATCTGGGGGCCCAAGGTCGCCCGTATGGCGGGCATGAATCTTCCGCTGACACCGCTGGCGCACCAGCTGGCGTGGACCGGCCCCGTACCGGCACTCGCCGGGCAGGCGGCCGAGGCCGTCCGTCCCATCCTGCGCCACCAGGACGCGGACCTGTACTACCGCGACCGCTTCGACCGGCTCGGCATCGGGTACTACGGCCACCGCCCCATGCCGGTCACGGCGGACGACATCGCGCCGGTGGACGCCGCGGAGGTGATGCCCTCGATCCTGCGGTTCACCGAGGACGACTTCGCCGACGCGTGGGCCGAAACCCAGGCGCTCCTGCCCGCGACGAAGGAAGCGAAGATCGAGGAAGGGATCAACGGGCTCTTCTCCTTCACCCCCGACGGCATGCCCCTGCTGGGCGAGTCACCGGACGTGAAGGGCTTCTGGGTCGCCGAGGCCGTGTGGGTCACCCACTCGGCCGGGGTCGGCCGCGCCATGGCCGAATGGCTCGTCGACGGCCACTGCTCGGCCTTCGACCTGCACGAGTGCGACGTCAACCGCTTCGAACCGCACCAGCTCGCCCCCGACTACGTCCTGGCCCGCGACTGCCAGAACTTCGCCGAGGTCTACGACATCCTCCACCCCCTCCAGCCGGCGGGCGCACCGCGGCCGCTGCGGACCAGCCCCTTCTACCCGCGCCAGCAGGAACTCGGCGCGTTCTTCCTGGAGGCATCCGGCTGGGAGCGGCCGCAGTGGTACGCCGCCAACGAACCCCTGGTAGCCGGACGGGACATACCGACACCGAACGACTGGGCCGCCCGGTACTGGTCGCCGATCGTCGGCGCCGAGGCCCAGGCCACCCGGGAGAGCGTCGCGATGTACGACATGACGGCACTGAAGCGGCTGGAGGTCACCGGCCCCGGCGCCGCGGCGTACCTCCAGTACCTGACCACCGCGAACGTCGACAAGTCCGTCGGCTCGGTGACGTACACCCTGATGCTCGACACGAACGGCGGCATCCGCAGCGACGTGACGGTCGCGCGGCTGGGCCGGGACCACTTCCAGGTCGGCGCCAACGGCAATGCGGACCTCGACTGGCTCACCCGGCACCTGCCCGAAGACCGCTCCGTCGCCGTACGTGACATCACCGCCGGCACCTGCTGCATCGGCCTGTGGGGCCCGAAGGCGCGCGAGGTGCTCCAGCCGCTGGCCGACGAGGACTTCTCGAACGCCGGCCTGAAGTACTTCCGCGCCAAGCGCGCCCACATCGGTTCCGTTCCGGTCACCGCGATGCGGCTGTCCTACGTCGGCGAGCTCGGCTGGGAGCTGTACACGACCGCCGACATGGGCCTGAAGCTGTGGGACACCCTCTGGGAGGCGGCCAGGCCCCACGGAGGCATCGCGGCGGGCCGGGGCGCCTTCAACAGCCTGCGGCTGGAGAAGGGTTACCGCTCCTTCGGCACCGACATGACATTCGAGCACGACCCGTACGAGGCCGGTGTCGGCTTCGCCGTGAAGACGGACAAGGGCGAGTTCCTCGGCCGCACCGCGCTGGAGCGGCGCGCCGGCTCGGTGCGCCGCCGCCTCAGCTGCCTGACCATCGACGATCCCAGGGCCGTGGTGATGGGCAAGGAGCCCGTGTACGACGGCGAGCGGCCGGTCGGCTACGTCACCAGCGCCGCGTACGGCTACACCATCGGCAAAGGCATCGCCTACGCCTGGCTGCCCGCCGAGCTGGCCACGACCGGGCGCACCCTGCACATCGGCTACTTCGATCAGCTCGTGGCAGCGCGGGTGGCGGACGAGCCGCTGTTCGACCCGTTCATGTCCCGGCTGCGCGGCTAGGCCCTGTCCGCAGTAGCCCGGCCCATGTCGTCGACCCCCTCTCCACCCGCACCTGTCAGGAGACGCGCGATGAGCCCCCGCACCCCAGGCGCCGACCTCCCCGAGCACCCCGACCGGCTGTGGCGCACACCCGAGCCCAAGCGCCGTTACGACGTCGTCATCGTGGGCGGCGGGGGGCACGGCCTCGCCACCGCCCACTACCTGGCCAGGAACCACGGCATCACCGACGTCGCCGTACTGGAGAAGGGCTGGCTCGCCGGCGGCAACATGGCCCGCAACACCACCATCATCCGGTCCAACTACCTGTGGGACGAGAGCGCCGGAATCTACGAACACGCCCTCAAGCTGTGGGAGGGGCTCGAGGACGACCTCGACTACCCGATCCTCTTCTCCCAGCGCGGCGTGCTGAACCTCGCCCACAGCCTCCAGGACGTACGGGACAGCGTGCGCCGCGTGGAGGCCAACCGGCTCAACGGCGTGGACGCCGAATGGCTCGACCCGCAGCAGGTCAAGGAGGCCTGCCCGATCGTCAACATCTCGCCGGACGTGCGCTACCCGGTCATGGGCGCCACGTACCAGCCGCGCGCGGGCATCGCCAAGCACGACCACGTCGCCTGGGGCCTCGCCCGCGCCGCCGACGCCGCCGGTATCGACCTCATCCAGAACTGCGAGGTCACCGGCATCGACATCCAGGACGGCCGGGTCACCGGGGTCCGCACCTCGCTGGGCCCGATCACCGCGGGCAAGGTGGCCCTGTGCGCCGCCGGCCACTCCTCCGTACTCGCCTCGATGGCCGGCTTCGATGTGCCGATCCAGAGCCACCCGCTGCAGGCCCTGGTGTCCGAGCTGCTCGAACCGGTGCACCCCACCGTCGTCATGTCGAACGCGGTGCACGTGTACGTCAGCCAGGCGCACAAGGGCGAACTCGTCATGGGCGCCGGCATCGACGCGTACAACTCCTACACCCAGCGCGGCGCGTTCCACATCATCGAACGACAGATGGCCGCGGCCCTGGAGCTGTTCCCCGTATTCGCCCGCGCCCACGTCCTGCGCACCTGGGGCGGCATCGTGGACGTCAGCCCCGACGCCTCACCGATCGTCGGACTCACCCCCGTCGAACGGCTCTACCTCAACTGCGGCTGGGGCACCGGCGGCTTCAAGGCCACACCCGGCGTCGGCTGGGCCTTCGCACACACCATCGCCCACGACCGGCCGCACCCGCTCAACGCCCCCTTCACGCTCGAACGCTTCACCACCGGCGCGCTCGTCGACGAGCACGGCGCGGCCGCGGTGGCCCACTGAGGAGCGAATGCCATGCTGCTCATCCCATGCCCCTGGTGCGGTCCTCGCGACGAGGCCGAGTTCCACTACGGCGGACAGGCGCACGTGCCCTACCCCGAGGACCCCGCGGCCCTCACCGACGAGGAATGGGCGCGCTACCTCTTCTTCCGCGACAACCCCAGGGGACCCTTCCCCGAGAGATGGAACCACGCGGACGGCTGCCGCCGCTGGTTCAACGCCGTCCGGGACACGGCGACCAACGAGATCCTCGCCGTCTACCGGACCGGCGAACCGAGGCCGGTGATCGCATGACCTCACAAGCGTTCCGACTGTCCCACGGCGGACGGATCTCCCGCGACGAGCCGCTGAGCTTCCGCTTCGACGGCGTGGAGTACACCGGGTACCGGGGCGACACGCTCGCCGCCGCGCTGCTCGCCAACGGCGTCCACCAGACCGGCACCAGCATCAGGCTCGGCCGCCCGCGCGGCATCTTCTCCGCCGGCATCGAGGAGCCGGGCGCCGTCATCCAGATTGAGGCGCCGTTCCCCGAGCCGATGCTCCCGGCGACCACCGTCGAGCTGTACGACGGCCTCGCCGCGAGCAGCCTGCCCGGCCAGGGGCGGCTCGCCACCGAACCCGACCCCGCACGCTACGACGCCGTACACGCCCACTGCGACCTCCTGGTCGTCGGCGGCGGACCGGCCGGCCTCACCGCAGCGGCCGCGGCCGCCCGCAGCGGAGCGCGCGTGATCCTCGCGGACGACCAGAGCGAGCTCGGCGGAAGCCTGCTCGGCACACGCGAGACACTCGACGGCTCACCGGCCACCGAGTGGGCCGCCGCCGCCGGCCGCGAACTCGACGCCGCCCCCGAGGTACGAGTGCTGCGCCGCACCACCGTCTTCGGCTACTACGACGACAACCACCTGCTGGCCGTCGAGCGCCGCACCAACCACCTCGGCGCCGAGGCACCCGCCCACGTCTCCCGCGAGCGGGTCTGGCGCATCCGGGCCCGCCGGGTCGTCCTGGCCACCGGCGCACACGAACGCTCGGTCGCCTTCGCCGACAACGACCGGCCGGGCGTCATGCTCGCCGGCGCCGCGCGTACCTACGTCAACCGCTACGGGGTCGCCCCCGGGCGCCACGCGGTCGTGTTCACCACGAACGACAGCGGCTACGCCGCCGCGCTCGATCTCGCCGACGCGGGTATGCACATCGCGGCGGTCATCGACACCCGGCCGGAACCGGGGGAGTGGGCGCGCCGCGCCCAGCGGTCTGGAATCGAGGTCCTCGCCGGGCACGCCGTGGCCGGCACCACGGGGGAAGCACGGGTCTCGTCGGTGCTCGTGGCCCCCTTCGGCGAGGGCTCGGCGCGCGGCGAGATCACCGCCGACCTGCTCCTGGTCGCGGGCGGATGGAACCCGGTCGTGCACCTGTTCAGCCAGGCCGGAGGGCGGCTGCGCCACGACGCGGAGCTCGGATCGTACGTCCCGGACCGCTGCCGTCAGGCGGTCGAAGTCGCCGGCTCCGCCCGGGGCGTGTCCGACCTGCCCGGCTGCCTCACCGACGGCGCGGCGGCCGGATCCCGGGCGATCGAGGCCGAGGGCTTCGCCGTCACCGGTCCGCTCCCGCTCCCGGCGGCCGCCGAGGAGCCCCGGTCCCCCGCCATGCACGTGTTCGTCGTGCCCGGGGCGGAGGGCGGGGGCTACTCCACCCACTTCGTCGACCTCCAACGCGACGTCACCGTCGACGACCTGGCCCGCGCGACGGGGGCGGGACTGCGCTCGGTGGAGCACCTCAAGCGCTACACCACGGCAGGCACGGCGAACGACCAGGGCAAGACCTCGGGCGTGCTCGCGAACGGCGTCGTCGCACAGCTGCTCGGCGTCGACCCCGGCGACCTGGGCACCACGACCTTCCGGGCCCCGTACGCGCCGGTCGGCTTCGCCACCCTCGCCGGCCGTGACCGGGGCGCGCTGCACGATCCCGTAAGGGTCACCGCGCTCCACGCGTGGCATGTCACGCACGGCGCCCGCTTCGAGAACGTCGGCCAGTGGAAACGGCCCTGGTACTACCCGCGGAACGGCGAGGACATGGCGACGGCGGTGCTCCGCGAATGCCGCGCCGCCCGCGAAGGCGTCGCGTTCATGGACGCCTCCACCCTCGGCAAGATCGACGTCCAGGGACCGGACGCCGGCATCCTCCTCGACCGGCTCTACACCAACATGATGAGCACACTGAAGACCGGCATGATCCGCTACGGCGTGATGTGCCGCCCGGACGGCATGGTCTTCGACGACGGCACGGTCCTCCGCGTCGCCGACGACCACTTCCTGGTCACCACCACGACGGGCAACGCCGCCGCCGTACTCGACTGGATGGAGGAGTGGCTCCAGACGGAGTGGCCCGACCTGCGCGTGCACTGCACCTCGGTCACCGAACAGTGGGCCACCGTCGCCCTGGTCGGGCCCCGCTCCCGCGAGGTGCTGGGCGGCCTCGCCCCGCAGCTCGCCGTGGACGCGGACAGCTTCCCGTTCATGTCCTGGCGCGACACCGAGGTCGCCGGGATCCCGGCGCGGGTGTGCCGGATCAGCTTCTCCGGGGAGCTTGCGTACGAGACCAACGTCGAGGCCTGGGATGCCCTCGCGCTGTGGGAGGCGCTGTACGAGGCGGGCCGCGAGCTCGGCATCACGCCGTACGGCACGGAAACCATGCACGTCCTGCGAGCCGAGAAGGGCTACCCGATCGTCGGCCAGGACACCGACGGCACGGTCACACCGCAGGACCTCGGCATGAGCTGGGTGGTGTCGAAGAAGAAGCCCGACTTCACCGGCAAGCGCTCGTACGCCCGGCCGGACACCAGCCGGCCCGACCGCAAACACCTCGTCGGCCTGCTCCCCGACGACCCCGCCACCCTGCTGCCGGAGGGCACCCACCTCGTCACCACCGAGACCCTTCCCGCACCACCGGTGCCGATGCTGGGACACGTCACCTCCAGCTACCGCAGCGCCGCCCTCGGGCGGACCTTCGCGCTCGCCCTGATCCGCGGCGGCCGGGACCGCATCGGAGAGCGCCTGTACGCACCGGTGGGGGACACGCTGGTCCCGGTGACGGTCGCAAGCCCTGTTCTCTACGACCCCGAGGGGGCACGCCGCGATGGCTGAAACCGCAACCCGCCGACACCCGGTGAGCCCGCTGTCCCACGCAGCGGACCGGTTCGCCGCCGCCACCCGGGCCTCGGGCGGAGCGCTGCGCCTGGCGGAACTCCCCTTCCTCGCCCAGCTCAACGTCCGCATCGACCCCAAGGGCCCGGCGGCGGACGCCGTCGAACTGGCCCTGGGACTCCCGCTCCCGCTGGAGGCGAACACCTGCGTGCGCGGCGGCGAGTTGGCCGCGCTCTGGCTGGGGCCCGACGAATGGCTCGTCGTCGGCCCCGCCGGGACACAGTACGAACTCCGGGCGGGGCTGCGCGCGGCGGTCGAGGAGGCCGGCGCCACCGGAGCCGTCGTCGATGTCTCGGCCCAGCGCACCACCCTGCTCGTCGCCGGCTCCTCGGCCGCCGACCTGCTGGCCCACGGCTGCGCGCTCGACCTGCACCGGCACTCCTTCGGGGCGGGCCGGTGCGCACAGACCACGCTGGCCCGTGCGCAGGTGGTCCTCGTCCGCCGGGACGAGCACAAACCGGGATTCTTGGTCCTGGTGCGCTCGTCCTTCGCGGGGTACCTGGCCGAATGGCTTCTCGACGCCGCTTCGGAGTACACGTCCGCGCTGTCCGCTCCGGTGATGTGGCGCGGGGCGCCGGTGGGGAGGGCTGGATAGAATTCAGGGGTGGATTCGGCGTCGAGTGACATGAGCGTGTACTCGGGCCGGCCGTCCGGCTTGATCGGGACGCAGATCGCGGGCTACCGGGTGGAGCGCGAGATCGGCCGGGGCGGCATGGCCGTCGTCTACTGTGCCAAGGACCTGCGTCTGGACCGTACGGTCGCGCTCAAACTGCTCGCCCCGGAGCTCGCCCGCAACGACACCTTCCGGCGCCGCTTCACTCACGAGTCGCGGGTGGCGGCCGCGATCGACCATCCCCATATCGTGCCGATCTTCGAGGCCGGGGAGACCGACGGCGTGCTGTACATCGCCATGCGCTACGTCTCCGGGCTGGACCTGCGGGCATTGCTCGACCGGGACGGCCCGCTCCCCGTGGCGACCGCGATCCGTATCGCCGCCCAGGTGGCGTCGGCACTGGACGCGGCCCATGACCACGACCTGGTGCACCGGGACGTCAAGCCCGGCAACATCCTGGTCGCCAAGGGCACCGACAGCGACCACCCCGAGCACATCTATCTGACGGACTTCGGACTGACGAAGAAGTCGCTGTCACTCACCGGCTTCACCACCGTGGGAGAGTTCGTCGGCACCCTCGACTATGTGGCACCGGAGCAGATCTCCGGCCGTCCGGTGGACGGCCGGTGTGACCTGTACAGCCTGGCCTGCGTCGTGTTCGAAACCCTGACCGGCAAGCCGCCCTTCCAGCGCGAGGAAGACATGGCGCTGCTGTGGGCGCACCAGTACGACCAGCCGCCCGCGCTGTCCGAGAAACGGCCCGGGGCCGCGGCGGCCCTCGACGCCGTGCTGGCCAGGGCACTGGCGAAGCTTCCGGAGGACCGTTACGGCTCCTGCCTGGAGTTCGTGGCGGCGCTGCGTGCGGTGGGCGCGGCCCCTGCCGGCAAGGGCGGTCATCCGCCGACCCAGGTGGACCCCCGGCTCGTCGCACCACTGGGCCACCCCGGCCCGCCCCCGGACCCACCCGCCTGGGCCGAGCCGGTCTTCCGCCACCGGCCCGGCCCCTACAGCCCCGGCCCATACAGCTAGCCGGGAAGGCTGGGGGCCTTCCCGGCATCTGCTGTGAGGGTGTGGTGGTGCCCGGCGGGTTTGGGCTCGGGGGGTGCTACTTCTTTCCGAGCTTCTTCTTCAGATCGTCCTTGAACTGCTTCTTGTCGACGATTCCGCCCTGTGCCTTGACGTCGCCGGAGGAGGCGATGGTGTCGCCGGTGTTGATCGCGCTCGCGTCGGCGTTGCCGCTGGTGGCATTGCCGGTGGTGCACTTGATGCGGCAGCCGTTGTTGCTGCCGGAGGTGGCGCTGCCGGTGGTGGCGGTGCCGCCGGCGGTGTTGGTTTCGGCGGTGGCGCTGCCGCTGGAGCCGATGCCGTCGGCGCTGTCGTCCATGGGGGTGAGGGTGACGGCGTGCTGCGGGGCGGGTGCGGCCATGGCGGTGGCCGGGAGGGCGAGTCCGCCGCCGGCGAGGGCGAGGGTGGCGGCGGCGAGGACGATGCGGCGGGAGGAGGAACGCTGGGTCATCGGAATTCTCCATTCGGTATTACGGGGATTTGATAAATCCGTCCCGCAGGGGCGGGCTGGGATACTTCTCTCGGCCTCGTATTCTTCGGGGGATTTCCCGGTGAGGTCGTGCTTCAAATAAACCCTGAGAGCGAGACCGCGTCATGCCACCGGAATACGTGGCTTGACGCCCACGACTGATCTTGGTAAAAGTCGCCACCACGCCCGCTCGGCCATTTCGGCATGCGGCCGTGCGGGAGCTGTGTGACCCTTGCCGCGAGACAGGCCATGTCGACGAGGGAGGCGGTTATGAATCAGCTCGGAGACAAGCCGGAAGAGGTGCGCAAGCGGCTGGAGGAAGAGAAGCGGCAGGCCCGGAAGTCCGCTGACCGGACCGCGCGCGGCCCCGAGGAGTCGTCCGGCAGGGAGCGGCAGGACCCCGCGCATGAGGACGAGCCGGACGCGGGCTGACCGCCTGCCGCTATCGGGTCACCCTTCGCGGCGGACCGAGCAGCCCTGCTCCGCCCTGATGGAAGCCGGCGCACAGGTCCGCGGCAGGCAGGTAGTCGGAGTGCTCCACGGCTCCCCTTCCTGCCGGCGCTCCGACGACGTAATCGGATACAAGCGTTGCGCCGGGTACGTCGTCGAGCAGCAGGTACAACAGCGAGCGCGCGTCGCGCTCGTGCGTTCCTGTCGGACGGCTCACCCCGCCCCCGCCAGGTCGGCGGCGGCGATGTGGCCGAAGACCATGGCGGAGCCGATCGGCGCGCCGGGGCCCGGGTAGTGGGGGCCGGACACCGAGGCGGTGGTGTTGCCGGCCGCGTACAGGCCGGGGATCGGGGTGCCGTTCTCGCGCAGCACCCGGGCACGGGTGTCGGTCCGCACGCCCCCCTTGGTCCCCAGGTCGCCGAGGACGATCTGCACAGCGTGGAACGGGCCCTTCTCGATCGGCACCAGGCAGGGGTTGGCGCCCTCGCCCTGGGCGAAGAAGCGGTCGTAGACGTCCTCGCCGCGATGGAAGTCCGCGTCCACGCCGTCCGCCGCGTAGCCGTTGTAGGTCCGCACGGTTCTCCGCAGCGCCTCGTCGTCGACGCCGATCCGCTGCGCCAGACCGTCCAGGGTGTCGGCGGTGCGCCACAGTCCGGCCTCGGTGAAGGCCTGCCGGTCCGCAGGGACGACGGTGATGCCGGGCAGTTCACTGCCGAACCGGTCGTCGAAGACCCACCACACCGGGTTGTCGGGCGAGGTGCCCGCCTTGGCCGCGAGCATCTGGCGGCCCATCCGGTCGTACGGCAGCGACTCGTTGGCGAACCGGCGGCCGGAGCCGTCGACGAATATGCCGCCGCGCAGGCCGAGGGTGAAGGCGGCCGAGCCGTCCGGGAAGCGCAGCGAGGGGCACCACCAGGCCTGGTCGAGCAGGTCGGTGGCAGCTCCGGCCTCGACCGCGGCGGTGATCGCGTCCCCGGTGTTGCCGCCGGGTGCGCCCATCGTCCAGTCGGCGCCGGGCAGGCCCTGCCAGTCGCGCCGCAGCTCGGCGTTGGCCTCGAAGCCGCCCGCGGCGAGCAGGACTCCGCGGCGGGCACGTATCCGCAGGGTGCGGCCGTCGTGCGCGGCCTCGGCGCCCACCACGCGGCCGTCCTCGGTGACCAGGTGGGTGAGGGCGGTGTGCCGCAGGGTGCGGGCGTTGCCGGTGGACTCCAGGGCCAGCAGCAGGCGGCCGATGAGGGCCCGGCCGTCGGTGAGCGGCCCCTCGGCCGGTGGCAGGCCCAGGCGTTCGGCCCAGGCGGGAGGTCGTACCGCGTCGAGCAGGTCGTGCGGGCCGTCGGGCGCGGGCAGGTCGACGGGGAAGACGCCGCGGCCGGTCTCCGAGCGCCCCGGCGCCGGGTAGTAGTCCGGGAAGGGCCGGTGCTCGAAGCGGAGGTGCGGGTTGTCCTCGAGGAAGGCGACGGTCTCCGCGGCGCCGTCGATGTAGGTGTCCTGGAGTGCGTGGTCGGTGGCGTCGCCGACCACGGCCCGGAAGTAGGTGCGGCCGAGGCCGGCGGAGTCCGTCACCCCGTCACGTGCCTGGGCCTGGTTGCCGGGCAGCCACAGGCATGCGCCGGAGTAGGCGGTGGTGCCGCCGAAGGAGCCGGTCTTCTCGATGACCAGGGTCTCCAGTCCGCGGGCCGCCGTGCCGTACGCGCCCGTGAGCGCGCCGCCGCCGGAGCCCACGACCAGGACGTCGCACTCCTGGTCCCATGTCTGGTCCGTGTTCGTCATCTCGTCCCTCCGCTGCGGTTGGTCGGTGGTGCGGGTCATGCGCCGAGAGCCAGGAAGGCGCGGCTCTCGTACCACTGGGCGCGCACGGTGCGGGTGACGATGCGCCAGCCGCCGGCGGTGCGCGCGTAGGTGTCCTCGTAGCGGACCGGTACGACCAGGTCGGTGCTGCTGCCGACCGAGCCGGCGGTGTAGTGGTGGGCCAGGCAGTACGTGGTGCCAGTCGCGGTGTCGCCGTCGACCTCGGCGACGTGGTTGGCGACCAGGTGGAAGGTGCGGTCGAAGACGGAGAGGTCGTCGAACATCTTCACCAGCTCCTGCGCACCGCTGCGCTCCCACATCAGGGCGCCGTCGGGCTGGTGTGCGACCAGCCGCCCCTCGGGGACGAAGATTTCCGTGAAGCGGGAGGCATCCCGGCCGTCCAGAGCGAACGCATAGGCGTCCACCAATCGGCGCAGGGCGAGCTGGTCATTCATCCGGATCACTACTCCCGGTCGTGTCGGCAGGTCGGGAGCAGCAGTCTTGGCCCACCCCACGGATTGTGGCCACAGCGGGTTCCCGCAGAGCGGGAGAATGCTTTCCCGAGCCGGGTTCCGGGCCGCACTAGGGCTGGTAACGGCCGCCCTCGGTGGACCCGTGCGAGGACCGCCACCGGTAGGACCGCGTCACCTGGTAACCGGAGGACGTCCCCACTTTCAGGTGGGGGAGGAATCCGGCGTCCCGCGTAGCGGGGCAGGGGTAGCGGAATCGCCGCCGGGCGATTCGGCCTCCACCGCGGTGGCGCTGAGGGCGACCTCCAACAGGTGCAGGATCTCGGAGTTGACAGACCGCCGATCGGTGGCCGCCTGAGTGGTCAGCCGGTCGTGGAGTTCATCGGGAAGCCTGAGAGAGAAACGGATCATGATGCTATAGTGGCATCATGGCGACGCCGAGGAAAGCGGAGGAGGCCGGGTACGCCCGGTACACCTACCGCCTGCGCGTGTCATCCACCGCGCTCACCGCACTGCTGTGCGAGTGGGACCGGTGCCGGTGGATCTGGAACGAGTGCGCCGCCCGGTCGAAGAAGGCCCACCAGGAAGACGAGAAGTGCGGTCCGGCCCGGCTGGACAAGATGCTGACCGACGCCCGCAGCAGCCTCGCCTGGCTGCGTGAGGGCAGCTCGGTTCCGCAACAGCAACTCATACGCGACTTCGCCAAGTCCCGCGCCAAAGCGTTGAAGGACATCAAGGCCCGGTTGCCGATGCGGCAGCGGGCCGGGATGCCGAAGCACAAGAAGAAATCCAAGGCCGACCCGACGCTCAACTACACCCGGCGCGGCTTCCGGCTCAGGGACGGGAAGCTGCACCTCGCGGGCGGCATTGTGCTGACGGTGGTGTGGTCTCGGGAACTTCCGGCCGACCCCACGAGCGTCCGCATCTACCGCGACAGCCTCGGGCATTGGTACGCCTCGTTCGTCGTTCCCACCGAATCCCAGCCGCTGCCCGAGGCGGGGGCGGTGATCGGCATCGACTGGGGCGTGAAGGAGACCGCGACCACCACCAGCGACAGCCACGACCTCCCCCACGCCGAGCACGGCAAGAAGTCAGCCGCCAAGCTCACGCACTACCAGCGGATGATGTCCCGCCGCAGGCCCCCGAAAGGCAAGCCCGGATCGAAGGGCTACCGCGAGGCGAAACGGCAAACGGCGAAGCTGCACAAGAAAGTTGCCCGGCAACGGCAGGACGCCGGCCGCAAGTGGGCCAAGTCCGTAGTCCGCGACCACGACCAGATCGCGGTGGAGGACTTCCGGCCGAAGTTCCTCGCCAAGACCACCATGGCGCGCAAGGCCGCCGACGCGGCGATCTCCGCGACCAAACGCGAGCTGATCAACATGGCGCGCAAGCACCAGCGCATCGTGCACCTGGTGCACCCCGCGCACACCACGATGGACTGCGCGCAGTGCGGAGCGAGAACCAAGCACGCACTGCCGCTGTCGCAACGTACCTACGCCTGCACCGCGTGCGGAGCCGTATCCCCCAGGGACAAGAACTCCGCACGCGTGATGCTGGTCCGGGCTGGTCTCAACCCGGCTGGTGCTGACCGTGTAAGACCTGACGGACCGCCGGTCCGCAGGCGACGTGAGCCAGGAATCCCCCGCCCCCAGGCGGGGGAGGAGTCAAAGCTCCGTGGTCTGGATGTCGAGGCCGAGGGACATCCGGCCGAACAGCATCAGCGCCCGCTCGGGTTCGTTGGCGGCGTGGCCGCGGCCGGTGTGCGCGTCGCGCCAGGCCCGCTGGACGGGGTCGGGGCCGGTGCGCATGGCGCTGCCGCCGGCGTTCTCCATCAACAGGTCGACGGCGGCGACCGCGCGCTCGGTGGCGAGCACCTGGTCGCGGCGGGCGCGGGCGCGTAGCTCCATCGGGATCTCGCCGCCGCGCCGGGCGAGGGCGTACAACTCCGCGATGTTGTGGGTCAGTTGCAGCCAACTGGCGTCGATGTCGCCGGCCGCGCGGGCGATGCGCACCTGGGCGAAGGGGTCCTCGGCGACCTTCTGCCCGTAGGAAACCCGGAACCGCTGCTTGGTGGCCTCGATGCAGGACGCGTACGCCCCGTCGGCGATGCCCACGATCGGGGTGGAGATCGCGGCGCTGAACACGGCCGCGTACGGCATTCGGTACAGCGGCTCGTCGTTGAGTTCCTGACCCGGGCCGCGCAGGGCGATCACCGGGCCGAAGCTGAGCGCCCGGTGCCGCGGCACGAACGCGTCCTCGACCACGATGTCGTGGCTGCCGCTGCCGCGCAGGCCCACGGTGTCCCAGACCGGGTCGACGGCGTATTCGGCCTTCGGCACCAGGAAGGTGCGCATATCAGCCGGCACCCCGTCCTCGCCCACGACGAGGCCGCCGAGCAGCGCCCAGCCGGCATGGTCGCAGCCGGCGCAGAAACGCCAGCGGCCGGAGAGCCGGAAGCCTCCGTCAGCATGGGTCACCTTCCCGGTCGGGGCGTAGGAGGAGGCGATCCGGGTGGTGCGGTTCTCGCCCCAGACCTCCTCCTGCGCCTCGGCTGCGAAGAGTGCCACGTGCCAGGGACTGACGCCGAGGAGGGAAGTGGCCCAGCCGGTGGAGCCGCAGGCCTTGGCGATCTCCTTGACCGCCTCGTAGAAGATCACGGGGTCGGCCGCGTAGCCGCCGTAGGCCTTGGGTTGCATCAGCCGGAAGAACCCGGTCTCCTCGATCTCCTTGATCGAGTCGTCGGGTACCCGGCGCAGCTCCTCGGCCTCGGCGGCGCGCTCGCGCAGCACCGGGGCGAGCCCCCGAACGGCGGCGAGGACCTCGTCATGGCTCATGGCGTCCCCTCTCGGGTCGTGATACGGCCAGGACACGGCCAGGACCGTACGCCTCGGCGTCCTCGGCGTACTGGAACAATTCTCCGCCCGCCGGAAAACGACCGAGCCGCACGGGTACACAGATGGCCGCGCTCGTCGAGCACCCCGACATCGCCGGTGTGCAGCCAGCCGTCCGCGTCGATGGCCTGGGCGGTGGCCTCAGGGTCGTCGAGATAGCCGATCATGGGGCCCGGCGGTGTGGGCGAGGGTGTGGGCGTCGGCGTCGACGGGCAGATGGAAACCACCCCAGACGACTCGCTGAGCCCGTAGGCGGTGAAGAAGCCGACCACAACGCGGCCCGGGTCCTCCGCGAGGACGGCTCCGTCGTCGAAGGACTGTACGCGGCGGGGCGCATGCCGCCACCTGCTGAGCAGGCGGCGGACAGCTGTGAGCGGGGCCGGGGTCAGTCGGACCGTGAGGCGGAGCCGGACCGCGCCGCGGCGAAGACCCGCTGCCACACGGCGTGATCGGTGCGGGGACCGCCGGGGGTGTCCGCACCGTACGCGGCGATCTCGGCGTCGATGTCGAGGGGCAGGGCGGGGGAGGCCATGGCGGCGAGTTCCCCGGCCACCGCCTGGTCGGGGACCAGCCAGCACACCTCGAATTCGATGCCGTCCGGGTCGCGCGCGTAGAGGGCCTTGGTGGAGGCGTGGTTGCTCGCCCCGGTCAGCGCCCCGGCTTCGGCCAGCCGGGTCCGCGTCCGGCGGAGCTTGGCCAGGGTGTCCACCTCCCACGCCAGGTGATAGAGCCCGACCTGCCCGGTGCGGTGCCCGGATCCGGGCACCGGGGACTGGAACAGCCCGAGGTCATGGTCGTTGGCGGAGCCCGCCGCCTGGAGGAAGGCGGCTCCGGGGAACGTTTGCGGCAGCGACCGGAAACCGAGGACGTCGCAGTAGAAGGCCGTGCTGCGTGCCAGGTCGGAGACGAAGAGGACTGCGTGGTTCAGCCGGTGGATGGGCATGGATGGGTTCCGTTCATGTCATGGCCGGTTGGGAAAGGGATAGACCCTTCACCAAACGTTCGTTTGGCACGTTAGCAGTGGATCGCGCGCTGGCGGGAGGTGCGAGTTGAGCGTCACAGCAGATCCGCCCGGGTGTCCGGCCGTGTACTGGCGCGCCCACTGCGCCCCGCGAAGGGGCGCCCCGCGTCTTTCCCGGTCAGCGGGAATTCGCGCTCCCGGCCGGCGACGGGCGCGGCTTAGCCTCGGCCTGTCGTCCCCCGTCACGCAGCGGAGGATGGGCGTGGACCTCGGCGACTCGGTGTCCCTCCTTCACCTGAGGTGATGATGCCCCGCAACTCGAACTCGCCGCACAGAGCCGCACACCGCACAGAGCCGACACTGGAGGGAACATGACTGCTCTCAACGATGAGGTCCGTGTCATCGAAGCGGGCAAGCCGCCCGCCCGCTTTGCCCGGGGCTGGCACTGTCTCGGCCTCGCCGACAGCTTCCGTGACGGAAAGCCGCACGAGATCGAGGCGTTCGGCACCAAGCTGGTGGTCTTCGCGGGCGAGGACGACGGCGCCCTGCACGTCCTCAACGCCTACTGCCCGCACATGGGCGGGAACCTTGCCCACGGCACCGTCAAGGGCGACACCGTCGCCTGTCCGTTCCACGACTGGCGCTGGGCGGGCAACGGCCGCTGCGCGGACATCCCGTACGCGCGCCGCGTCCCGCCCCGGGCCAAGACCCGCGCATGGACGACACTCGAGGAGAACAAGCAGCTCTTCGTCTGGAACGACCCGCAGGGCAACCCGCCGCCGCCGGACGTGACGATCCCCAGGATCGAGGGCGTCTTCAGCGACGAGTGGAGCGACTGGACCTGGAAGACGCTCCGCGTCGAAGGCTCCAACTGCCGCGAGATCGTCGACAACGTCGTGGACATGGCGCACTTCTACTACGTCCACTACTCCTTCCCGACGTACTTCAAGAACGTCTTCGAGGGGCACGTCGCCACCCAGTACATGCAGAGCGACCCGCGCGGCGACCAGGACATGGGCACACTCAGCGCTCCCCTGCGCTCCGACGCCTCGTACTACGGTCCCTCCTACATGATCGACTACCTGTGGACCGACGTGGGCGCCGGTGTCGACATGGAGATGGTCCTCATCAACTGTCACTACCCGATTGACGAGAACAGCTTCCTCCTCCAGTACGGGGCGATCGTCAAGAAACTCCCCGGCATGACGGACGAGCAGGCCGCCGCAACCGCCCGGATCACCTCCGAGGGGCTCGCCGTCGGCTTCGAGCAGGACGTCGAGATCTGGAAGAACAAGACCAGGATCGACAATCCGCTGCTCACCGAGGAGGACGGGCCCGTCTACCAACTGCGGCGCTGGTACGAGCAGTTCTACGTGGACGCCGCCGACGTCAAGGACGAGATGGTCCAGCGCTTCGAGTTCGAGATCGACACCGAGCGGGCCAACGCCGCCTGGCGTGCCGAGGTCGCGCAGAACCTGGCCCGCCTCAAGACGGAGACCGGAGCCTGACATGCAGCCGGTGGAGTGCGCGACCTGCGGCAACCAGGTCCTGTGCGAGAAGTTCAGCATGGCTCACACCTCCGTCCAGTGGACCGCCGACGCGGCCCTCGTCTGCCCGGAGATCCGCTCCCAGGTGGCCGACGGCGAGACCAGCGCACGGATACGGACCTGCCGGGCGCTGCGGTTGAGCATCGACCGCGCGGTCGATGAGGGCACTCTGGATATCGCCGATGCCTGAGCCGACGACCGGGCCGCGTACGCACCGGCTGCGCTGCGCGTCACCGAAGTGATCGCCGAGACGGCCGACGCGCATGTTCCTCACCCTGAAACTGCCCGGGACGAACGGGAAGCCGGCCGCCCGCTGTTACTCCCTCGCCAGCTCACCGCACACCGGCGAGCCGATGAAGGTCACCCCGGACTCCCTCGACCGCGACCTGCTGCTCCTCGCCGGGGGAGCGGCATCACCCCGGTGCTGTCCATCGCCAAGTCGGCCCTGGCGGCGGGGCAGGGCCGACTGGTGCTCCTCTACGCCAACCGCGAAGAGCACTTGACCACCCGGACCGGCTGCAGGTGATCCACTGGCTGGAGACGCTCCAGGGCCTGCCCACCCCGGACCGGCTGACCGCCGCGCTCACCCCGTACGCCGACCGCGAGGCGTACGTCTGCGGCCCAGGGCCGTTGATGGACGCCGCCGAGCAGGCGCTGCGCGCGCTCGGCGTGCCGGGCGGCCGGATCCACCGGGAGCGGTTCCTCTCCCTCGGGGGCGATGTCCTTGAAGCACCGGCCGTGGTGGAGAGCGCGCCGGCCGAGGGCGGCAGCACGGCGGAGGTGGAACTCGACGGCGATACCAACACGGTCGCCTGGCCATCGGGCACACCGCTGCTCGACGTACTCCTGGCCGCGGGAGTGGAGGCCCCGTACTCCTGCCGGGAAGGCGGGTGCAGCGCCTGTACCTGCCGAATCGTGGCCGGCGAGGTGAGGATGCTCCGCAACGATGTCCTGGACGACCAGGACATCGCCGAGGGATACGTCCTGGCCTGCCAGGCCGTGCCCCTCACCGATCAGGTCGAGATCACATACTCCTGACCCGACGGCACGGGCGGTCATCCTCGGCGGCGTGGCGCCCTACGACCTCGACACCGACGAACTCAACTCATCGCGTACCTCCGGCGCCCGGCCGCCGGAAGTGTCGGCACGACGACCGTGTCCTACTGCGTCCTCCCCCGGTAGGGATGTACCGCTGCGGCGGCTGCCCGACGCGACCCACGCCGAGGCGCACATCGCGATCGATTCGGATTCGACGCCGTGGAGCTTCACTTCGGCCATGTCAACTCCTGCACCGCTGCAACCGGTGCATGCCCGCCGTCTACACCGGCACTCGCTGCCTCTGATCGACTGATCCGCCTCACATCCACTCGGCGAAGCGCATCCAGGACATCAAGGTGTCCAGCTGAGGCGGGTCCATGGCCGGCTCGTCGGCGGTACCACTCGTCGTCGCGTCCCCGGTCCGTGTGGTGCCACGCGAAGCCTTACGGGCCGTGGCCGCTCGTCCTGGCCCGTACAGCTCACGCCACACCGCCCGCGCCGCGCCCAGCACCGTCGGTGCCATCCGCTCCAGCTCGCGATGCACGCCATTCCCGCACACCGAGATCGAGGCGATCGCCCGGCCTGCGCCGCGCAGCGGAGCCGCCACGCACGCCACTCCCCGGAAGCCCTCCTCCCGGTCGAAGGCCACGCCGCGCTCGCGGATGCGCGCCAGCTCCTCCCGGAAGGACTGAGGCCGGGTGATCGTGGACGGGGTGCGCGGGCGCAGCCCGGACCGCAGCACCTCGGCCACCAGCGCCTCGTCGCTGAACGCCAGGATCGCCTTGCCGGTGCCTGTGCAGTACGCAGGCTGCCGGCCGCCCATCCGGGACGGCACCGAGGAGACGGCCGCGCCCCCGATCCGCTCCAGATAGACCACCTCAGGTCCGTCGATCACGGCGAGATGTACCACGTGCCCGAACTTCTCGTGCAGCGCGTGCAGATGCGGCAGCGCGGTCCGCCGCAGCCGATTGTGGTGCGACGCCATCGCACCGAGCTCCAGCATCCGCATACCGAGGCGATAGTCCCGACCGTCGCGATCAAGCCAGCCCAGCTGCACCAGCTGGTCGAGGATGCGGTGCGCGGACGAGCGGGACAACCCGGAGCGGCGCACCACCTCCGTGAGCGTCAGCCGGGGCGTCGAGCCCTGAAAGGCGCCGAGGACGAGGGCGGCTTTCTCCAACAGCGAAGGCGGTGGCTGGACGGCGGGACCGGCTTGCTGAATGGGCTGCGCTGTCATCGGCGACTCCTGCGGGAGGCGAAGGAATTCGGCGGGGGAGACGAAACGAACGGCATGGTTTCGGCCACGTTCGCGGTCCTGCCGAGAGGTTGCCACGGTTCCCGCTCAGCGGGAAGGGTCTATTTCGTTTCGAAACAAAAACCCATAGATTCGCGGCACTTTCGTACCTCGCATCACGACCCGAGAGGGGACGCCATGAGCCACGAGGTCCTCACCGCCGTCCGGGGGCTCGCCCCGGGTGCTGCGCGAGCGCGCTGCCGAGGCCGAAAGCCTGCGCAAGGACCGGGCTCTTCCGGCTCCTCCAGCCGAGGGCGTACGGCGGCCACGCCGCCCACCCGGCCCTCTTCTACGCCGTGGTCAAGGAGATCACCAAGGCCTGCGGCTCGACCGGTTCAACGCGGCGCCGAAGCCCACCAAGGACTCCGCGCCTTCCTGACCACCCTCGCGCAGCCCCAACGGCCGTCACCACAGCCTGGGTCTGTACCCGGGCGCGCTGCCGCCCGGCATCGTGCACTTCATGGTCGAGCTGGAGACCCTGGACGACGTCGGGTTCTGTCTGGACCGGATGAACACCGCGGGCATCCCGATCGCCTCCACCCTCGGCCGGCACCTCAACGACCACATGGTGTCCTTCTACGCGCAGGCGCCCGGCGGCTTCCAGGTCGAGTACGGCTGGGACGGGCTGGTCGTCGACCCCGCCACCTGGGTCGCCAAGGAGATCACCGCGGACAGCTTCTGGGGCCACCAGTGGAACGGCTGACCGGCCCCGTCCAGAGCCCCGTCGAGGCCGCCGTCTTCCGCGACGTCCTCGGACGCTTCGCCAGCGGCATCACCATCGTGGCCGCCACCGACCCCGACGGCGCCCCCATCGGCCTCGCCTGCCAGTCCTTCGCCTCACTCTCCCTCAACCCCCCACTGGTGCTCCCCAACTATGCCGTGGAGGCCTCCTGATGCCCATCGATGTGCAGAAGCTCCTCTCGGCGCCGCCGATCCTTACCGACGTCTCGTGGGACGACCGCGATGTGCGGTTGTACCACCTTGCGCTCGGCGCGGGCGTCCCCGAGACCCACCCGAACGAGCTGCGCTACGTCTACGAGCGGCACGTCCAGGGCCTGAAGGTCCTGCCGCTGTTCGGGGTGGTGGCGGCGGGCGTCGGCTTCCAGGTCTTCGACCTGCCGGGTGTGGACGTCGATCTGGCGAAGGTGCTGCACGGCGGCCAGGACGTCACCGTGCACCGGCCGCTGCCGGCCGCGGCGAAGGCGACCGCCGTCACCCGCGCGACCGACGTCTACGACAAGGGCAAGGCGGCCGTCCTCGTCCAGGAGTCCACGCTCCTCGACCAGGACAAGGAGCCGCTGCTCACCCAGCGCAACCAGATCTTCGTGCACGGTGAGGGCGGCTTTGGCGGCGACCGCGGCCCCTCCGGCCACATGCCCGACCCCGACCGGAAGCCGGACCGGGTGATCGAGCTGCCGACCCTGCCCCAGCAGGCGCTGCTCTACCGGCTCACCGGGGACTGGAACCCGCTGCACGCCGACCCAGCCGTGGCCCGGGAGGCCGGCTACGACCGGCCCATCCTGCACGGGCTGTGCACCTTCGGGATGGTCGTCAAGGCGGTCACCGATCGCTTCCTGGACGCTGACACCAGCGCCCTCGCCGGCTGCCGCACCCGCTTCGCGGGAGTGTTCTTCCCAGGCGAGACCCTGCGGATCAGGGTCTGGTCCGATCCCGCCACCCGCAGCCACCGGCTTCGGGTCACCGCGGCGGACCGCGACGACGCGCCGGTGCTCACCGACACCCTCCTCACCGCCCGCTGACCCGGCGGCCGGGGGCAGGAAGAGGGTGCCTGCCCCCCGGCCGCCGCACCTCCTGCCATCGCCATGACAGTCCAGGCTTGCCCGTTCGGTGCCTACCGCGTACAGCGCGGCGAAGCCGGGCATGCTGCGCGCCGGTGCTACGCGCCGTGGTCCCTCGCTCGCGACTCCTTCCTGGGTGTTACTCCGGTTCCAGATCGGATGATCTGAGGTCGGGTGCAACTTCTCCGGCACGTTGACATCGACATTGCCGACGCCCGCGAGTGACCCGACGACGGTGTTGTGGGTGGGTGGCGCGCCGGGGTGGGTGGGGTTGGTGGGTGTGGTGGGGTGTGGGGGGTAGTGTCTGGTTTGGGGTGGTTGTCGGGTTGGTGGGTGGGGTGGGGCTTCTGGTTCCGGGTGTTGGGCGCGTTGGGCGCGTGTGTGTGGAGAGGTGTGGTGGTTTGTGATGGGTGCGGGTGTGTGGGTTCGTGGTGTGGTGCGGGCGGCGGCTGTGGTGATGTTGGCGGGTGGTGGTGTGGCGTTGTCGGGGGTGGCGGTGGCGGCGCCGGTGGTGGAGCGGGGTGGGGTTGTTGACGGGTGTCGGGGTTTGTGTGGGGGGAGTGTGAATGTGGCTGAGGGTGTGGGTGGGTGTACGGGGTGGTGTGTGGGCAGTAGTAGCACGGTCCGTAGTGAGGATGTGTTTGCTGAGGGTGTGATGCAGGCGGTCAAGGTGCGTGGGGACGCCCTGGCCAAGGACGGTAAGGACGGGGACGGTAAGGACGGTAAGGGTGGTGTGGGGGGTGCTGCGAGTGCGGATGCGCTGGCGGCCAGTGGTGATGCGGCGGCGAGTATCACGACGTCGGGTGGTACGGCGATCAGTGGTGATGCTGCGTCGGGTGGGGTGGGTTCATGTACGGGGTGGTGTGTGATCGTGACGGGTGCTGCGGTCAGTGGGGATGCGAGTGCGGATGCGCTCAATGACGGGGATGCGACGGCTGTCAGTGGGGATGCGACGGCGACGGGCGGTACGGCGACGGGCGGCGACGCCTGAGTAGGTCCTGAGGTGTGGGCGGCGGATGCCGCGGAAGGTTGGGGGCCTTCTGCGGTATCCGCCGTTTGTGTGTGGCCGGCCCCCCGGGTTGTGTGCCCGAGGGGGGGCCGGCGGGGTTGGGGGTTTTACTTGCCGAGCTTCTTCTTGAGGTCTTCCTTGAACTGCTTCTTGTCGACGATGCCGCCCTTGGCGTCGACGTCGCCGGAGGATGCGATGGTGTCACCGGTGTTGATGGCGCTGGCGTCGGCATTACCGCTGGTGGCGTCGCCGGTGGTGCACTCGATGCCGCAGCCGTTGTTGCTGCCGGAGGTGGCGCTGCCGGTCCTGGCGTCACCGCCGGCGGTGTTGGTCTCGGCGGTGGCATCGCCGCTGGAGCCGACGCCGTCGGCGCTGTCGTCCATGGGGGTGAGGGTGACGGCGTGCTGCGGGGCGGGTGCGGCCATGGCGGTGGCCGGGAGGGCGAGTCCGCCGCCGGCGAGGGCGAGGGTGGCGGCGGCGAGCACGATGCGGCGGGAGGAGGAACGCTGGGTCATCGGAATTCTCCATTCGGCATGTCGGGTATTAGATGAATTGGTCCCGCGGGGAAAGGCGGGTATTCATTTCGGCCTCGTGTTTCTTGGGGGTTTTTCTGGTGGGGCCGTGCTTCAAATAAACCGTGTGGGGAAGGTTGCGTCATGCCACCGCTATACGTGGCTTGACGCCGGCATTTGATGTTGGTAAAAGGTGCCGCCCGGGCGGTGGCCGACGGGCCGGTGGGTCTGCGGCTCCTGGCGCGGGCGGTCACGCCCCCGCCGGCGCCCCGGCCTCCCCACGGGCCGGTTCCGGTGTCGTTCACGCGCGAGCAGGCGGTGCAGGGGTTCGGGCCCGGTGGGCATGCTGATGTCGTCGGAGTCTTGGGCCGGGTTGGGGGCATGCCCAGACGGCGCATAAGACTTCGACTGCTCCGGCGCCGACATCGAACGTGACTGGGTCGCCCGCACCAGCTGCTGGTCGAAGGTCGAGGGCATCGTCCTCACCTGCGAACAGACTCAGGCCTGCGAACTTCCCGCGCGCGACCGCGGGCAAACGGGACGACCCCCGCTGGCCGGCCTTCGCGCGACGATACGGCTTCGACGTCGATCGGCCCGTCCAATGGGAAGTCGAAGCTCTTGAACCGGCCGAGCTCCAGCGCCTGGTCCTTGAAGCAGTGGATGCCCACATCGACCGCTCCCAGCTCACCCGGCAGCTCGCCGAAGAGCAGCGTCAGCGCCGGCAGCTGGCCGCCCACGCAAAACGCTCGGCTGGGAGACCACAGCCGAAACGTCGTCAGGGTCCAGGCGACCGACTACGCCCCCGGCGACCCGATCCGGGAACGCACCGGCACCCGGCACCGCTTCGCCTCGCTGCAGCCGTACCCGCCCACCAGCGACCTCGCCCGGCGGCACCTCAAGGCGTGCCGCTACGTCTGCGCCGACGGCCACTCCATGCCCGCTGCCTCCCACGGCCACGGGATGCGAGCCGACCGCGCTCCGGCTGGTTGCTGGCGGCGCACGGGCAACCAGCTCCTGCCCGCCGACTGACCACCCGCCCGCCGCCCGAGGGCCCTCACCGAGGAGCCACCATGCGCACCACCGTTGACCACTTCACGACCGCCGAGAAAGTCGCCCTCGACCAGGCGCGCGGTCCGTGGCTCTGTGGGTGACGAGGAGCAGCGTTTCTACAGCAGTTCGGGAGGAACTTCAGCGCCCTGCAACGAGCCGTTCTATGACGATGGACAGCACTGCCCGTCGCCGGGAAAGCGCCCTGACAGCCGCGTCGCCGACGGCGCCCAGGTGATCCGGCAGGACCTGAAGATCCGCGACATTGTCGGCCTCGACTGGCAGACGCCCCAGCCCGGTGCGCCGCAGCCGTGTGCGGCGGCGCACCCGTGGCTTGCGCCGAGGCGGCGACTGTCCCATAGTCCGAGGTATGGACGCGCGCGAGGCGGCGCTCCTCCAGGCATATGGCCATGCGGTCCGCTGGCTGGCGAGCCTGTCCGATCGCCCGGTCCCCGCACGCGCTTCGGTCGAGGAGATCGTAAACGCGCTCGGCGCCGACCTGCCCGGCGGCCCGAGCCCGCCCGCCGATGTCGTCGACCTGCTGGCCACGGCGTGTGAGCCGGGGCTCACCGCATTTCCCAGTGGCCGCTTCTACGGGTTCGTCGTCGGTGGCACCGAACCGGCCGCGCTGGCCGCGGACTGGCTGGTCAGTGCCTGGGACCAGAACTGCGTCATGCGCGCCGTCGCGCCCGCCTATACGGCGGTGGAGGACATCGCCGGCACGTGGTTGCTCGACCTGCTGCGCCTCCCGAGCGACAGTGCTGTCGGCTTCACCACAGGTGCCACGATGGCCAACTTCACCTGCCTCGCCGCCGCGCGTGACGCGGTGCTGGGGCGCACCGGGTGGAACGTCGTCCGCGACGGACTCGTCGGTGGACCAGCCCTGCGCGTCGTGGCAGGCAAGGACCGCCACATGGCCATCGACCTGGCACTTCGCTATCTCGGGCTGGGCGAACCCGAACTCGTGGACGTGGACGATCAGGGACGTGTCCAGCCGGACGCCCTGAGGCGCGCCCTGGCGTTCGGCGCGCAGAGCCCCACGATCGTGATCCTCCAGGCCGGAGACATCCACTCCGGCGCCTTCGACCCCTTCGTGGAGACGATCGGTGCCGCTCACCACGCCGGTGCGTGGGTGCACATCGACGGCGCCTTCGGACTATGGGCGGCCGCCTCCCCCCGTTACGCACACTTGACGGTGGGCTGCTCGGACGCCGACTCCTGGGCGACCGATGCCCACAAGACCCTGAACGTCCCCTACGACTGCGGCCTCGCCATCATGCGCGACCCGGCAGCGGTCCGTGCAGCCATGGGCCTGCATGGCGCTTACCTCATACATGCCGAACACGGCGATCCCATCGACAAGGTTCCCGAGCTTTCCCGGCGCGGCAGAGCCTTCACGGTGTGGGCCGCTCTCCGCTCCCTCGGGCGATCGGGTGTGGCCGACCTCGTCGAGCGGCTGTGCCGGCACGCCTCCGTCTTTGCCACGGGCCTCGCCGGGATCGACGGCGCCACAGTTCTCAACGACGTGGTGTTCACGCAGGTCTGCGCCGAGTTCGGCGACGACGAACGCACGGAACGGACAGTCAATCGGCTGCTCGACGAGGGCACGGCGTGGATCAGCGGCTCCACCTGGCACGGCCGTCGGGTCATGCGGATCTCGGTGAGCAACTGGTCGACGACCGACGACGACGTCACGCGCGCTCTCGACGCGATCCAGCGCGCATCGTCCAGCGCCTGACGCACCCCGGACGGCGCGGGTGTCCGTTCCCAGCCGCGTGAACGAGGCCGGGAACGGCATGACGGCGACGCCGTCACGCCAGCCGCTGCGGTGTACCGCCTCCCGTTCTGGTCGACATCGACATCCCGGCGCGGCAGGTGCCTCCCGCAGTCACGAGCAACTGCTGTCGTGAGTCGATAAAGCCTGTGCGACTTCGAACCCGCCTCGGCCGCCCTGCCCGGGCTCACCGACGCTGACCTGCGGCAGGCGTGGGGCGAACTGCACCCGCAGCTACCTGGGGACCTGCTGGACCTGGTCCGCCGCATGCGAGACGTCGGAGGCTGCTTCGACTTCCTGCCGGACTCGGCCGAGCACGACGACGACCCGGGCGACTCAGGGCCGAGCCTGCTCTGCCTGCTCCTGAGCGACGATCCCGGTCCTCGGCGGCGTCGCCGTCCTCACCGTGCTGGAGGCTGTCCACGACACCGCCAGTGGCTCCACCCGCCTGCGCTTGGCCCCGGCGAGCGGACCGGACACGGTCCAACTCCCCTCGACCGCACTGGTCAACGTCAGCCGGCCACAGCCCGAGGCGGAGCAGGACGCCGACCAGGACGACGAGGACGTCACGGTGTCGGTCGCGCTAACCGTCACCGAAGAGGTCACGTACGAATTCGAGGCCTCGCTGGAGCTGCCCGCCCGCGCCGTCGCCGACACCACCGAGCCCGTACAGCCGCTGCGGCAGCACCGCGGACAGCGCGCCGGTGGAGCTGCCGCAGGAACGGCTAATAGGAACGCCAGACGACGTCTCCGAGCATTACGAGGCGGTTCCCCGGGAGGCACGGGTCGCTGCAGCCGTCGGTCGAGGCGCTCGACCCGTAGAGATTGGGTGCCTCAACCGGCGCCCCACCACCGGTTTGCTGCCCAGGAGAGGGCGTACGCCTGCCCGTTGAGGGCCCAGTGCAGTGCCGCGGGTGTCAGCAGGCTCCCGGATCTGCGGCGCAGCTCGCACAAGAGCACGCCGGCGGCTGCTGTGCCGATGACGGCCGCGGTCACTGACATGGCGACGCCGAGCGTGCTGTGGCCGAAGACAGCCCCGATCGCGTTGTTGGCTCTGGTGATGCCCAGCGAGGGAAGCACGTGCCAGAGGCCGAACAGGACCGAGGAGACCGACGTTGCCCAGGCTGCGCCCCATCGCCGCTGGATCATGGCCCACAAGACGCCCCGGAACGCGACTTCCTCGAGCAGCACGGTGCCGAGCGGCACGCGGATCAGTACCCGGAACAGAAGCTGGCCCACGGACAAGTCGTCGGCACGCTCATCCAGGAACAAGGGGCGGGTGAGCGGTACGGCCAACGCCACAAGGAAGCTGATCAGCACTGCCCCGGCCAGGATCAGCCCCCATCGCAGTCCGCGGCCGAGCATCGCCTTGCCGAGTCCGAGGTCGGCCCACGTGACGTGGTCCCAGCGAGCAATCAGAATCATCACCGCGGTCGCGGCGAGGCAGAGGGGGACGTACAACTGGGGTGCGAGCCGGTTGTTGAGCGCGTTCACGACGACGAGAACGGCGACGGCCAGGAAGATCCGCATGGTGATTCCAGGATCGTCGATCGGGCACCTGTCAGGTGGGTGGTGGGCAGTGTGTCGCCAGAACGGCCCCTGACCTCGGGAAACAGCCTGGCGCGCCCCCTTCGTGACCCTCCGTCCCGACCGCCTGGTCCGCGAGCACGAGCAGGGAATCGGACGGCCTGCTGGACCTCGCCGATCGCGGCCGCCCACGCCCAGCGCGTGAACGGGGCCGTGCAGCGCCACGTGCCTTGGGGAAACGCGCAGTGACCTCGTCGAGCAGACGCTCGGCGGCACGGTGGATACCCGCCAGATCGCGGCAATACTCAAGTATCGGACAAAGTTGACTCCCGTGCTGAGCATCTGATCCCTGCACCACCGGGGGAGATAAGTACGCGGACTCAGGCCTTCGGCCGGCCCCGGCGCGACGATGAAGATCACCTCGACGCTCGAACAGCAGGAGTACCGTGCTCAGCCGCATCGCCGCCTCCATCGTCCCCTCCCTAGGCCGCCTCACGACATCCGCCGACCTGGCCACCATCCCGGCCCCCGGCATCCTCGTCGCCAACCACACCTCCCTGGCGGACCCCAGCATCGTGCTGGCCGCGCTGCGCCGGATGGACATCGAACCCATCATCCTGGCCACCGCCGGCCTGTGGCGCATCCCCGTCCTGCGGTACCTGCTGGACCGCGACGGCCATGTCCCCGTCCACCGCCATACCACCCATGCGGCCGACGCCCTGGACAAGGCCGCCGCCGCGCTCGAAGCAGGCCGCCACGTACTCATCTACGGCGAGGGGCGCATTCCCTGCCGCAGAGACGCCGCCGAAGCCGCCCCCGAAGCCTTCCGCAGCGGCCCCGCTCGCCTGGCCACCGCCTCCGGCGCCCCCATCATTCCGATCGGCCAGGCCGGCGCCCGCCGGGTCACCTCCGGCAGCCGCACCAAACAGGTGGCCGGGCTCCTCACCGCCCCCGCCCGGCGTCCCCGACTGCACGTGCACGTCGGCTCTCCCCTCCAGCTGCCGGCCGAGATCGCGACAGCGAGCGTGGCCGCCCACCAAGCTGTCACCGCTGCCTGGCGCACCGCCGCCCAGCACCTGGGCGAACCCGCTGCGCTCGCGGCCTGATCGCCACCCCAAGCATCGCTCTGCATCGACGCTGCCCGCAAAGCCCTCGCCATTCAGGGCAACGACGCGTCCTGGGCCACCGTCTTCACCGTTCACGGCGTCACCCAGGCGGCCACCGTGGACCTGGACCCCGACTTTTGCGGCCGGTCCGGCGGCGGTGTTCCGCGGGTATGCCTCACCCCAAGCAAGCACCGGCCGGAGCAGCCCGGAGGCTGCTGGGCCGATGTGGCGGAGGCAGGGCAGCCCGCGCCGGGCCGAGCGAGGTGAAGGTGAGGCCCCGGCGTTTTCCGATAAGACGGAACGCCAACTTCTACTTCATACAGAGCTGTTGACGTAAGCGATGCAGCCTGGCCAGGGTGTAGCGGCGCGATCTGGCATGGCCATGCTCGCGTACAGCACGGGGGCCGACTACCGGGTCGGCGCTGATCGGGGGGTGGGACTGTGCTGCCTCCCGCGTGTTGTCGGCTATCAGGGGGACAGACAGAATGCGCTTCAAGCGCTTGAGCATGGGACTTGTCGGCGCCTGCCTCGGGATGCTGATGGGCATGCCCGCTACCGGGCTCGCCCAGGCCGCCGATCAACCAAACCAACGCGAGGGCAGCCGCGTGGTGACGCTGCCGCCCGCACCCGCGGGCACCGGCTTCCAGACATCGTCGGCTCTGGGCGCGGCCGCGGTCGCTCCGACGATCTCGCCGGCGGTCCGTACCGAGCACGGGGCCCCGGGCAGTTCCTACGACTGCCCCACCGGAACTCTCTGCACCCATGTGTGGGACCCGACAACCTCAAGCTGGAAGACCTTCTTCCTCTACCGCTGCAACAAGTACGCGCTGGCCAACTGGAACGGTATGGGCGCCTACTACAACAACCAGACCGGCGGCGTCCGCTCGTACTTCTACGACGGGAACAACAGGGTGCTGAAGTCCTTCACGCCCGACCCTCACGACCACGACCAGGACTGGACTCCCGTCTGGTACATCCGCAACTGCTGAACCAGCGCGAAAGTCAGCTTGGTCCCGGTCGACACCGGCCGGGACCAAGCTCTCCTACGGGGCTCATGGGCTTCCTCCCTGCTGGAGCTCAGCGCGGGTAGCAGAGGCCCGCGTGAACCAGGAAGTCGCCCCGCTGCTTGCCGAGATCGCGACGGCCCAGCCCCCGGCCGACGTCGCGCATCTGTACGCGTCCGTGGAGAGCTGGCGGCGCGCAGCGGTCGCGGAGACGCGGCGGACCGCCGGCAAGCGAGTGGACCGTCACGGTGTCCGTCAGGGGCCGACCATTGATAGCGGGTGAGACGGAGGGATTCCCGTCGAAGTGTTTCGGCGGGGGTTCTGGGCACGGCGGTGGGTCCCGCTACGGGGAGCTCGTTGCTGTTCCATGAACGCTCGCACGGACGGCTCACACCCCGCATCCGCCTGCTGCTCGGCCTGCCTGCACGGAACGGCGGACAGAGCCCTGATTTTCCTCAGAGGTGCTCTTTCCCTCGGTGGACATGTGGTGCCGGCCGCCGGGGGATGCAGATGCCCGATATGTAGTGGCGGAGGGTGTCGGCGCGCGCGAGGATGCCCGCATGGACTCGGATGAGCACATCAATGAAGCGGCGGTGACTCGGTGGACGCAGTCAACCATCTATTCCTATGGTCACAGCCTCGCGGCCTTCGACATCGATGCGGATGGCGGGCTGTCTCGTCGTCGGGTGTGGGCCGACCTCGGCGACGGCACCCCGGACGGTATCTGTGTCGACGCCGAGAATGCCGTCTGGTACGCCGATGTGCCCAACAAGCGGTGCGTGCGCGTGGCCGAGGGCGGCCGGGTGCTGCAGACCATCGAGTTGGACCGCGGCGGGTTCGCCTGCACGCTCGGCGGCCCGGCAGGGAAGACACTGTTCGTAGTGGCAGCCGAGTGGCGAGACGACCTACCGGAAATGGTCCCGGCGGGATCCGGCCAGGTGCTTGCGACTGAGGTGGCCGTCCCAGGAGCGGGCTGGCCGTAGGAAGACCGAGGTGCACTGCAGGACAGAGGGCAGAGCCGCCGTGTGGCGCACATCGCGATGGTGGTCGCTGGGATTTGGAGCCCCTCAGTGCTCTGTCGGTGCTCTCGTCTAGGTTCGCGGTGTGACTGAACCCGCCTACCTCGCCGCGGTCCGGGAGTCGTACGACACCGTGGCCGTCGCCTACGCCGCACGCGTCAAGGCTCCCGCCGAGCTGGATCCCTTGTCACGCGCGATGCTGGCCGCGTTCGCCGAACTCGTGCAGACCGCTGGCCGAGGACCAGTCGCGGACCTGGGCTGTGGCCCCGGCAAGGTGACAGCGCACCTGGCCGGGCTGGGGGTGCCGGCCTTCGGTATCGATGTGTCGCCGAAGATGATCGGACTGGCTCGAGAGGCTTGTCCGGACCTGCGGTTCATTGTGGGCTCAATGACCGCGCTGGAGCTCGACAATGACGAACTCGGCGGCATCCTGGCCTACTACTCCACTCATCACACGCCGCCGGAATCGCTGCCGACCGTGTTCGCCGAATTCCATCGCACTCTGATGCCCGGTGGCCATCTGATGTTGGTCGGCCATGTGGGAAACGGCGAGCTTCGGCGTCCCACACAGGCCTACGGCGGCCATCCCGTGTCGTATGAGTCCCACCTGATGCCGCCGGCCCGGATAGCGGAAATGCTGGGCCAGAGCGGGCTTGTCGTCAGCGCGCAACTCGTGGAGGAGCCCGGCGAAGGATTGACAAGGACGATCGCCACCTTCATGGCCCGCAAGCCGGAATCCTGATCTTGGCACCGCGGGTGATGCGGCGGGCCATCAGCGTGACCGCGGCTCAGGTGATGAGGTTTCGGAGTGTTGGACGGCCGTTCGTTCTCCCGCCCGTGCCGGGGGGCGTGCATCAACCAGGCGAGCGATCTCTCGACGACCCAGCGGCGGGGCAGCACGACGAAGCCATGGCAGGCGGTGACCAGGTCCAGGAACTCCGGGCGGTCGGTCGATGTTGCGGACCGCGGGGGCGAGGGGGCTGGTGTCCTCGACGTGTACGCAGGCCTGCCCCGCTTGGCCTGGGCAGAGTTGACCTGGTGGCGGGCGCTGTCCTCGCTCATCGCCTTGAACGCGAGGGCCGGCAATGCATGGAGGCCCTGGTGCTCACGGGAGAGCCGGACGCGGCCCGGGTCGGGGCCCACTTGCTGTCCTGCGAGGAGCTGGAAACCGTCCGCATGCTGACCGGTCAGGGCATGGGCCAGGAGTGTCCGTCCGCCTGCCTGCTGGTCGGCCGGCCCGCCCTGGAACGCACCATGAAGCTGGCCGTCCTCGCCGTGCTGGAGCAGCGGCCCGCCTGCGCTCCACGATGCCGGGCGTGACCTCGGCCGGGACAACCAGCTGCGTGGCCCGCCACTTGAAGATCGCCGGGCAGCCGGACCAGCTGGTCACCGGGGACGTCCTGATGCTGATCCCCCTCACCTCGCGCGGCTGTCCCCGAGCGGTCAACGACCTCGCCCTGCCCTCTACCTCGCCCTGCAGGCCCTCGTCGCCCGTGTTCGCCACCGGCAAGAACCTCCTCGACGAGGCCGCCGCCCGTGCTTTTCCGTGAGCGAGGTGGTCGGCGACTGAAACCGCCTGCTCAGCCTCGCGGGAGGGGCTAAGAGGACACCGGCTGGCCTAAATGCTCCTTACGGTCGGTTCCATGACCACTTCGTCGCGAAGCCCGGCCCTGTTTCCTCCAGGCGAGCTCGGTGAACTGCTGCATGAGCTCGCGGAGCAGAGGGCGTTGCTGCTGATCACCGCGCGCGGTGTCACCGACGCCCAGGCCGCAGAGCGCACGACCGTGAGCGGGCTCACCCTGGGCGGGATCATCAAGCACCTCACCCGGGGTGAGGTGGTGTGGACGCAGATCATGGTCAAGGGAGAGGTCACGTCCCTTGTGATGGTGTAGGCGATCAATCGTCCGTAGCGTTCGGGGTGTTGGGGAGTGCGAGGGTGGTGTGGTCGGCGTGTTCGGCGGCGTAGATGGCCGTCATGCTGGCTTCGGAGCGGTAGCGGCGGGGGAAGGCGATCCATTCGTCGTGCATCTCACTGAGCACGGCGGTGACCAGCCGTTCGAGGGCGGCCGGGTTGGGGAAGACCTGCACCACGTCGGTGCGGCGCTTGATCTCGCGGTTGATCCGTTCCAGGGGATTTGAGGATTGGATCTTCTTCCAGTGGGAGATGGGGAAGGCCGCGAAGGCGGTCAGGTCCTCCTTGGCGTCCAGGAGCATCTGCCTGACCTTGGGGAACTGCTGCCCGAGCATGTCGGCCACGGTATCGAGCTGGTGGTGGACGGCTTCGGCGGTGGGCTGGATGAAGATGGTGCGGATGGTCGCCGCGACCATTTCCCCGGACCCCTTGGGTATCACGGAGAGCACATTCCAGGAAATGGACACGACATCGCTGCCAGGCGGCGCCGAGCATGACCTTGCGGATCGCGGCCACCAGGCCGCTGTGACTGTCGGAGATGACCAGGCGGACCCCGCCCAGGCCGCGTTCGCGCAGAGAGCGCAGGAACTCGCTCCAGAACGCCTCGGTCTCACTGTCCCCGACCATCACGCCGAGCACCTCGCGGCCGCTGTCCTCGCTGATGCCGGTGGCGATGACCACGGCCTGGGACACGATCCGGTGGTTCACGCGCACCTTGCAGTAGGTCGCGTCCAGGTAGAGGTAGGGGAAACGACTGTGATCCAGGGGTCGGCCGCGGAAGACCGTGAGCTGTTCGTCCAGGTCACCGCAGATCCGTGAGACCTCGCTCTTGGAGATGCCGCTGTCCGTGCCGAGTGCCTTGACCAGGTCGTCGACCGAGCGGGTGGACACCCCGTGCACGTACGCCTCCATGATGACCGCGTACAGGGCTTGGTCGATGCGGCGGCGCCGTTCCAGCAAGCTGGGGAAGAAACTGCCGCTGCGCAGCTTCGGGATGGCCAGGTCCAGATCGCCGGCCTGCGTGGCGAAAGTCTTGTCGCGATGGCCGTTGCGGTAGCCGGTGCGATCCTCGGTGTGCTCGTTCCACTGGGCACCGATCCGGCCGCTGAGCTCGGCCTCGATCAGCTCCTGCAGCATGCGCTCGGCGACGTTGCGGACGAGCCCGATCCCGTCCGCCGTGCGTAGTGACTCCAGCAGGCGTTGTAGGTCAGACTGGGACAAGGCCATCGGGCACCTCCCGGGTTGAACTTGCCGTTAACCAGGGAGATTTGCACGGTGGCCTGCCCCATGTGCAGGGAGCGGAGGCTGTCACCGGATGCACGCCCCGGGCACCCGCCCGCGCACACCCGCACGGTGATCGCCTGCACCATCACGCGGGACACCATCAAGGGAGACGGAGAACTGCCGGAGGGCATGCTCGACATGGAGCAGTACCGCATGGTCGAAGGCGAGACGCTCGGTGGGCTGCTGGAGCAGTACACCGCTGCCGCTGAGAGGACTTGGGAATCCGTTGTTGCCCTGCCGGACCTCGACTGTAGCGTGCCCCTTCCCCGGACTCCGTGGTCCCCTCCGGAGACCGTCCACTGGTCTGCACGTCGGATCCTGCTGCACTTGATCAGAGAGACAGCCCAGCATGCCGGACACGCGGACATCATCCGGGAAGCGCTCGATGGAGCCGGCACCACCGCTGGACGGTGATCGCCCATGGCTGGGGATCTTCAAGGAGCCCCACCCGGCCGGCACCGTGCCGGAGAGAACGACACCTTGCCGGCGACCGCCCCGGCATGTTCAAAGCTGGGCAGCACCCGTGCCCGGGGTACGGGTGCCTCGCCCCCTCGTGTCGGGCAACAAGTGGGGGGGGGTGGGTCAGGTGGGGGTGAACTGCTGTGCAGTTGAGTGTCCATGAGTGTCCATTACAGGTCATGAGTAGCGAATGTTCTCGTCTTGTGAACCTGACGGAATGGGCGCGAGCGCAGGGCATTGCTCCCCGCACGGCGTACCGCTGGTTCCGTGAGGGCACGTTGCCGGTCACTGCGGAGCGGGTAGGGCCGCGCACGATTCTGGTCAACATCGACGCGAACACCTCACTGTCCATCACGGGTGGTGTGGGTCTGTATGCCCGCGTCTCCTCGCATGACCAGAAACAGGATCTTGAGCGTCAGGTCGCCCGGCTGTCTCAGTGGGCCGCCAAGGCCGGACACACCGTGGTCCGGGTCGAGTCGGAGATCGCCTCTGGCATGAACGTGGGCCGCACGAAGGCGCGTCGGCTGCTCGCCGATCCGAAGGTGACCACCGTGGTGGTTGAGCACCGGGACCGTCTCGGCCTGATGAACACCGAACTCGTTGAGGCCGCTCTCGGAGCTGCTGGTCGTCTCCTCGTCGTCCTTGATGACGGTGAAGTCGAGGACGACCTCGTGCGGGACATGGTTGAGGTCCTGACCTCATTGTGCGCCCGCCTGTACGGCCGCGGCTCGGCGAAGAACCGCGCCAAGAAGGCGTTGGAAGCGGCGGCTGCTGGTGACTGAGCCGAAGAAGAAGCTCCGTGAGATAGCTCCGTCGTTCGTCGCGTTGGGTCCGTCCGGTGTGGCGATACGCGATCGGCTCAAGGGCCTGACCGCCGAGTCCTCCTCACGGTGGGCTGGCAGCATCACCAAGGCCACGCATGACCAGTGGGCGTTGTCGCGTCGCTGCCAGCTCGCGCATATTCACAACCTTGAGGCCGGCGTCCGTACGCTGATGCACCGGCTGTCCCAGCCGATCGGGGAGAAGGGCACCAAGCGGGCACCAGGCGGATACCGCTCCAAGGAAGAGTGGTTTCACAAATCCCGTCGCCTGCACACGCTGGAACACCGGCTCGACGTAGCCCGCACCGACCGTGAGGCCGGGCGCGTCCACGTCGTTCGCGGCGGCCGACGCCTGCTCAACACCCGGCACAATCTCCAAGCCGCGCAGCTCACCGAGGAGCAGTGGCGCAAGCGCTGGGAGGCCGAACGCTGGTTCCTCGCCGCTGACGGCGAGTCGGGGAAGCGGTACGGGAATGAGACGATCCGTGTCACCCCGGACGGCGAGATCAGTATCAAGCTGCCCTCGCCGCTGGCGCACCTGGCGAACACGAAGCATGGCCGGTACTTCCTTACCTCCCGCGTCGCGTTCGCGCACCGGGGCCAGGAGTGGTCCGACCGCATCAGCGTGAACCGGGCCGTGGCCTACCGCGTCCACTGCGACATTGCCCGTGGGCGCTGGTACCTCACCGCGTCCTGGCAGCGTCCGGTGGTCAAGACCATCCCACTGACTACCGCACGGGCCCACGGCGTGGTCGGCGTGGACACCAACGCCGACCACTTCGCCGCCTACCGTCTCGATGCACACGGCAACCCGGCCGGCGAACCAAATCAGTTCCCCTACGACCTGTCCGGCAACGCCCAGCATCGGGACGCGCAGATCCGGCACGCCATCACCCGCCTGCTGCACTGGGCGAAGCGCGTCGGTGTCGCCGCCATCGCGATTGAGGATCTGGACTTCACTGCGGAGAAGACCCGCGATAAGCACGGACGGCGCAAGCAGTTCCGGCAGCTCATCTCCGGTATCCCGACCGGAAAGCTCAAGGCCCGGTTGGTGTCGATGGCCGTCGAGATGGGCCTGTCGATCGTGGCTGTGGACTCGGCCTACACCTCGGTGTGGGGAGACCAGCACTGGCGCAAGCCGCTGGCCACCCCGCGCCGAAAGCTGTCCCGTCACGATGCCGCGAGCATCGCGATCGGACGACGCGCCCTCGGGCACCCGATCCGGCTGGGGGCACCCCCGGCCGAAGGCTGGGGGAGGACGGCACCGCCCCGCTACGACCAGAGCGATCGTCGCGGCATCGGACCGTCCAGGCCGAACCTGGTACGCGAGGACGTGAGGAAACCCGCCGCCGGACGGGGACTGAACAGAGAACGCGGGCGACCAGCGCATCCAAAACCGTTCGGGATGCGCGCAGTGCCAGGCTGTGGGTCCAAGACCCACTCCTGATCACTGATTAGGAACGGTTTGTTCGGCCCAGATGGTTTTGCCGATGGGGGCGTGGCGGGTGCCCCAGCGGGTGGCGAGTTGGGCGACCAGGAGCAGGCCGCGGCCTCCTTCGTCGTAGGTGCGGGCTCGGCGGAGGTGGGGGGCGGTGCTGCTGGAGTCGAATACTTCGCAGATCAGGGTGGTGTTTTCGTGGATGAGGCGGAGGTGGATGGGGGGGTGGCCGTAGCGGATGGCGTTGGTGACCAGTTCGCTGACGATCAGTTCGGTGATGAATGTGGCGTCGGTCAGTCCCCAGGTGGTGAGCTGGTCGGTGGCGTGCTGGCGGGCGCGGGCGACGATGGCGGGGTCGGAGGGTAGTTCCCAGGCGGCGACTTTGTCGGCGTGCAGGGCGCGGGTGCGGGCGATGAGGAGGGCGATGTCGTCGTCGGGGCGGTGGGTGAGCAGGGCGGTCAGGACCCGGTCGCAGACGGTGTCGAGGGTGGGGGCGGGGCGGGCCAGGGCGGCGAACATTTTGTCCAGGGCCTCGTCGATGTCGTGGTCTCGGGCTTCGAGGAGGCCGTCGGTGTAGAGGGCCAGGAGGCTGCCTTCGGGTAGTTCGGTTTCGATGGTTTCGAAGGGCAGGCCGCCCAGGCCCAGGGGCGGGCCGGCGGGGACGTCGAGGAAGTAGACCGCGCCGTCGGGGGTGACGACGGCGGGTGGGGGGTGACCGGCGCGGGCCAGGGTGCAGCGGCGTGAGACGGGGTCGTAGACCGCGTACAAGCAGGTGGTGCCGATGCCGCCGGCGGTCTCCTCGGCGGGGTCGGTGCTGCCCTCGTCGGCGGACAGGTGGATGATCAGGTCGTCCAGGCGGGTGAGGAGTTCGTCGGGGGGCAGGTCGACGTCGGCCAGGGTGCGGACCGCGGTGCGGAGCCGGCCCATGGTGGCGGAGGCGCGGATGCCGTGGCCGACGACGTCGCCGACGACCAGTGCGACTCGTGCGCCGGACAGGGGGATCACATCGAACCAGTCGCCGCCGACGCCGGCCCGGGTGCCGGCGGGCAGGTAGCGGGAGGCGATTTCCAGGGCGGACTGCTGGGGCAGGGTCTGGGGGAGCAGGCTGCGCTGCAGGGCCATGGTGGTGGTGCGGGCGCGGGTGTAGCGGCGGGCGTTGTGGATGCTGACGGCCGCGCGGGCGGTGAGTTCCTCGGCCAGCAGCAGGTCGTCCGCTTCGAAGGGTTCGCGGCGCTGGTGGCGGCTGAAGAGGGCCACGCCCAGGGTGAGGCCGCGGGCCTGTATGGGCACCACCATCACCGAGTGGGTGCCGTATTCGCGGATCCAGGCGGCGGTGGGGTCCTTGGCCGCCCATCGGGCGATGGCGGAGTCGGTCATCGCATACAGTGCGCCGCGGCCGGCGGCCAGGGCTTCCGCCGGCGGGGACAGTGCCGGGTAGACGGTCTGCTCGCCGACCGCGACCGGGGATTCCACGCTGCCTTCGAGGACCGAGCGCACTGCGGTACGGCACATGGTCACCGGCCCCGCAGCCGGCCCCGGCCCGGGGGCGGCGGGGGGCGTCTCGTCGCCGTGCGGGGGTGTCTCGAGCAGGTCGACGGCGGTGAAGTCGGCGAGCTGGGGGACGGCGACGTCGGCCAGTTCCTGCGCGGTACGGGTGATGTCCAAGGTGGTGCCGATCCGGGCGCCGGCGTCGCCCAGCAGCAGCATCCGCTGCCGGGCCAGGTGCTCCTCGCCCCGGCGATGGGCGGCCAGGCACACCGCCCGCACCCGGCCGCCGGGGTCCTTCAGCGGGGCCAGCGAGGTCGACCAGCCGCGTTCGGGGCTGACCCCGGTGGGACGGATGTAGGCCTCCATGTCCTGCGGCTCACCGCTGTCGAAGGCTCGCCGCATCCGGCGCTCGGCCTCCTCGCTGCCGGGATACGGCGCGATCTCCGGCAGCCGCAGCCCGCGCATCTGGGCCTCGGTGAGGGACAGCGCCCGCTCCATGCCGGCGTTCGCCCGTACCAGCCGCAGATCCGCATCGAAGATCGCCAGAATGCAGGGCGACTGGGTGAACGCCCACTCCCGCAACGCCTCACCCTCACCCCCCGGCACACCCCCCTCACCCCCGCGCGCGCCCGGGCCAGCGGCGGCCGGCTCACCCCCGCGCAGCCCCGGCTCACTGCCGATGGTGGCCGGCTTACTTCCGCGCCCGCCCGCCTCGCCCCCGGTGGTGCCTGGCTTACTCCCAGACCTGCCCGGCTCGCTCCCGGGAGTGGCCGCCTCACCCCCGGCCACGCCTGGCTCACCTCCGCGCACGCCCGTACCGCTCCCAGGCCTGCCCGGCTCGCTCTCGGGGATGCCCGGTGGGTTTTGGGCGGTGGCCGCCTCGCTGTCCGGGGTGGCCAGCCGGCCTGGCACGGCGGAGACGACGAGCCATTCGGTCTTCCCGCTGTCCGTGTGGCGGCGGTGGGCGAGCAGTGCAGGCTGGAGCCGGTGGCCGTCGCGGTGCCGCAGCGCCAGGCTGCCGCTCCACCGTTCCCCTCCGTCCGGCGGCCGCCGCGTACTGTCGCCGGCGTCCTCGGCGAGCAGAGACGTGCCGGACCGCCCCACCACTTCCGAGGCCGTGTAGCCGAGGAGCTGCCGCGCCCCCTCGCTCCATCCCGTCACGATGCCCTGCTCATCGAGGGTGACCGTGGCCGTGTAGGCCGGAACAAAACCGCCCGCTGCCTGCGGCTGCCCATCTGCCGGGGTCAGCCGCTCTGCCTGGTCCGGCCGCTCACCAGGAGGGGTGGGAAGTTGCTCCATCGCCGCTCATCTCGCCCTCGCTAGTTCCTTGTCCCCGCTGCCCCTACGGGAACCTGCACGGCCAGAGCTCTACTGACCAGCATGATCCCGGCAGGCACCGAGCACCAACGCAGCACATGTGGCCAGGCCCGCCACGCCTGTCACCGGCCCCCCGGCCGGCCGGGGGCCGCCTGTCCCGGGCGGCGGCCCCCGGGGAACGGGCGAGATTTCGAAAGCGGCGGCACCGGGTGGGGTCCTCGTCGGGGCCGGCTGGAGTGTTGCGGGCCTTCGCCTGCTCCTGCCGGGCGGCGACATTCAGCATCGAGCAGCCGGTCTGGGCGCCATGAACGGCTCCCGCCCACCACCGCCACGGCAGCACGCCGATGTCCGTCTCGGGGGCGTGCCACGGCGTCAGCCGCCTGGTTTCGGCAACTGCGCCGCGATCGGCCCCCGGATCGGCGATATTGAAGGGACTGAAGAGATCGAGGCACGACGGGCAACAGGACCGTGACGTCCCCCACGGCAGGAGCGACATGAGCGAGCGCCACGCAACCCTGGCCGAGGCCGCTGGCGGCATTGACGCCCTGCGCCGGCTGAGCAACACCTTCTACGACAGCGTCCTGGCCGATCCCGTACTCGCCCCCGTCTTCGCCGGCTTCAGCCGCACCCACATCGAGCACGTCGCCGTCTGGCTCGACGAAGTCTTCGGCGGCCCCACCCGCTTCACCGACGAACTCGGCGGCCACCAGGCCCTGCTGCGCTCCCACCTCGGCCTTTCCATCACCGAGGAACAGCGCCTGCGCTGGATGGAACTCATGACCGCCGCCGTCGAGAAGGAGCTCCCGGACGACGCACTGCTGCGCCGCCGCATCATCGAGTACTTCGACTGGGGCACGCGGATCGCCCGCGAGGTCTCCGCCGCCCCGGCGGGGACGGACCTCGGCGACCCGGGACCGACTCCCCGGTGGACCTGGAACGGACTGCTCTGACAGCCAGCCGCCCTTCCCCCGGGGCGGCAAGCCCCCGGCGTCTGGCGACGGCGGTCATCTCCCCGCCCGCTGGCGGCTCCCCGGGACGGCAGGCCACGGCGGCAAGCATGGGGGAGGGGAAAAGGGACGGCAGGGAAGGCTTGGGCGCGCCCGCAGCGAGCAGCGCGGGGCCCTGACCCGCCGCCCCGCACCGGTGCGGGCCGCCGTTTTGCCGCCCCAGCGGCAACGGCCCGCGAGCCGGTGGTCCAGCCGCGGATGAGCACGGCCCGTGAAAAGACCTCACCACCTCGAGTGGCTGGCCTGCCGGGTGACAACAATTACATCCCCACCGCATTTCACCCGCGGTGCACTATTTTGGGTGATTCCCCGTACACCTGGCTGTTCTGGCGGCCCCATGCGCCTTTCGGCCTGCCGGCGCCACCGGGAGAGACAGGACTGACATGGAACGCGCACTCAGCAGGACCGCTACCTGGCGGATTGCTCTGCCCCTGGCGGGCGGGGCTGTCGTACTGGCGCTCGGCGGCCTGTGCACCACGGCTTTGGCGGCCGGCGACGACATCGCCGAGGGCACCACGGTGCGCGGGGTCGACATCGGCGGGATGCCCGCCGCGCGGGCCCAGCGGGTCCTTGACGAAAAGCTCGGCCCGGCCTTCGCGGCGCCGCTGACGATGCGGATCGCCGAGCGCACCGAGCGGGTCGATCCCCGCACGCTCGGGCTGTCCCTGGACACCGCCGCGACCGCCCGCCGGGCCGCCGGCACCGCATCCGGTCCGCTCACCGGGATCGGCCGGCTGTTCACCTCCGACGGCCGGGACGTCGAGCCGGTGATCCGCATGGACGCACCCAGGGGCCGGGCCGAGGCCGCCCGTATCGCTGCGGCCGCCGAGCGGCAGGCTCGCGACGGGGCGATCTCCTTCGCCGGCGGCAAAGCCCGGGCCGTGCCTGCGGTCGGCGGCCTCACCCTGAACCCCGAGCAGGCCCTGGATACCTTGCGCGAGGCCTACCTGCGCACTCCCGATGCCCGCCCCGTGGTGATGCCGGTGAAGAAGACACCGCCGCGGATCGGCCGGCCCGCCACCGAACAGGCTTTGCGGGACTTCGCCCAGCCCGCGATGTCCGGCCCCCTGACCCTGAACCTCTCCGGCACCCGCATATCCCTTCCCCCTGCCGTCCTGGGCCGGCACCTGGCGATGAAGCCCGACCGGGCCCACCGCCTGGTGCCGGTTCTGGACGCACCGGGCCTGCTCGCCGACCCGGCCGTGGCCGGCCCGGTCCGGCAGGCCGTCCCGGGCCCCCGCGACGCCGTCCTGCGGCTCGACGGCGACCGGGTGGCAGTGGCGCAGGAGGGCCGCGCGGGGCAGCAGGTCACCGCCGCCACCCTCAAGCAGGCCGTCTGGCCCCTGCTGACCGGCTCCGGCGAGGCGGCCCGCACCGGCAAGCTGGCCACCGTGGCGGTCCAGCCGCAGCTCACCGGCGCATCCGCGCAGCGGCTCGGCATCAAGGAGAAGGTCTCCTCCTTCACCGTCTCCTTCCCGCCCGCCCCCTACCGCAGCACCAACATCGCCCGCGCCGTCGAACTCATCAACGGCTCCCTCGTCCGTCCGGGAGCGCAGTGGAGCTTCAACCGCACGGTCGGCGAGCGGACCAAGGACAACGGCTTCGTCGACGGCATCATGATCAACGACGGCCAGTATGTGAAGTCGCCCGGCGGCGGCGTCTCGGCGGTCGCCACCACCATGTTCAACGCCATGTTCTTCGCGGGCGTCAAGCCCGTGGAGTACGGCGCGCACTCCTTCTACATCGAGCGCTACCCCGAAGGCCGCGAGGCCACCGTCGCCTGGGGCACGCTCGACCTGCGCTGGGCCAACACCTTGGACCACGCCCTCTACATCCGGGCCGAATCCACCGGCACCTCGGTGACCGTCACCTTCCTCGGCACGAAGAAGTACGACGAGATACGCGCCACCCAGGGGCCGCGCACCCACATCAAGCAGCCCGGCACCCGCACCGGCAGCGGCCCCGCGTGCGAGGTCCAGACCCCCCTCGAAGGATTCGACGTCTTGGTCGGCCGCCTGTTCATGCAGGACGGCCGGGAAGTCGGGCGGGAAGACTTCAAGACCCACTACACGCCCCGCGACAAGGTCACGTGCACCCCGCACCCCCCCACCGCACCCACCCCCACCCCCACCCCCGCGGCGCCGGCGGCGGCACCCGCGCCGGCAGCGGACCGGCCGGCGGCCCCGCGCGGAACGGCACCGAGCCCCTAGTCGGGGGCATGACCCGGATGCGCCAGAAACCCGCCACGGGATGATCTTGGAGTCTGGACAGCTCGTTACGATCCGCCCGTCCGGCGTGAGGGTCCGGGTCGCGCGGGGGCGCGGGACGTCGGCGGTGGACTGCAGGACCTCGAAGTCGGCGTGCGCCGCCTCGACGGCCTCGGGGTACGCCTGGGCCTTCCCGTGCTCGGCGAGGGCCCGATGGATGCCGGCGACGCCGGGGCTCTGGCCCTTGCTTGCCGGTGGGGATGATCAGGCCGGGCTGGATCTGCTCGACAAACTCGCCGCCCGCACGGCGCCGCAGCACGGTGTGCAGCACGTCGTCGGTGATGACCGGTGGCCGGCCGCCGTGTCTGCCCTTGCGGGCCGCGGTGTCGAGCCCTTCCGGCGTCGACTCGCGGATGTTCTCCCGCCCGGTCTGCGCCATCACCGCGAAGATACGCGAACAGCAGCCGGCCGGGGCCACTTTGGTCGTACATACCCTGCAGGGGGCCGGCGAGCATGTCCAGGACCAGGCCGTGGGCGGTCAGGTGGTCGGCGAGCGCGGTGAGTTCGGCCGCGTCGCGGCCGAGCCGCTTCATCTCATAGACGGTGAAGATGACCCGGCAATGCGGGGCATGGGCCTTGATCTCGCGGGCCACGGCGAGCGCGGCCGCGAACTGCGGGCGGACCGGATACGGGTGCTGATCTTCTCGCTGAAGATCTTCTCCCGGGGGATGCCGTGCTTGCTGAGCGCGTCGAGCTGGCAGTCGAGTTCCTGGCCGGTGTCGAGCAGCGTGCGTACCGACGCGGATGTCGGCGCCTGGGGTGTCCGGGTCGACCGGAGCCGGAGGGCGGAGTGCCGGGCCGCAAGGGCTGCCCCGGTCCACGGCTCGGCCGGGGTCGGCACCCGCAGCAGTTTCGCGAGGCGGGGCACCTTGAGCGCGAATCTTCGCACCATGCAAGTCGCAGAAGGGGGTGCGACCTGCTTTTGATCCATTGCCAGCTGGCCATGCCATAGACTCTCCGTATGACATCGATCACCTTGCGTGATGCCGGTGACGGCGAAGACCTGCTCACCATCGACAGCATGACCGCCACGCCCACGACCCCGGCGCCTGGCAAGGACCTTCAAATCACGATCACCGGAACGACCAGCGCGGACATCACCGACGGCGCGTACATCGACGTCACGGTCAAGCTTGGCCTGATCAAGCTCCTGCGCAAGCAGTTCGACCTGTTCGCGGAGTTGCGTGCCAGCTCGACCACCGTGGGACAGGCCGCTGTGAACATGACCGTGGACCAGCAGAAGGATTCGACCATCCCCGCTGGGGAATTCACCCTGACTTACACGTTCGCCCTGCCGAAGGAGATGCCCAGGGCCCGCTTTGACGTCTCGGCAGAGTTCTGGAACGCCGACGACGCCGATATCGCCACCATTGGCTGCCAGCTCGACATGCTTTCGTATTGATCAGCTTGTTCTTTCTGGTCTGGCCACGAACGTGATCGCCCGTATGGGGATTCCGGGGACGTGAACACGGCCTTCGCCTGATCCTGTGCTCCGACCAAAGAAGCACCTGACCAGCACGAAGGCCGTGGGCGAATGAGTCTGCCGCATGACGATGTCCAGCGGGATGCGTTCTCTGTGGCGTCACACTTCCGGGACGACTTCTATGCGTGTCTGAACGCCCGGCGTGACGAACTGTTCGAGCTGACCGACGCCCTGCTGTGTGCGGACGGGCCGGTGCGGACGCCGGTGGACCTGACCCTGCTGGCGGAACACCGCCGCGGACACGGCGCCCTCTACGACGCCTTGAACCGCGGCCGCATCGACCTGGGGCGAGCCGGACGCGACAACCACCCAGGTCACCGACCGGTACGGCATCGCCCAGACAATGACCTGGGACCGCATCCACCCCCGCCTCACCACCCGCTCCGCCTGGATCGACCACGACAGCGAACTCCCCATCATCGAGGGCACCCTGATCCGCCTGGAAGTTGACCACCTGCCCGGTGGCGGCGACCCGCTGCCCCTCTGGCTGTGGACCTCCCGGACCGGCATGAGCGGAGAGGACGTCGATCTGCGCTGGCAGGCGTTCCGCAGACGCTTTGATCTGGAGCACACCTTCCGGATGATCAAGCAGACCCTCGGCTGGACCCGCCCGAAGACCCGCACCCCCGAGGCCGCGGACCGCTGGACGTGGCTGATCATCACCTCCCACACCCAACTCAGGCTCGCCCGCCCACTGGCCGAGGACCTCCGCCGCCCGTGGGAACGACCAGCCCAGCCCGGCCGACTCACCCCGGCCCGCGTCCGGCGCGGGTTTCGGAACCTCCGCGGTCACTTGCCCTGCCCGGCCCGTGCACCGAAACCGAACCGGCCCGGCCCCGGCAGGCCCCTGGGCTCGAAGAACCAGCGGCCCGCCACCCGCTACGACGTGGGCAAAACCGTCAGACGCCCCGAGACCATCACCGAACGCGACCAGTCCGGACCATAAGAACAAGCTCTGTCGGGCGGGTGACTACCCGCGACTTGTGTGACATCTCGTGAGTTCCCCTGAGTCCTGCTGAGTCCTTGTCTCAGTGGCGAGGCGAATCTTCCTCAGTCGCTGAGTAGCCGCCATGCGGTGAGGGCGAGCCTGGCCCGTATCAGTCCGGTGGGTTCGGTGAGGTCGATGCCCAGGCTCTTTCCGATCTGTTCGAGCCGGCGGGCGACGCTGCTGTGGTGCAGGTGCAGGAGGTCGGCGGCCCGGCGCAGGGAGCCGGTGTCACAGTAGGCCTGCAGAGTCTGCAGATTTTCTGGGTTGCCGGCGATGCGGGCGATCGCGGCCACGTCGACGTTGTCGCGTGCGGCGTCCTGAGGTACCTGGGCGAGTAGCGCCAACGCCCCCAGGCCGTCGTAGTGGACGACAGGTTCGCGTGGGGTGGTGAAGCGGAGGGCGGTGCGGGCTTGCTGCCAGGATCGGTCGGGACTATCGGCGGCGCCGATGCCCGCGCGTACGCCGTCCGGGAAGCGGGCCAGGTCCACGGTGGCGGCCAGGATGACGCCCATGCCGGTGAGCGGTGCCGCTCTGACCGGGCGGGCCGGGCAGACCAGTGCGGCGACCTGGTCCAGCGGAAGTGGCGTCCGGACGACGAGGACACCGACCGGCAGGCCGGCGGCGAAACCCAGCAGCCGTAGCGCGCGGGCGCGGGCCGCCTCGTCGCTGTCGGGGCTGATCACCAGCTCGACGAGGGCGGGGTCGGCCATGGTGGTGCGGGCCGGACCGTACCGCTCGGCGACCCCCGCGGCGGCGATGGCGAGCCGGTCCAGCAGTACTTCGTCGAGCGGATTGGGCGGGCCGGGCCGTTCCAGCCACACCATGCCGATCTCCTCCTCGTCGAGGGTGACTGGCACGGTAGTGGACGCGGATGCAGGCGGGGCGGACACCTCCTGGCCCTCGGGCGAGATGCGGATCGCCCGCCCCGTACCGTGGAGCCGGATCCCGGCCACGCACTCGGCCAGGCCCGCCGAGGCCCGGGCGAGCGCGGGGGGATCGACCCGACGGCGCATCAGCGTGTCGTAGAACGCGACGATTCGGATCGCCCCGTCGACGTACGCATCCAGTCCCGACAGCCGTACGGCCAGTGCCTCCATGCCGGAAGGATAGAAGGACGGCAGGAGGTCCGGGCACGCCGAGCGGTGCGTAATCGGCCTCCGATGCGCGACAGTTGGCGGGTGACCCCCCGGGCGGCGGCCGTGAGGATGGTCGTCGTGGATCCCGAACTCGAAGCATTCATCCCGTTCCTTCCCAAGCCCGACTGGGCCGACCCGGTCGCCGCGCGCAAGATCTTCGCCGAGCTGGCCGCCTCGCGGCCGGCACCGGACCTCGCGGACATGGAGATCGAGGACCGGACGGTGCCCGCCGACCCTGCCGTGCCGGTGCGGATCTACCGCCCGCACCGGGCACAGGGCGCCGTCGTCTGGCTCCGCGGCGGCGGCCTCATCATGGGTGACCTGGACACCGAGCACCCCTGGGCCACCCGGATTGCCGACAGCTCCGGTGCGGTGGTGATCTCGGTCGACTACCGGCGGGCTCCCGAGCACCGCTTCCCGGCCGCCCTGGACGACGCCTACGCCGTCCTGACCTGGACGGCCGAGCACGCGGCCGACCTCGGCATCGACCCCGACCGGATCGCGGTCGCAGGACACAGCGCCGGCGGGGCGATCGCGGCCGCCGTGGCCTTGCGGGCGCGTGACCAGCAGGGACCGCCGATCCGCTTGCAGCTCCTCAACGAGCCCGGCCTCGACGACCGCCAGGAGACGTGGTCGCAACGGCACTTCACCGACACGCCTTGGCTCGACCGCGACAAGATCACCGCATCGTGGCGGCACTACCTGGGCTCCCGGCCCGCCACACCGTACGCCGCCCCGGCCCGGGCCGCCGACCTCTCCGGCCTGCCCCCCGCCTACATCGCCACCGCGGAGTTCGACCCGAACCGCGACGAGGACATCGCCTACGCGCTGCGTCTGCTGCAGGCCGGGGTACCGGTCGAACTGCACCAGTACCCCGGCACCTTCCACGGGTCGCAGGCGATCCTGTCCGCCGCCGTGTCGCAGCGGCAGAGCGCCGACCTCGCCGCGGCCCTGCGCCGCGCTCTGGCCGAATGAGCCGTGGATACCGCAAGGCCCGGGGAAGGTCCCCGTTGCACTCATCGACCGTGAAAGGACTCATGCCTTGAAGATCCGACTGATGATGTGCGCGAGCGTGGCCGCACTGACGGCTTGTGCGGGCACCGTGACGGCGGCTCCCGCCACGGGCGGGACCACGACCGTGCCCGCCGGCGCGAGCCCGTCGGCCGGCTTCGATCCCGTGGAGCTGAAGTCCGCCATGGACGGTGTGCACCGCGCGGGGATTCCGGGGGTGTACGGCGAGGTGAGCGATGGCGACCGGACATGGCGCGGCGCCTTTGGGGTCGCCGATGTCATCACCGGCCGCCCCGTCAGGCCCGACATGCGCCATCGCGTCGGCAGCATCACCAAGACCTTCACCGCCGCCGCCGTCATGCAGCAGGTCGAGCAGGGCCGGATCCGGCTCGACGCGCCGATCGGCGACTACCTGCCCCAGCTGGTGCCGGGAGAGCGTGGCAGGAAGATCACGGTTCGGATGCTGCTCAACAACAGCAGCGGCATCCCCGACTACATCCCCTACGCGTTCCCGTCCCTCCAGACGCCCTCGCCCCAGAGCCTGGACGACAACCGGTTCAGGCAGTTCCGCCCGGCCGAGCTGATCGAGTTGGGGCTGGGCGCGCCGCCCACCGGTGAGCCCGGCGGCCCCACGGGGGTGTACTCCAACACCAATTGGCTGCTCCTGGGCAAGCTGCTGCAAGAGGTGACCGGTACCCCGGCCGAGGAGTACATCACCCAAAACGTCATCCAGCGTGCCGGACTCCTGCACACCGAGTTTCCGGCCGGGCCGCGCATCAAGGGGCCGCACTCGCGGATGTACGAGGCCCTGTTCGGCCTTGTCGACCCGCCGCGTGACTACAGCGTCTACAACATGTCCTGGACGGGGACGGGGGCCGCTCTGGTGTCGACCATGGACGATCTCAGCCGTTTCTACGCCAAGCTGCTCGACGGCAAGATCGTCAACAGGAGATCGCTGGCGGAGATGCAGCGCACGATCCCGGTCATCGCCCTGGACGGAACGACGATCCAGTACGGCCTCGGGCTGCACAAGGTCGACATCCCGGGTTGCGGCACCTTCTGGGGGCACGACGGCACGGTCTGGGGGGCCGGAACAATGTCCCTGACCCGGGCCGACGGCAGGCGTCAGATGTCCGTCGCGGTCAACCTCCAGAGGTGGAACGAGCCGGACTCCTCGGGGAAGCCGCAGCACCACCCCATCGACGACGCGCTGAAGACGCTGTACCGGGAAGCGATGTGCGGTGACGCAAACGCCCAGGCCGAGAACGCCCCGCAGGTCACGGCGGTCCTCCCGTAGCCGGAGTGCCGCACGCTCGCTGACCCAAGGGCGCTGGATGAACGGCGGCAAGGTCGCCGCGGTGCGCCGGCACTGCCTGGGCCCCGCACCTGCCTCGCCGTACGCCGCCCCGGCCCGGGCTGCCGACCTGTCCGGCCTGCATCGCATCGCGGAATTCGACCCGCTGCGCCTGCTCCTGGCCGGCGTGCCGGTCACGCTGCACCAGTGGCCGGCAGCGTTCCACCGGTCTCACGCAGTCCTGTCCGCCGAGGTGCCACAGCGGCAGACCGCCGAACTCGGCGCCGCCCTGCGCCGCGCCCTGGCCGAGTGAGGTGATCGCACTGATCGCGGCCAGCCAGGGCCGACCACATCCATGCCACAACACACCCGATGCAAGACCACCTCAGGAAGGACGTCTGGGCATGACTGTCACCCCGATCGAACTTTTCGGATCCCTGGTCCACCTTCACCCGGGCGGCCAGGTGCACACCGAGCAGCCAACAGCCGACACCGAGCTCGAGCGGGACGGCTGGCTGCTGATGATCGCCCATGCGGAGACCGACGCCGACGTCCACGGCGACCACTGGGAAATCCACACCGACGCGGATGAATTCGTCTCCTGCCTCACCGGCGCAATACGCCTCATCCTCCGTCCGGAACAGCCGGGAGATGAGGAGGAGGAGGAGGAGGAGATCAAGCTGGCGGCTGGAACCGCGGCCATCGTGCCGCGCGGGCGATGGCACCGCCTCGCACTGGACGCCCCCAGCGACATGATGGCCGTCACCCTGCCACGCGGCACCCACGAGGAGAAGTGGACCGAAGCCTAGACCGGAGCCTCACACCCCGGTCCTCATCCACAGTCACGCCCGGCACAGGCCGCCGTCCACGTCAGCGCCCACCCGCAGCGGGCTGAAGCCGACGGGGGGCACTCAATGATCCAAGATTATCCCCTGGCGGGTTTCTGGCGTATCTGGGTCATGCCCCTAGTTCCAGGCCGTGTCCGCGGCCCCCGCGCCGGCTGATCCGTATCCCGCCTGCCACCGCACCGGCGCTTTGGCCCGGGGGCGCTCCCCGTGCGGCGGGTCTACGCTGCCGTAAAAAGGGGGGTGCCGTAAAGGAGGGCGTGATGCCTGGTTCCACGACCCTGGGCGGCGGCCACGGGCCCGACACGATCGCGCACACCGATGCCATCAGGCTGGCCTCCGTGCTGCAGGAGATGAGCGTTCTGCTGCGGGTTCAGGGGCCCAACCGGCTCACCGATGCACAGGTCAGCGCCTTGTGCGGTGGCCAGGTGCATCAGCGTACGGAGTTCGCCGAGTGGGTCGCCAGCCTCGCGCGAGAGCTGACCTGGAAGGTGTCGGCGTAGCGCCGCGGAGCACCCAGCCGGCCACCACCACGCCACCGCCCAGCGCACCGGCCCAGCCCAGCGCAGCGCATCGGCGCGGCGCCGCAACGTGCTGCGCCCGCCCGCCCGGCTTGTCATAGCCGTACCCTCCCGGCACCGCACCGCACCGGCGTCCGCCACTCCACGCCGCCCCCAACCCGCCCCCGCCCGCCCCCGGGATCTGCGCCACTTCCGCCGGGCGGGTTCAGCGTCCGGCGGCCGGGGGCACGGCGGTGTTACAAATGACAGCGTGGTCGATCGTTTCCACTCGTGCTGGGCGCCTTGGTGCGGTCACTGACCGGGAAGAGCCCGCGAAGCGTCGCCGGACAGGTGTTCGTCCTCCAGGTGGCGGTCGTGGTGCTGCTCACCGCCGGTGCGGTCCTGGCCCTGGTCCTGCAGTCGCGCAGCGACGTCGAACGCGAGGCCCGCACCCGCTCGGTGGCCGTCGCGCAGACCTTCGCCCACTCCCTGGGCCTGCGCGAGGCACTCCAGACCCCCGACCCGTCCAAGATCCTCCAGCCGCTGGCCGAGGAGACCCGTAAAGAGGCGGGGGTGGACTTCATCGTGGTGATGGACACCCGCGGCATCCGCTACACCCACCCCCAGCCCGACCGCATCGGTAAACGGTTCGTCGGCACGATCGAGCAGTCCCTGGCCGGCGCCGTGCACACCGAGAGCGTCAAGGGGCCGCTCGGCCAGGAGATCCAGGCCGTCGTCCCGGTCACCGACGACGCCGGCCGGGTGGTGGCGCTGGTGTCGGCCGGTCTCACGGTGGAGAACGTCACCGGTGTCGTCGACCGGCAGCTGCCGGTCATCCTCGCGGTCAGCGCGGCCGGCCTGGCGCTGGCCACCGCCGGCACCGCGCTGATCACCACCCGGCTGCGGCGGCAGACCCGCGGGCTGGGGCCGGTGGAGATGACCCGCATGTACGAGCACCACGACGCGGTCCTGCACGCCGTCCGTGAGGGCGTGCTGATCACCGGCGGCAACGGCCGGCTGCTGCTCGCCAACGACGAGGCCAGACGGCTGCTGGGGCTGCCGGCCGACGCGGAGGGACGGCCCGTCCGGCAGCTGCCCGGCCTCGACCGGCCCTGGGCGGAACTGCTGCGCTCCGGCCGGGTGGCCACCGACGAGGTGCTCCCCGCCGGGGACCGGCTGCTGGTGGTCAACCAGCGGCCGACCCGGCCCCACGGCCAGCCCGAGGGGACCGTGGTCACCATCCGCGACTCCACCGAGATGCGCGTCCTGACCAGCCGGGCCGAAGCCGCCCGCAGACGGCTGAAACTGCTCTACGACGCCGGAGTGGGCATCGGCACCACCTTGGACGTGGTGCGCACGGCCGAGGAACTGGCCGATGTCGCTGCCCCCCGGTTCGCCGACTTCGTCACCGTCGATCTGGCGGATGCGGTCCTGGCCGGCGACGAGCCCACCACCGCCGCCGCCGGCACCGACATGCGCCGCACCGCGGTCAGCGGCATCCGCGACGACCAGCCCCTCTACCCGCGCGGCAGACTGATCGACTTCCTGCCCTCCACCCCCCAGGCCCGCGGCTTCGGCAGCGGCCGGGCCGAACTGGTGCCCGGCCTGGCCGATGCACCGGGCTGGATCGCCCAGGACCCGGCCCGCGCGCAGCGCATCCTCGACTACGGCATCCACTCCCTGATCACCGCTCCCCTCAAAGCCCGCGGCGTCGTCCTGGGCGTGGTCAACTTCTGGCGCTCACAAAAACCGGAACCCTTCGACGACGACGACCTGTCCCTGGCCGAGGAACTGGCCGCCCGCGCCGCGGTCAGCATCGACAACGCCCGCCGCTACACCCGCGAGCACAACGTGGCCGTCACCCTCCAGCGCAGCCTGCTGCCCCGCGCCCTGCCCCAGCACAGCGCCGTTGACGTTGCGCACTACTACCAGCCCGCCCAGCTGGGGGTGGGCGGCGACTGGTTCGACGTGATCCCCCTGCCGGGCAGCCGCGTCGCGCTCGTCGTCGGCGACGTCGTCGGCCACGGCCTGCACGCCGCCGCCACCATGGGCCGGCTGCGCACCGCGGTCCACAACTTCTCCACCCTCGACCCGCCGCCCGACGAACTCCTGGCCCGCCTGGACGACCTCATCCAGCGCATCGACCAGAACGGCGACAGCCACCACACCGGCGACGGCATGCTCGGCGCCACCTGCCTCTACGCCGTCTACGACCCGGTCTCCCAGCGCTGCACCCTCTCCCGCGCCGGCCACTTCCCGCCGATGGTGGTATGCCCCGACGGCACGGTCGACATCCCCGACATCCCGGCCGGACCACCCCTGGGGCTGGGCGGCATGCCGTTCGAGACCGCGGAGATCCAGCTGAGCGAAGGCAGCCAGCTGGTGTTCTACACCGACGGCCTGATCGAGGACCGCACCCGCGGCATCGACGAGGGACTTTCGCTGCTGCGCCAGGCGCTGAGCCACCCCGACCGGTCTCCCGAGGACAGCTGCCGCGCCATCCTTCAGGTCCTGCTGCCGGCCCGCCCCCGCGATGACGTGGCCCTGCTCATCGCGCGGACCCGGGCCCTGGGCGCCGATCACGTCGCGCAGTGGCAGGTGCCGTTCGAGCCGAGCGCGGTCGGCGCCATGCGCGCCGTCGTCGTCCACAAACTCGACGAATGGGACCTGGCGCCGCTCGCCTTCGGCGCGGAACTGGTGCTGAGCGAACTGATCACCAACGCCATCCGCCACGGCTCACCGCCGGTGGCGGTACGGCTGCTGCGCGACCGCACCCTGACCCTGGAGGTGTCCGACGCCAGCAGCACCGCACCCCACCTGCGCTACGCCGCCGCCACCGACGAGGGAGGACGCGGACTTTTCCTGGTGGCACAGATCAGCCACCGGTGGGGTACGCGATACACCCCGGAAGGCAAGGTCATCTGGGCCGAACTGCCCCTGCCGGACCCCCCGCACCCCCCGGGCGACGCACCCACCCAGCCCTGACGGCACCCAGCCACCCGGGCATGCCGGCGGCGGCCCCCCCGGTGCTCTGCGCCGGCGGCACCGGGCGCGGCGGGGAGGGGGCGCCTCACTGCCCCGGCCCGGTCCCCGCGCCCGGCCCGTGCGGGCGCGCCATTTCCGGTGAGGCCGGACAGCCCCTGCGTGCCGTGCCCCCAGCGCCACGCGCCGGTCGGTCAGGGCCCGCAGCGGGGCGAGCAGGTCCGCCGCCACGCCCTGTTCCCGGCTCACCCGGCCGGTCGGGCCCACGGCCTGCTGGTTTCGCCGAGGCCGCGGACGTTCCGTTTCGTAGCGGCCGGCCTCGATGCCGCGCGCGAATGCGGGCGCCAGGTGGCCGGTCATCGCGTGCATTGCACGGCCCCAGCAGTGCGGCGAACTCCCCTGGCGCGGCGCATCCCGGCCAGGGCGTAGGCGTGCAGCATGCCGGCGACCGGCCCGTACATCCCGGCCGGCAGAGCCAGATCGTTCAGCGGGTCGTAGCCGAGCGCCCCGAGGAGACCGGGCAGTTCGCGTCAGGGCAGTTCCCTGGAATCCAGGACGGAAACGGTCGTGGCCATCGGTCCGCGCAGGCCCCGCACAAGGCCCTGCGCACTCCGCAGGAAGCCCAGCGGCGCGCAGGCCCCGGGCGCGTGGGCCGAGCCCCGGGGGCGGCGCAGGGCGAGGCCAGGGCGCGGCGCACGGCGCAGCGGGGGCACGGCGCCCTATGCTGCTCGCGTCCGCTGTGCCGAGGGCGCCCCGAAGCCTGCGTGTGCGTTGCGCCGCGGACCGGGAGGAGGCCGGCGGCGCCGTCCGTCACCCGGCCGCACGGTATCTGGCTGTGATCGAGGAGGAACGTGCAGTGGAGCTCGACGAAGTCAAGGCCGAGGCGGCCCGCCTTTCCCGCTGGGCTCATCTCGCCACGGTCGGTGCCGGCAACAAGCCCCACGTCGTCCCGGTCCAGCCGGCCTGGGAGGGCGAGACCCTGTGGTTCTCCACCAGTGCGGGCAGCGTGAAGGCACGCCACATCGCCGTGAATCCGGCAGTCGCGATGCACTGGCAGGTGGATGAGAGCGGCGACGGTGTGATGCTCTGGGGGACGGCGACGGTCCACACCGACCTCGACACCAAGCGCCGCCTGTGGACCGGTCTGTTCGACTACGACCTGGACGACTTCATGCCCGGCGGCCCGGACTCCCCGGACGCGGCCTTTGTGGCCGTCGTCCCGGAACGGGCGCTGGCCCTCAAGCAGTTCGGCATGGCAGGCCGCGACACCTGGCGCCGCACCTGACCTCCCCGCCGCCGCGGCCGGCACCGTCCGCGCCGGCGCCGGGGGGAGCGGGGGATCGGGGGAGCCGGCCCGACGCCAGGCTCGACGGCCCGCGCCGGAGGCGGCGGCAGCGGTCAGCCGCTGACGGCCCGCCAGGACTTGAGCCGGGGGATTCCATGCTGGTTCAAGGAAGTCCTGGAAGGCGGTCGGCGGTCTGGGTGAGGGGGCTTCGCCGGTTGACGCCAGGCCGCTGAGTCGCTCGACATCCACGGCGATGGTCGTGAAGACGTGTTGCAGGTGGGCTGTCGGCTGGCCCCGGTAGCGGCAGCGGCGCATGCCGTGTCCATGGGCGAACTCGTTGACGGTGCCCCCCACTTCGCAGCGGACCGCATACCGGGCCTGCCCATCGGACGTCTGCTGCTCGGCGCGGACACGGACTTGCAGGCCGCGAAGCGGTTGCCGGTGCCGGTGTCGTGCAGCAGGATGCGGGGATGCGTTTCTCGGTCAACATCCCGAACTTCGGTGACTTCGCCGATCCCAGGACCGTGGCGAAGGTGGCCGTGGCGGTGGAACAGGCAGGGTGGGACGGGCTGTTCGTCTGGGATCACGTGCTGCATCGCAAGCACCAGGGCAGGCCCTTCGGGGACCCCTGGATGCTGCTGACCGCCGCCGCGCTGGCGACCTCCCGGATCCGGCTGGGCACGCTGGTCACCCCGGTCGCCCGGCGGCGCCCGCAGCAGCTCGCCCGCCAGGTGGCGACCCTGGATGCCGTGAGCGGCGGCCGGGTCACCTTCGCCGCGGGGCTGGGCGGGCCCGTCGAGGACGAGTACGCGAGTTTCGGTGACACCACGGACCCGAAGGTGCTGGCCGAACGGCTCGACGAGGGCCTGGACCTGCTGCAGCGTTACTGGTCGGGCGAGCCGGTGAACCACGACGGACGGCACTACCAGGCACGGGAGGTGACGTTGCTGCCCGCCACCGTGCAACGCCCCCGCCCGCCCGTCTGGGTCGCCGGCTTCTGGCCGAACCGCCCGCCCATGCGCCGGGCCGCCCGCTGGGACGGCGCGGTCCCCCTGTTCACCGACGCCAGGCACGGCCACGTGCCGCCGGTCGGTCAGGTCCGCGACCTGGTCGCATACGTGCGCAAGCAGCGCGAGGACCACTGCGGCACTCCCTTCGAGATCGTCCTCGGCGGTGCCACGCCGGGCGGCGACACCGCCAAGACCCGTGATCTGATCGGCCCGTTGGCTGAGGCGGGAGCCACCTGGTGGGACGAGCGGCAGATCCAGACCAGCGAAGCTCTCGACCGGCTCACACCGGTGCTGCGCCGCATCGAGCACGGCCCGCCGGTCGTGTAGTGCGTTGCTGTCCGTGAGTGACTGTCTTCCTCGCCACAGGGATCGGGTGGCCTTACCAGGGCGCGCAGCCACGGTCTGCAGCGACGCCGGCGGTCCCCGGGCGCCCCCGGGCGAGGGACTGAGAGCGGGGTGGCCATCGCCCGGATTCGAACCGGGGTTTGCGCATCGGGGCGAACCCGAGTGCGGTGTCTTGGACCACTGGACGACGTATGGCAGGCGAAGCGTATCCCCCCGGCGACTCGCGCTGCCCCCGCTTTCAAAGGTCGCGGACCTCAGCGGGCCGCTACTGCACACCCGCACCCCACACGGGTGGTAACGACTGTTACCATACGGGTATGGCGAAGACACAGCTGGGTGCACGAGTCGATCAGGACGTGGCGGAACTCGCGAAGAAGCGCGCTGCGGACCTCGGGCTGAGTGTCGGGGACTACCTCGCCCGCCTCGTGCAGGACGACGCCAGCGGTATGCGTGCCCGCGCGGTGGACGCGGCCGCCCGCTTCCTGGCCGAGCACCAGGACGTCTTCGACGAGGCGGAGGACGCCCAGCAGAACCCTCGGGGAGCGCGCGCCGCCTGATGGAGCTGCACATCGACGTCCCCTGGATCCTGCAGGCCGCCGAAGCGGCCGGCGCCAACGATCCCGCCCCGGACGACTACGGCGTCCCGGTCGCCGCTGTCGCGCGTCACCGGGCCGAGCTGTTCGAACAGCCCGTCTACGACGGCCCCTACGCCAAGGCGGCCGCCCTCGTACACACCCTGGGCCGGTGCCGCTGGCTGGAGCGCTCCAACCTCGCCGTCGCCGCCGCCACCGGCGTCATGTACCTCGAAGCCGCCGGCATCCCCGTCAAACCCACCCGCGACGACGCCATCGCACTGCGAGACCTGCTCCTCGACCCCGCCTGCACCGCCGCGAAAATCGCCGCACTGCTGCGGACCTGGCCCACCGCCACCTGACGCTCGCAGGCACGGCGCCGCTGCCAGGGCTGCGCCGGTCGCGGTACCGGTCGTGCAGGGCCCCGTGAGCGTTCGCCTGTACTGACGCCGCCTGGTCGCATACCGAGGCGCTGGGCGCTCCTCAGGAGCGTCGGTCGGACGCGGCGCGGAAGTCTCGGGTGATCCGCGCTGCTTCATGCAGATCCTGGATGTCGATCAGACTCACCATGCCGGAGGTGTAGGCGTCGGTCCATCCGCAGATCGCGGCTTCGCCGGTGGGTATGTCGACGTGGCCGCAGCCCAGGCGCCCCGGCAGGGGGCCGGCGTCGAAGAACGCGGTGTCACGGGCCTTGGCACCGGCGAAGAAGTTGCGGAACTCCTGGGCGAAGGAGTCGCGCTTCTTCTCCGCAGCCAGCTCCGGGTCCTGCTCGACCGTGTTGATGGACAGGACGGCTGTCAGCTCCTGCGTGTCCGTGCCGTAGTACCACCACTGGCGGCCGGAACCCCGCTTCTTGTTGCTGCGCTCCTGCACTGCTGCGTAGACCGCCGCGTCTTCGCCGGTCAGGAGTTGGTGGTGCCCCAGCTGATTCGGCGGCTGGATGACCCGGCGTGGGACCTCGTCCGAAGCAACAGCCTCGTCGGCCCCCGCCTGGGCGGCCCGCGGCTCGGGGTTGTAGACGGAGATGGCCTTGACGAATCCCGCGGCAGCGATGACCGCCAGCACGCTCCACACGATTCTTTGACGTCTGGCGCGCAGAGCAGGCAACGAAATCCCCGGCACAGACGAGCCGGGTGGGTCGACACGACGCCAGGAGCGCGTCATACGCCAGACCAGGGCCATGACAGCACCCGCGACGACAAAAGCGCCCAGCGACTGCCCGGCCGCGTAGCTGGTGGAGGTGGTGTCCAACGACAGGGTGATCATCGCAGGATCGTAGACGTGCTGGTGTTCGACGTTTCTTGCCGGGCCCCGCGCGGCGGACGTCGGGCCTCATGCCCCGCTGATCACCGCCGACGGCGACACCGTCAAGGCAGCACCCGCTTGGTCAGCTGCTGCAACAGCCCGCGCTCGCCGGTCAGCTGCAGGCCCTCGCGGCGGGCCCGGTCGACCAGCATCGCGACGAGCTGTTCGTCCGACGCGGCCGACGGCATCACACCGGACAAGGCACCGCCACACCCCGCGTGGGGGCCGTGACCACCACCGCGTCACCACCGTCCACCACGTCCTCGACGACCAGCGCCGATAGCCCGGAAAACACCGTCCTGATAAGGGAGTTGACATCCATCACAAGATCATGATTACGGATGGCTACTCGGCGTCATCACCGACTACGGGCCAGACCCGAACGCTTTACAGTCCCCCGGGGCACGGACGCCGGGGGCGGGCCTTCAGCGCCTTCGGCCACGCCTCGCCGTCACCATTCGGCGACGGAGCCGTCCCGGCGGCGCCAGATCGGGTTGCGCCAGCGGTGGCCCGTTTCGGCGGCGCGTTCGACGGCCTTCTCGTCGACGTGGATGCCGAGACCGGGTTCCGTGAGGAGCTCCACGTGTCCGTCCTTGTAGCGGAACACGGACGGGTCCACCAGGTAGTCGAGAAGGTCGGAGCCGGTGTTGTAGTGGATGCCCAGACTCTGTTCCTGGATGAGCAGGTTCGGGGTCGCGAACCCGACTTGCAGGCACGAGGCGAGCGCGATCGGGCCGAGGGGGCAGTGCGGGGCGAGCGCGGTGTCGTACGCCTCGGCCATCGCCGCGATGCGGCGTACCTCGGAGATGCCGCCGGCGTGCGACAGGTCCGGCTGGGCGATGGCGATGCCCTGACCGAGGACCTGCTTGAAGTCCCAGCGCGAGTAGAGGCGTTCGCCCGTCGCGATGGGGATGCTGGTCGAGCGGACGATCTCCCCGATGTGGTCGCTCAGCTCCGGGACGACGGGCTCCTCGACGAAGAACGGGAGGTACGGCTCGAGCAGGGGCAGGACGCGGCGGGCCATCGGGAGCGTCAGCCGGCCGTGGAAGTCGACGGCGATGTCGAAGTCCTCGCCGACGGCTTCGCGTACGCGGGCGACGCGGTCCACGATGCCGCGCACGGCCTTGGGCGTGTCGACGAACTCCAGCTGGGGCGACGCGTTCATCTTGATCGCGGTGAACCCCTCGGCCTTTCGGGCCAGGGCCTGCTCGGCGACGTCGGCAGGGCGGTCGCCGCCGATCCAGCTGTACACACGCGCGCGGTCGCGGACGTTGCCGCCCAGCAGCTGCCACACCGGGACGCCGAGCGCCTTGCCCTTGATGTCCCACAGCGCTTGGTCGATGCCGGCCACGGCGCTGGAGAGGATCGGGCCGCCGCGGTAGAAGCCGCCCTTGGTGAGCACCTGCCAGTGGTCCTCGATCCGCAGCGGGTCCTGGCCGATCAGGTAGTCGCTCAGCTCGTCGACGGCGGCGGCGACCGTGTGCGCGCGGCCCTCGATCACCGGCTCGCCCCAGCCGGTGACGCCCTCGTCGGTGTCGATGCGCAGGAAGCACCAGCGGGGCGCGACGAGGTAGGTGCGCAGGGATGTGATCTTCACTTGGACTCCTTCTTGACGGACCAGCCGCCGTCGACGACGAGGTCGGCGCCGGTGATGTACGAGGCGTCGGCGGAGGCCAGAAAGGCCACCGCGGACGCGACCTCGTCGGCCGTGCCGAGCCTGCCGAGCGCGGTGGCGCGGGCGGACAGCTCCTGGTCCGCCTCGCTCACCTCGTCCCACACGTCGGTGAGGATGGGCCCGGGCAGCACGGAGTTGAACCGGATGTCCGGCCCGTACTCGACCGCGAGCTGACGGATCAGCGCGCAGATGCCGCCCTTGGAGGCCGCGTACGCGGGGTGGCCGGGCAGACCGAAGTGGGCGTGCACGCTGGAGGTGGCGACGAAGCAGCCCTTCGTGGCGCGCAGGTCGTCCACGAACGTGCGGGCACCGAGGTAGAGCGCCTTGAGGTTGACCGCGATCTCCCTGTCCCAGCCGTCGAGGGTCAGCTCGTGCGCCGCGGCGGAGATGTGGGTGAAGGCGTTGTTGTGCACGACGTCGGCCGGTCCCGCGATCTCCTGCGTGCGGTCGTGGAGCCGCTGCCAGCCCTCCTGGGACGAGACGTCGCAGTGGACGTAGGCGGCGCGGCCGCCGTCGGCGAGGATGTTCTTGACGACGGCCTCGCCGGCCGCGTCGGCGATGTCGGCGAGGACGACGGTCGCGCCCTCGGCGGCCAGCCGCAGCGCGGTGGCGGCGCCGATGCCGCAGGCGGCACCGGTGATCACCGCGGTCTTTCCGGTGAAGCGTTGCATGGGTGGTTCCTGTCCGTTTTCGGATCGAGGCCGGCGTCGCGCAGAGCGGTCGGGGCCGACCGGGGCGCGGCGACGTTTCAGCGGATGACGTCGTCGCCGGTGAGCAGGGGCAGTTCGTCCCGTCGCGGCAGGCCTTCGAAGTCGCCCTGGACGGAGACGGCGAAGGAGCCGCACGTCGCGGCCGTGCGCAGCCGTTCGGCGGGCGACGCGCCGTCGAGGTGCGCCGCGAGGTATCCGGCGACGAACGCGTCGCCGGCGCCGATGGGGTCGACGACCGTGACCGGCACCGGCGGCTGGGTCAGCACGGTGCCGTCGACGACGGCCAGCGCCCCCTCGGCGCCGAGCTTGACGACCGCCTGCCGCGGGCCGAGCGCCCGCAGCGCTTGCGCGGTCTGTTCCGGGGGCGTGTCGCCGACGAGGAGTCGCGCCTCCTCGGGCCCGGCGAAGACGAGGTCGGCCTGCCGGACGAGGAAGCCCAGTTCGGCGGCCGCGTCGTCCTCGGACCACAGCAGCGACCGGTAGTTGACGTCGAGGGAGACGGTGACCCCGGCCCTGCGGGCGATGGTGACGGCGTGGCGCACGGCGTCACGTGCGCTGCTCCCGAGGGCGGGAGTGATTCCGGTGATGTGCAACAGCCGGGCCGCGGCGACGAGTTCCTCGTCGACATCCTCGGGCGCGAGGCGGGAGCCGGCGAGGCCCCGGCGGTAGTAGGCGGAGCGGATGCGGTCGGCGGTCCGGCGTTCGCGGAGCATCAGCCCGGTGGTAACGGCGGGTTCGGCGCGGACGCAGGAGACGTCGACGCCTTCCGCCCGCAGCCCGCCGACGATCATCGTGCCGGCGGCGTCCGCGCCGACCCGGCCGATCCACGCTGCCAGGTGGCCGAGCCGGCGGACGCCGATCGCGACGGTCGCCTCGGCACCGGCGAATGACAGCCTGGCGTGCTTCCCCGGCGCGAGCGGTCCGGGCTCGTCCGTCGCGACCACGGCCATCGCCTCGCCCAGGGTCACCAGGCCGGTCACCGGGGCACTCCGGCCACGAGGTCGACGAGCCGGGCCGTGCGGTCGGCCAGGGCGCGGAGGTCGCCGCCTTCGCAGGCGTCGCCGACGAGGGGGCTGCCCATGCCGAGAGCGACGGCGCCCGCCCGGAGGTAGTCGGCGGCGTCCTCCAGCCGGATGCCGCCGGTGGGCACGAGCGGCACGTCGGGCAGGGGGGCGCGGACGGCGCGCACGTACTCGGGGCCGCCGACGCATGCGGGGAACAGCTTGACCATGGTCGCGCCCGCCTGCCAGGCGGTGAGGACCTCCGTCGGCGTCAGGGCGCCCGGCAGCACCGGAACGCCGAGCCGGCGCGCCTCGGCGATGACCTCGGGCGAGGTGGCCGGGGTGATCAGGTACTGCGCGCCGGCCGCCACCGCGGCCTCGGCCTCGCCCGGGGTGGTGACGGTGCCGGCGCCCAGCGCGAGCCCCTCGGGCAGGCTCTGCGCGTACTCGCGCAGGGCATCCAGCACGCCGGGGGTGGTGAGCGTGAACTCGACGGCGCGGACGCCGGCCTGGCGCAGGGTGTCGGCAACCTCGGGGAACCGGTCGGCGGAGCAGGAGCGCAGGATCGCCACGATCGGGACGGCGGCGAGGGCGGACGAGAGGGTGGTCATGCCGTCTCCTGGGGGACGAGGTCGTCGAAGGGCACGGTCGGCAGGCCGGCGATGCCCGGCCGGCAGACGAACAGCCGCCCGGCGTGCTGCTCCTCGTGCAGCTGCTGCTCGGACAGTTCTTCGGTCGCCGTGGTGATCACGAGGGTGTCGAGGGTGGGGCCGGCGAAGGCGACGCTGGACACGTGCGAGGCGCCCACGTCCACGACGGTGTGGCAGACGCCGTCGGGAGCGAAGGCGCGTACCTGGCCCGCGCCCCAGACCGCGACCCAGACGTTGCCTTCGCGGTCCACGGTCAGGCCGTCGGGCACTCCGCCGTCGATGGCGGCGAAGGGCCGGCGGCCGCTGGGCGTGCCGGTGGCGAGGTCGTAGTCGAACACGTCGACGCGGCCGGTCGGACTGTCGGCGTAGTACATCAGGGCGCCGTCGGGGCTCCAGCCCAGTCCGTTGGAGATCGTCACGGAGTCGAGCAGCACCCGCAGCCCGTCCGGCCCGAGCCGGTAGAGGGAGCCGGCGCCCGGAGTCGTGTCGTACGCCATGGTGCCGGCGAGCAGGCGTCCTCGCGGGTCGCACGCGGCGTCGTTGAGCCGCCGCCGCACGCCATCGAGGGGGAGGGGCAGGGCGGCCAGCTGCTCAGGGCAGCCGTCGTCGGTGATCTTGACGAGGGACGTGGACACCGCGGCGATCAGGGCCCCGCTGCGGGTCGGCTGGACGGCGCCGACCTGGCCGCCGGGGGCGAGTGCGGTGCGGGGCAGTACGTCGGGCAGGCCGCTGCCGTCAGCGCGCGGGACCAGGCTGCCGCGGTGGATGAGGCCGGCGGTGATGTCGACCCAGAGAAGTTCCTGCAGGTCGTGGTCCCACACCGGGCCTTCGCAGAGCCTGCCGGGGTCCGGGCTGCAGGGACGGGCCCTCAAGTGGCGCATATGAAGTCTCCTTGGTTCCCGCGTAACGCTAACCATTCGTCTAACCCTTGTAAATACTCGGTGGCGATTCTTCCAAGGGTCGGAATAAGATCGCGTCACCCGGCCCGACACGGCGAAGGACGGAACACGTGGCCCACCGCACCTCGCAGGACATCAGGTGCCTCAACCGGTTCGAGGTGATGCGCCGCTTCTACGCGGACGCCGAGGGCCGGACCCGGCAGGAGCTGGCGGCCGCGACCGGGCTCTCCTTCGCCACGGTCGCCAACCTCACCGCCGAGCTCATCGACGCCGGCGTGCTCGTGGAGTCGGGCAGGCTGGACTCCGGCGGCGGACGCCCGCGGGCCCTGCTCGCCGTGAACGCCGAGCGCGGCGCGCTGATCGGCGTCGACGTGGCGGAGACCTCCGTGCGCACCGAGCTGTTCGACCTCGCCCTGCGCGAACTGCACGCCGAGGAGCGGCCGCTGCCGGCCCGCGACGTCGAGCCGGGCGATGTCGTGGCGCGGATCGAGGAGAGCGTCGCCGCGGTCCTCGAGGCGACCGGCACCCCGCAGCGGCAGGTCCTCGGCGCCGGCGTGAGCGTGCCCGGTCTGGTCGAGCGGGAAGGCGGCGTCTCCACGTACTCGCCGTACTGGTCGTGGCGCGAGGTGCCGATGCGCTCCCTGCTCGCCGAGCGCGTCGACATGCCCCTCCACCTGGACAACCCGCTCAAGGCGAGCACGCTCGCCGAGATGTGGTTCGGCGAGGGGCGCGACGTGGACGACCTCGTTGTGGTCACCCTGCGGGCCGGCGTCGGCGCCGGCTTCGCCATCGGAGGCACGCTGTACCGGGGCGCCACCAACAGCGCCGGCGAATGGGGGCACACCTGCCTGGAGCTCGACGGCCGGGCCTGCCGGTGCGGCAGCCGCGGCTGCGTCGAGGCGTACGTCGGCACCCGCGGCATCCTCGAGACCCTGCGGACCGTGGCACCCGCCGACCCGCTGCTGCGCGCGTCCGACGGCCCCGAGGCCCTGCGCGCCCTCGCACTGCGCGCGGCGCAGGACGATCCCGTCGCGACCGAAGTGATCGCGCGCACCGGCCGCTACCTCGGGGCCGCCGTGGGAAGCCTCGTGAACGTCTTCAACCCCCAAGTGATCGTCCTCGGCAACCAGGTCGTGGAGGGCCTGGGCGACCGGCTGCTCACCGAGACCCGCGCCGCGCTCGCCGACCACGCCCTGGCCCAGCCCCTGCGTGCCCTCGACCTGCGCCGCAGCGCCCTGTCGCACAACGCGGTGACGCGCGGCGCGGCGGCCTCGGCGCTGGAGGGGTTCCTCGGGGACCGCGAGCTGTTCGGTCCGGTCAGCCGTGTCAGGGGCGCCCGCAGCCGCGCGAAGTGAACCTTGCGCCAATCTGTTCAGTTCTGAGGGAATCTGGGGTACTGTTTACGTAAACATCCCAGAAGTGATCGTTCTCCCACTCTCCTGGGAGATCGCCTCCCGGTCGAAGCAGCCGGATCCTCGACCGCCGCCCCGTCCCTCTGGCCCCCTCAGAGGTAGCCATGTACCTGAGCATCAGCGCCCCCCGCCCCACATCGCCCCCCGCCCCGACCCGCGATGCGCACGCTGCGCTGCTGGCCGTGCCGGCCGAGGCGGCCCAGGTCTGCCGGGCGCGCCATTTCGCGACCGCCGTGCTGCGCACATGGGGGCTGGAGCAGGAAGCGTGCGAGACCGCCGAACTCGTCGTGGCCGAACTCGCCGCGAATGCCGTCCAGTACGGAGGAGGGGAACTCACCCTGCGCCTCTCGCTCGCCCAGGAGGCGGGAAACCTCTACGTCGCCGTGCGGGACTCGGGCCACATCCCGCAGCCCAGGCCCGGACGCGACTGCGACCCCTGCGAACGCGGCCGCGGCATGGAGATCGTCAAGTACGTGACGCAGTGGGTGCACGTCGAGGAGCACTCCGGCGGGCGGTGCGTCAAAGCCTGCATCCGGGTGCCGAGGACGCAGCCGCGCACCCTCCCGGACCGCGCGGCCGTCACGGTCGCCGAACCCGAGCGGATCGTCGCCGCATAGCCGTTTCCCGGCCGATCCATCGGCCGGGAAACCGCTGTCGGAACTCCACGAGCCCGGGGGGGGGGGGGGGGGGGGGGGGGGGGGGGGGGGGGGGGGGGGGGGGGGGGGGGGGGGGGGGGGGGGGGGGG
>NZ_JBSOPZ010000038.1:0-70142 GCF_053763515.1 Streptomyces mabaensis
GGGGGGGGGGGGGGGGGGTGGGGTGGGGGGGGGGGGGGGGGGGGGGGGGGGGGGGGGGGGGGTGGGGGTGGTGGGGGGGGGGGGGGGGGGGGGGGGGGGGGGGGGGGGTTCTCCCCCCCCCTCCCCCCCCCCCCCCCCCCCCCCCCGGTCCACGTATCCCACACTCCGTCAGGCGTGCTCGCGCCAGCCGTTGGTGATCGGCAGCCGGCGGTCCTTGCCGAACCCCTTCGCGGAGATCTTCGTGCCCGGCGGGTACTGACGGCGCTTGTACTCCGCCAGATCCACCATGCGCAGCGTCTTCGCCACCAGCTCCCGGTCGAAGCCCGCCGCGACGATCGACTCGAAGCCCTGGTCGCGGTCCACGTACAGGGAGAGGATCGCGTCGAGCACCGGATAGTCGGGCAGCGAGTCGGTGTCGACCTGGCCCGGCCGCAGTTCCGCGCTCGGCGGCTTGGAGAGGGAGTTCTCCGGGATCGGCGGGGTCTGGCCGCGCTCCTCCGCCGCCCGGTTCCGCCACCGCGCGAGGCGGAAGACGGACGTCTTGTAGACGTCCTTGATCGGGCCGTACGCGCCGACGGAGTCACCGTAGAGCGTCGAATACCCCACCGCGAGCTCGGACTTGTTGCCCGGCGCGAGCACGAGGTGGCCCTCCTGGTTGGAGACGGCCATCAGCATGGTGCCGCGCAGCCGCGACTGGAGGTTCTCCTCGGCGAGGCCGGTCAGCCCCAGCGATTCCATGTACGCGTCGAACATCGGGGCGATCGGTACGGTCCGGAAGTTGAGCCCGGTCCGGCGGGCCAGCTCGGCGGCGTCGTCCCTGGAGTGGTCCGAGGAGTACCGCGAGGGCATCGAGATGCCGTACACGTGCTGCGCGCCGACGGCGTCGCAGGCGATCGCCGCGACCAGGGCCGAGTCGATACCGCCGGACAGGCCGATCAGCACGGACCGGAAGCCGTTCTTGGCGACGTACGCGCGCAGGCCCACGACCAGCGCCGAGTAGACCTCCTCGTCGTCGTCGAGGCGGTCGGCGTAACCGCCGTCGACCTCGGCCTCGTACGCCGGTACGGGCTCCTCCGACAGGACGACGTGCTCGATGCGCAGCCCGTCGTCGACGACGCCCGCCGGCGCCTCGGCCGGCGCGGCCGGCAGATCGAGGTCCACGAGCACGCAGCCCTCGGCGAACTGCGGGGCGCGCGCGATGACTTCGCCGTCCTTGCCGACGACGATCGAGTCGCCGTCGAACACCAGCTCGTCCTGGCCGCCGATCATCGCCAGGTAGGCGGTGGTGCAGCCGGCCTCCTGCGCGCGCTTGCGGACCAGTTCGAGCCGGGTGTCGTCCTTGTTCTGCTCGTAAGGGGAGGCGTTGATGGAGACCAGCAGCCCAGCCCCGGCGGCCCGGGTGGCCGGCACGCGGCCGCCCTCCTGCCAGAGGTCCTCGCAGATGGCGAGCGCGACGTCGACGCCGCGCACCCGGATCACGGGCATCGAGTCGCCCGGCACGAAGTACCGGAACTCGTCGAAGACGCCGTAGTTCGGCAGGTGGTGCTTGGCGAAGGTCAGCGCGACCGCGCCCCGGTGCAGTACCGCGGCGGCGTTCTGCGGGGCGCCGGCCGGCTGGCCGTACCGCGGCTGGGCCTTCTCGGACCGGTCCAGGTACCCGACGACGACCGGCAGCTCGCCGAATCCCTCGTCGGCGAGGCGCCGGGCGAGCGCGCGGAGTGCGTCGCGCGAGGCCTGGACGAAGGTCGAGCGCAGGGCGAGGTCCTCGACGGGGTAGCCGGTCAGCACCATCTCGGGGAACGCCACCAGATGGGCGCCCTGCTCGGCGGAGTGCCGGGTCCATTGGACGATCGATTCGGCGTTGGCGGCGAGGCTGCCGACGGTCGAGTCGATCTGATTCAGAGCGAGGCGTAGTTGAGGCACGCGGCCCAGTGTAATCGTCGCTCTGACGCGATGCCCTGGCGGGCGGCGGTACCGGGCGCGCATCCGTGCCCGGCGCCAGCCGGGCGGCGGTGCGCGGAACGCCGGGTGCCGTGTGCCGGCCGGGCGGCGGTGCGCGCGGTGCCCCTGGCCCGGCGCGGCACGCGTGCGGGTTCGGCGGCGCCGCGGCGGTCCCGGTCAGTCGGCGGGGGCACGGTAGCGCGGGTTCCGCGGCGGCGCGTGGAGCGGTGGTACGCGCTACGTGCGTGGGATCGGCTGCGGCGGCTGAGCGGCTTGTCTCCCATCGGCTGCGCGGCGCTGCACGGTGCCGGCCGGCCGGGCGGGCGGGGGCGGCGGTACTGTTCGTCGCGGTTCGGCGACGAACGACACGGCGTTCGTCGGGCGTGCGGTCCCTCCGTCCGGCGGTCAGCCCGGGGCCTGCGGCCGGTCGGTCCTGCGGTCCGCCTGCAGGCGGGGTGGCGGGCGGGGCGCGTTGGTGGTGGGCCGGCCAGGAGGGGCGTACATGATGTTCGTGCGGGTCGGTGGTGTGCCGCTGCATGTGGTCGTCGAGGGCAGCGGACCGGTGTGCGTGCTGAGCGCCGGGCTCGCGATGAGCTGGTACGACTGGGACCCGGTGGTCCCGCTGCTGACCCCCTCCCGTACCGTCGTCCGCTTCGACCGGCCCGGGCACGGACTGAGCGCCCCCGCCGCCGTACCGCCCACCGCCGCCGGCGAGGCGCACCGCATCGCGGGGCTGCTGGACGCGCTCGGGCTGCCCGGTCCGGCCACGGTCGTCGGGCACTCCATCGCCGGTTTCCACGTGGAGGCGTTCGCCCGCCTCCAGCCCGTCCGTACCGCCGGTGTCGTCCTGGTCGACGGCAGCGTCGAGGAGGACGCCCGGACCCAAGCCGCCCCCGCCCTGCGTACGGCCGCCGCCCGAGCCCTCGGATCGGCGCTCACCGCCGTCGGCGCCCCCGCCGCGCTCGGTCCGCTCACCCGCCGGGCGGTCGTACGGGTCTCGCGCCCGAGCGGCGGTGATCCGGCGCCCGACGCACTCGTACGCCGCTGCTACCGCACCGGGCGCGTGCTGCGCGGCGCACTGCTGGAGAACGCGCGCTACCGCGACGTCGCCGCGGAACTGCTCGCGCTGCGCGCGCGGTACCCGCTCCCCGACGTGCCGGTGACGGTGCTCGCCGCCCACGACGGGAGCAGCGGCCGGCGCTCGCTGCGGTGGCTGGAGCGGCAGGCCGCACTGGCCGACCGGCTCGGCGCGCGCTTCGACGTCGCGGAGCCGTCCGGACACCTGGTCATGCTGGACCAGCCGCAGGCGGTCGCCCGGGCGGTGCTCGGCCGCCCGCCCGGCCCGGTGTCCACAGACTCCGGGGCGGGCGGGCGTACCCGCGTGTGAGGCGTGTCGCGTCAGGCGCGTGGCTTGGCGCCCCGCTGTTTCAACAGGTCAGCCATCAGCGCCATTTCGGACTCCTGCGCGTCCACCATGCCCTGGGCCAGCTTCCGTTCCGTACCGACCTCGCAGAGGTCGGCGCAGCCCTGGGCCATGGTCACACCGCCCTGGTGGTGGTCGGTCATCAGCTGGAGGTAGAGGATCTCGGCCTCCTTGCCCTCCGCCTCGGCCAGTGCGGCGAGCTCGGCCTTGGTCGCCATGCCGGGCATGAGCGAGCCGTCACCCGTCTCGTGCCCACCGCGACCACCCTGCCCGCCGTGCCCACCGTGCGTGCCGCCGTGCTCACCGGACTTCGTCCCGGACGCCATCCACGCCATCGGCTCGCCCATGGAGATCTTCGGCAGCTCCCACAGGTCCAGCCAGCCGAGCAGCATGCCCCGCTGGTTGGCCTGCGTATTGGCGATGTCGTACGCCAGCCGCCGTACCTCCTCGTCCTTCGTACGGTCACGCACGATGAACGACATCTCCACCGCCTGCTGGTGGTGGACCGCCATGTCCCGGGCGAAGCCGGCGTCCGCCGAGTCCTCGGCCGGGGTGGCTGCCCGCGCCGCTGATCCGCCGCTCGCCGTCGCGACCGTGGCCGCCGCCGCGACGAGCAGCGCGAGGACGACGGCCGCGATGGCGGCCCAGTGCGTCCGGGTCAACGCCCGCGTCACTGCTCGCCCAGTCCGCCGGTGCACGCCGCGCCCGGCTCAGGCGTCTGGGGGCCCTGGACGTACTTGGTGAAGAACTGGTCCACCCGGGGGTCGTCGGCGCCGTCCACCGTCACCTGCTTGCCCCACGCGCTCAGCATGATCGCACCGGACTGCTCCTTGACCGGGCTCATCAGCGAGTACGAGGTCTTGCCGACCTTGTCGGCGAGCTTCTTGACGTCCGCATCCGACGCCTTGTCGTTGTACGTCACCCAGACCGCGCCGTGCTCCAGCGAGTGCACGGCGTTCACCTCCGGGATCGGCTGCTTGTACACGTCACGGTCGCAGTTCATCCAGGCCTGGTGGTGGTCGCCGCCGACCGGGGGCTTCATCGGGTACGTCACGGCCGTGGTGACGTGGTTGCGGCCGAGCTTCTTGGCGTCCCAGCTCTTCTCGCCGGTCACCGGCGCCTTGACGGCCGCCTCCTGCTTCGCCTTCTTCTCCGACTCCTTGTTCAGGACGTACGCGCCGAGGCCGACGAGCCCGCCGACGACGGCCACGCTGACGGTGATGGCGATGATGCGGTTGCGGCGGTCACGCGCCTTCTCGGCGCGCCGCATCTCCTCTATTCGGGCCTTGCGTGAGCTGTTCTGGTGCTGGTTCTTGGTGGAAGCCATGGGAGGTGTCCTTCGGCGGGGAGGGAAACAGGGGGACGACAACCGTGGTGCGAGTCCCGGCTCACGTCCGCAGCACTTGAAGGACATGGAGGTCGGGGGCCCGGGCCTGAGCCCCCGTGGCGCGTACGGCGGCGGCGTCCCGGAGCAGCCCGCCGTACTGTACGTCGGCCACGGTGACCGGGGCGGCGGGCGGCGGGACCGTCAGTACCGCCGGGGCCAGATGCGAGAAGGTGCCGCAGTCCGAGCGGTCGAACGGGCAGGTGTACTCGGCACTGGCACGGGCAGTCGTACTCGACGCGGCGTGCGGCGTGCCCGTACCCGCGGCCGCACCCGTGCCCGGATCGCCGCCGCGGTGGGGGTCACCGGCGCTCAGACAGAGGAAAAGCCCGGCCAGCAGCGTCACCGCGGCGCACAGCAGCGCCGCGGGGCGCCTGATGCGCTCGCGCCGTCTGTGCCGGGATCCCCCCATGGGGCCAGATGGTAGTGGGCACGGGCGTGCCGCATGTCATACGGGTTGCGTAATGTGGCCGAAACTACGGGTCGGGATACTGGGACTTCTCCCCTCTGCCCGGGCGGTGGTGCACAGGCCGTCTGAACTGCAAGGATGTAGCTATGGACAAGCAGCAGGAATTCGTGCTCCGTACGCTCGAGGAGCGCGACATCCGCTTCGTGCGCCTGTGGTTCACCGATGTGCTCGGCTTCCTCAAGTCGGTCGCGGTGGCTCCTGCGGAGCTGGAGCAGGCCTTCGACGAAGGCATTGGCTTCGACGGCTCCGCGATCGAGGGCTTCGCGCGGGTGTACGAATCGGACATGATCGCCAAGCCGGACCCCGGCACCTTCCAGATCCTGCCGTGGCGGGCCGAGGCCCCTGGGACCGCCCGGATGTTCTGCGACATCCTGATGCCGGACGGTTCGCCGTCCTTCGCGGACCCGCGGTACGTACTGAAGCGCATCCTGGCCAAGACCTCCGACCTGGGCTTCACCTTCTACACCCACCCGGAGATCGAGTTCTTCCTGCTGAAGAACAAGCCGCTCGACGGCTCGGTGCCCACGCCCGCCGACAACTCCGGGTACTTCGACCACACCCCGCAGAACGTCGGCATGGACTTCCGCCGGCAGGCGATCACCATGCTCGAATCCATGGGCATCTCGGTCGAGTTCAGCCACCACGAGGGCGCCCCCGGCCAGCAGGAGATCGACCTCCGCTACGCCGACGCGCTCTCCACGGCCGACAACATCATGACCTTCCGCCTGGTCATGAAGCAGGTGGCGCTGGAGCAGGGCGTGCAGGCGACGTTCATGCCGAAGCCGTTCTCGGAGTACCCGGGCTCCGGCATGCACACGCACCTCTCGCTCTTCGAGGGCGACCGCAACGCGTTCTACGAGTCGGGTGCGGAGTACCAGCTCTCCAAGGTCGGCCGCTCCTTCATCGCGGGCCTGCTCAGGCACGCCGCCGAGATCTCGGCGGTCACCAACCAGTGGGTCAACTCCTACAAGCGCATCTGGGGCGGCTCGGCCCGCACGGCCGGCTCCGGCGGCGAGGCCCCCTCGTACATCTGCTGGGGCCACAACAACCGCTCGGCCCTGATCCGCGTCCCGATGTACAAGCCCGGCAAGACCGGCTCCTCGCGCGTGGAGGTCCGCTCGATCGACTCCGGCGCGAACCCGTACCTGACGTACGCGGTGCTCCTGGCGGCGGGCCTGAAGGGCATCGAGGAGGGCTACGAACTCCCGGCGGGCGCGGACGACGACGTCTGGGCCCTGTCCGACGCGGAGCGCCGGGCGATGGGCATCGAACCGCTCCCGCAGAACCTGGGCGAGGCGATCACGCTGATGGAGCGGAGCGAACTGGTCGCCGAGACGCTGGGCGAGCACGTCTTCGACTTCTTCCTGCGCAACAAGAAGCAGGAGTGGGAGGAGTACCGCTCGGAGGTCACCGCCTTCGAACTCCGCAAGAACCTCCCGGTGCTGTAACCGCAGGTCAGGAGCGGTACCTCACCAGAACAACGGTCCGGGCCGGCGGCACTATGCCGCCGGCCCGGACCGTTGTCAAGGCCCGATTATCCGCGTCGTGACCCGGGTTCCTGCTTGGGGCGCAATGGGAGTCACGGACGACGGCACGGGGCGGGCAGACAGCCCGCTTGCCTCATCCGCGTACCGATCCCGTTGCTCTGCGAAAGGACGCCTCTCTCATGACCGTCACAAGGACCCGACGCTTCGTCCTCCTCATGGCAACGACCGCCTTCGCTGCCGGAGGCGTCTCGCTGTCGTCCACCGCGTTCGCCGCCCCGAGCACTCCGCCCCCGAGCGTCGCCTCCGAAGTCGAAGACCCCGTTGACGAAGTCGATGACCCCGTTAACACCTACAAGCACCCCAGGATCCCCAGGGGCGAGGACATCATCATGGACGACGGCCGGCAGGGTGCTGACCCTCCTGCTGCGCCTGGTGGCTCTGGTGACGTTGCTCGTGGTGGCGATGTTGCGCCTCCCGAGGACCCTGATGGGTCTGGTGACGATGCTCGTGGTGGTGACGTTGCGCCTCCCGAGGACCCTGATGGGTCTGGTGACGATGCTCGTGGTGGCGATGTTGCGCCTCCCGAGGCGCCTGATGGGTCTGGTGACGTTGCTCGCGGTGGCGACGTTGCGCCTCCTGACAGTGGTGCTGGCGTCCCCCGTGATGACATCGACTACGGCGGCTGGACCCCGCCATCCAGCTCTGGTCCCATCGTTAAGTGACCCGCTGCCCGGGGTCCGGCGGCGAGGCCGGCCTGGCGATCAGGGGCCGGAGCTGCGGGCGTTTTGCGGTGCGGCCGTCGCCGGAGGACTGCCGGCGCAGGCGGCGTCCCAGCCAGGGGCCGAGGAACGCGGCCGCCCAGCGCAGTTCGGCTCCTGCGGCTTGCCGGCGAGTGGGCGCCGCCTGGGGCGGCAGGGGAAGCGTCCAGGCGTCGTCGCTTCCGGGCAGGCGGATGGCGTGGGCGACGGCCGCGGCGATCCGCTCGTGGCCGAGCGGGCCGGCGTGGAGCCGGTCCGCGGTCCACAGCCGGGGGTCGGTGGCGACCGCCTGCCGGGCGGTTTCGGCGACCGTGACCCCGTGACGGGCGGCCGCGGCTCGGATACGGGTATTGAGGTCGAACACGCGGGATCTGACCGGCCGGGCCAGGGGTGCGATCTTCCCGACGTCGGGGAAGGTGAGGGTGACCACGTGGGCTCCGGCGGCCGTGAGCGCGGCGAACATCTCTTCCAGGTGCCCGGCCACCTCCGCGGCGTCGAAGCGGGGCCGGAGCAGATCATTGACCCCGGCCACGACGGTGGCCAGGTCGGGGCGCAGGGCCAGGGCGGGCCCGAGCTGCTCGGCGCGGACCTGGCCGGCGACCCGTCCTCGTACGGCCAGATTGGCGTACTGGAGCGAGGGGTTGACGGCCGCGAGGTGCTCGGCGAACCGGTCGGCCCAGCCCCGTAGGCCCACCGTGTCGTCCCCGTCGCCGAGCCCTTCGGTCTGGCTGTCACCCAGGGCGACGTAGCGCAGGTATTCACCGCTCGGCACGAGTGGTCCGCCTTTCCCGCAGAACGGCCGCGATGCGCAGGCACCAGTCCCGGTGTTCCTGCTCGAAGGCCAGGCCGCGCAGGCAGGTCAGATACGGCCCGATCCGCTCGCCGTGGCGGAGGAACTCCTGCTCGTCCACATCGCCGCGCATCTGCCGCAGCAGCTTGCCGAGAAGCTCGATCTTGGCCTCGGCCGCGGACGCGCGCTCTTCGAGCTGTTCGATGACCGGCTCGGTGCCGATGCGGTCGGCGGCCTGGACCTTGACGAGCAGATCATCGCGGATGAACGAGGGCTTCGACACGGCTGCGGCGAACTTCTCCAGCTCGGCGCGACCGGCGTCGGTGACCCGGAACAGACGCTTGTTGGGCCGGGTCTCCTGGACCACCTGACGGCCGGCGACCAGCCCTTCCTTCTCCAGCTTGGTCAGCTCGGCGTACAGCTGTTGGGGCAGGGCGTGCCAGAAGTTCGCGACGCCGATGTCGAACGCCTTCGCCAGTTGGTATCCGCTGTACTCGCCGTCCAGCAGCGCCGCCAGTACGGCATGTCGCAAGGCCATCGAAGCAGCCCCTTCCCTTTCCTCGCCCGGCACTGCATCATACTCAAGAAAGTGACTAGTCACATCCTTGATTATCGCTGTGTATCAGGATCAGTATCAGGAGGGGTCATGGAGACTGCTGAACGCTTCCGCGCCGCCGTGGAGAAGCGCGATCTCGCCGCACTGGACGACCTGTTCACCGAGGACATCCGCCTCTACAGCCCGGTGAAGTTCACCCCGTTCGAGGGCAAGCCCATGGTGCTGGGACTCTTCGGGGTTCTGCTGCGCACGTTCGAGGACTTCCGCTACATCGGAGACTTCGAGGGCAGCGCCGAGACCAGTACCGACGGTGAAGAAGCGCCGTCGGAGATCCTGCTCTTCCGGGCCACCGTGGACGGCAAGCAGATCCACGGGATCGACCTGCTCCAGTTCGACGAGACGGGCCGGGTCAAGGAGTTCACCGTGATGGTGCGCCCCCAGTCCGCTGTGCACGCCCTGGGGCAGGCGGTACTCGCCGGCCTGGTCGCGGACGGCCTCGTCCCCAGGCCGGTCGAACGCTAGGCCTGGCGAGGCCGCGCCGTCGATCAACCGAAATACGATTCGAGCGTGCCGCGACGCCGGACATCGAGTGTCGCGCAGTGGAACGAGCCGCCGAACGGCGCGTAGTGCAGCAGGTCGCAGGGGATCGGCTCGAACCCCCATTTCTCGAGCGCGCGCAGCATGTCGGTGTGGTGCCGCTCCGCGATCACCCGTTTGTCGTCGATCATGAGAATGTTCATGCTGAGCCATTTGCCGCACAGCGAGGTGATCTTGAGTAGACGCTCGTCGATCGGGTTGGGCTCGGGGGCGACCAGAATGTCCCATGAGCTCAGGACGTCGGGCAGGCGGTCGACGTCGATGTATTCAGGGTTGACCAGTGCCTTGCCGGGCGAGAGCAAGAGGAACGTGGTGTCGATGTGCATCGGCGTGCGGCAGCGGCTCTCGATCTCGTGGATGCGATAGCCGGGTCCGAGATGGCGGCGCAACCAGTCGATGCCCATCTGGTTGGTGACATTGCTCCGAGTGACGAACAGGTCGCGTCCCGCGCGCACGAAATCCGCCGCGTCGAACACCGGCTCGAACTCGGTGAGGATGTAGCGCATGGGCTCGCCTGCCTCGGGGATCCGGAAATCCGCCTCGAACAGTGCGTCGGTGAGCTGCGGCTTCGGTGCCGCCGTCCAGCGCGCGCCGCGCCGGAAGTAGTCCTTGAGAATCGGGCGATAGGAGTGGGTCTCGAAATATCGGCACGGCCATGCCATCGGGGTCTCGATGATCTCGTCGCCGATCACGAGCATGCTGTCGCGGGGACAGGTGTTGCAGAAACCGCGCGACGTCCAGTCGGGGGTGCCGAAACGTTGCCTGTGGTCGACCGCGTCCGGGCGCCTGACCGTGACGCCGAGGGACTGCAGGAGCGTGATGAACTGATCGAGCTCATCCTGCGCCCGCTCGATCAGCACGCGCGGATACTTGAAGCCGGCGGCAAGCCCCTGCAACCGCGCCGCCCATGGTGGGATGTTGCAGGCCACGACCGGATGGCTGGAGGGGATCGTCGCGCCATCGAGACGCCCGACGATGATCTCCTCCAGCGGGTCCCACTCGTTGTGTGAATTGACCGGCGAAACGAGAGGTTCCGCAGCGTCGGCAGTCGTGGCCGGTGGGGCATCTGCCGCCGCCAGAATGCCGGGCCTCTGCACTACCGCCATGCTCAACCGCTTTCGATCGCAGAAGTCAGTAACTCAATATAACCAATACGTTACCTAGAGTGAACGTGGCATGGGCTGGTGCGCGTCGGCGCGGGCGAAGTGGCAGCCGTGGAACAGATGGTCAGGTCACTCGGCGACTCGGCTGCGGCCATGTCAGACATCTCGCCGTCCGATACCTCACCGAAGACGTGGCGAGCCCGCTGGAACTGCCTCCAGGGCTTGCCCGCCGCCGATGAGCTGAGGTGGAAGGCGGGCCGGCAGCCGGGGTCCGGTTCGGGCTGAGCCTACGGCCAGGTGGTTCGGTAGTGCTTCAGTTCCCCGTCGTCCGCCACCAGGCGCATGCCCGCCGCCGTCATCACCTGCTGCGATGCGATGTTGTCGTGCGCGGTGTCGCCCCGCACGCACCTGACGCCGCGGGCGCGGGCCAGCAGGAGCAGTTCGCGGAGCGCCTCCGTGGCGTAGCCCCGGCCTCGTGCCGACGGGATCAGGCCGTAGCCGATCGTCACGGTGCCGTCCTGGTCCGGGGCGCCGTGGAAGCCCAGGCCGCCTATCGCCCGGCCGTCCTCGCGGCGGCGGATCTCGTACGCGCCGAACGGCCGCGGGTCGCCGGAGCCCGCGCAGGTGTCCAGGAAGCGCCGGGCTCCGGCCACGTCGCCCTCGGCCGGGTAGCCGGGTGCCCAGCGGGCGCCGTCGGCCGGCTGCCCGGCCACCACCTGAGCCGCCTCGGCCGCGTTCAGCGCGTGGAGCACCAGCCGCTCCGTTACAAGATCGTCCATGGCACTGTGGCCTATCACGCGGGGTGGCCCGGCCGCACGCGGATTAACCGCACGCGGTTAGTACTCCAGCTGTAGTGATCGCTGCTGGTGGCGGCGTCGCCAGTCGGACCATCGGAGCCGGGGTGGTTCCGGAGGTGGGGTGACGGCGGTGCGGTGGTCGACGGCCATCGGTGAGGCCAACTCCTCTTCCGTCCAAGAGGGTTGATGCAGCTCATTCAGTAGCCATGGCTACTATAGCCATGTACTGTACTTTTCCATGAGCCCGACACCAGACGGCCCGTACGACGACTCGGCCCGCTCGCATGCCTCGGCCCGCCCACCCGGTCCGTCCCCCGGATTCCTCGTATGGCGGCTCTCGATGAAGTGGCGGGTCGCCGTGGATCGGGCCCTCGCACCGCTCGGCCTCACCCACGCCCAGTACTCACTGCTCGCCTCCCTGTACGGCATGGCCGCCGGCGGCGGCAAACCGAGTCAGCGGCGGCTCGCGGACCACACCGGCCTCGAACCCCTCTACGTATCCAAACTCGTCCGCACACTGGAGAGTTCGGACCTGCTCGAGCGCACCAAGGACCCCGACGACAGCCGCGCGGTCCAGCTCGCGCTCACCCCGCGGGGCAGCGCGACCACCGGCGAGGCGATCGGCGTGGTCCAGGAGCTCCTGGACCGACTGCTCGCACCGCTCGGCGGGCTCGACGGCCGGCGGACCGGAACCTTCGCCCGTGAACTGCGGACCCTGCTCGACGTACCCCCCCGATCCCTCCCCGAAGGAGTCGTGATCATGTCCACTGCCACCACACCCAGCGTGAACGGCCAGGTTGTCGCCCTGGCGCACTACGCCACCAAAGCCGTCCTGGAGCAGGAACTCGCCCCGGTGGGCCTCACCTATCTGCAGTCCCTGTCGCTGAACTTCACTTCGGCGCAAGGCGGTTCCGCGACCCGGGAGAGCATCGCCGGCCGGCTGCAGGAGGCCCTGAAGATCGAGGAGGCGGCGGCCCTTGCTCCGGTCGCGGAACTGCTCGAGGCCGGGCTGCTCGAGGCGGCCGACGGGTCGGTCGTCCGCCTGACGGAGCAGGGCAGGGCCCTGCAGGAGGAGACCAGCGGATACGGTGCGGCGATCGCCGCCCGGGTCTATGCCGGCTTCACCCCCGAGGAGCTGGCCACAGCCGGGCGCGTCCTGTCGGTCGTCACGGCCCGCGCCAACGCCGAACTCGCCGGCGAGCAGTCCGACTGACGACGCCGCCACCAGTAGCGGTCACGCACCAGTCACTACCAGCGACAGACCGCATCCCAGACATGAAGATCACGATCTACAGCTGGAGTATGAGGGCCTGTCCGCCGGACAGGCCCTAGCCGGACACCCCCTGAGCAGTCGCCTGCGCGAAGCGCCAGCGGGTCTGGCTGTACGGGTTCTTGCCGAAGCCGAACGCCGTCTTCGGCTCGACCCTGAAGACCTCCGCCCGGTGGCCCTCGGCCCAGAACGCTCCGTCGCGCACGTCGAAGTGCCACTCGCTGCTGTACTTCGCCTCGTACCGGTCGGCGGCGCGCTGCAGCGACTTCTCGCCCGTCTCCGCCACCGCCTCGCCCTCGATCACCAGGTCGAAGCCCTCGCGCAGGGCATTGGCGCCGGTGGTGAGGACGACGTTCGGGTTCGCGTCCAGGTTCCTCGCCTTCCGCTCGTCCGCGCCCGTGCAGAAGTACAGCGCGTCGTCGACCCAGACCGCCAGCAGCGGGGTGACATGCGGGCGGCCGTCCGGTCGTACGGTCGACAACCAGAAGATCTCGGCCGTCTCCAGGTGGCGTACCGCCTCGAACCACGGGGTCGCCTCCGCGTCCGAGCTGCTGTACTTGGTGTCCAGTTCGGTCAGCGGGCCGATGGGGGGCTGGTGCGTCGCCGTCATGGCTGATGTCCTTCCGCTCGCAGGGGAGTGCCTGGGCCTTCTCAGTGTGGACTGCATGCGCCCGCGGAACTCATCGGTACACGCCCGCCGGGCCGCCGTCCCGCGGGTTAGGCTCAGGACCGGACCTTGATCGGACGGAGGCGGCGGGATGACGTCGGTGCCCGGGCGCAGAAGCAGTACGTTCACGCGGCTGCTCCGGCACGGCTTCACTGACCCGTCCGCCGCCGGGCGGCTGCTCGACGCCCCCGAGCTGACCTCCGTACGCACCGACCCGGTGCTGCTCGACGCCCTCGGCATCACCGCCGACCCCGACCTCGCGCTGCGCGGGCTCGTACGGCTGGTCGAGGCCCAGGACCCGGAGGAGCGGCGGGCCCTGCTGTCCACCCTGGTCACCGCCAAGCCGCTGCGTGACCGGCTGCTCGGGGTGCTCGGCGCCTCCGAGGCGCTGGGCGACCACCTGGCCCGGCACCCGCGCGACTGGCACGCGCTGGTCACGTACGAGTCCGCCGACCTGCACCCGGGTGTCCAGGAGTTCGAGCGCGGCCTGGCCGAGGCGACCGACCCCGTGGCGCTGCGGATCGCCTACCGCCGCTGCCTGCTGTCGATAGCGGCACGTGACGTCTGCGGTACGACCGATGTCGCGCAGGCGGCGGCCGAGCTGGCCGACCTCGCCACGGCGACCCTGCGGGCCGCTCTCGCCATCGCCCGCGCCGCCGCGCCCGAGGACGCCGCGATGTGCCGGCTCGCGGTCATCGCGATGGGCAAGTGCGGCGGACACGAGCTGAACTACGTCTCCGACGTGGACGTCATCTTCGTCGGCGAGCCCGTGAACGGCGTGGCCGAGGCCAAGGCGCTGGGCGCCGCGACACGCCTCGCCTCGCATCTGATGCGGATCTGCTCCGAGACGACGGTCGAGGGCACGATCTGGCCGGTCGACGCCAATCTGCGGCCCGAGGGCCGGAACGGCCCGCTGGTGCGCACCCTGTCGTCGCATCTGGCCTACTACCAGCGCTGGGCCAAGACCTGGGAGTTCCAGGCGCTGCTGAAGGCCCGCGCCGTTGCGGGCGATTCCGCGCTGGGCGCCGAGTACGAGGCCGCGGTGGCGCCGCTGGTGTGGCAGGCCGCCGAGCGCGAGAACTTCGTGCCCGACGTGCAGAAGATGCGCCGCCGCGTGGTCGACAACATCCCCGTCGCTCAGGTGGAGCGCGAGCTGAAGCTCGGTCCGGGCGGGCTGCGGGACGTGGAATTCGCCGTACAGCTCCTGCAGTTGGTGCACGGGCGCGGCGACGCCACGCTGCACAGCGGGACCACCCTGGACGCACTCCAGGCGCTGGCGGCCGGCGGCTACGTCGGGCGGGCGGACGCCGCACAGCTCGACGAGGCGTACCGTTTCCTGCGGGCGATGGAACACCGGATCCAGCTCTACCGGCTGCGCCGCACCCATCTCGTACCCGTGGACGAGGCCGATCTGCGGCGGCTCGGGCGCTCGCTCGGGCTGCGCACCGATCCGGTGGCCGAGCTGAACCAGGCCTGGCGGCGGCACGCCTCGGTGGTGCGGCGGCTGCACGAGAAGCTCTTCTACCGGCCGCTGCTCGACGCCGTCGCCCAGCTCACGCCCGGCGAGGCCCGGCTGAGCCCCAAGGCGGCGGGCCAGCGGCTGGAGGCCCTCGGTTACGCGGACCCCGCCGCCGCGCTCCGGCATCTGGAGGCGCTCGCCTCCGGGGTGACCCGCAAGGCGGCGATCCAGCGCACGCTGCTGCCCGTCCTGCTCGGCTGGTTCGCGGACTCCGCCGACCCCGACGCGGGCCTGCTCGGCTTCCGCAAGGTCTCCGACGCACTCGGCAAGACCCCGTGGTACCTGCGGCTGCTCCGCGACGAGGGCGCGGCCGCCGAGAACCTCGCCCGAGTGCTGTCCGCCGGGCGCTTCGCCCCCGACCTGCTGCTGCGGGCGCCGGAGGCGGTCGCCCTGCTCGGCGACCCGGGCGGGCTGAAGCCGCGCGGCCGTGACCATCTGGAGCCGGAGGTGATGGCGGCGGTCAACCGCGCGGGCACCGCCGAGGCCGCGGTCGCGGCGGCGCGCGGGGTGCGGCGGCGGGAGCTGTTCCGTACCGCCGCGGCGGACATCGTCGGCTCGTACGGGACGGAGGACAGCCCCGCGGAGGAGGACGCCGGCGCGCTGGTCGACCTGGTCGGCAGGGCCGTCACCGACCTCAACGCGGCGACCGTCGCCGGCGCGCTGCGGGCCGCGGTGCGCGAGCAGTGGGGCGACGAGCTGCCCACCCGCTTCGCGGTCATCGGCATGGGCCGCTTCGGCGGCCAGGAGCTCGCGTACGGCTCGGACGCGGACGTGCTGTTCGTCCACGAACCGCGCGAGGGGGTCGCCGAGCACGAGGCGGCCAGGGCCGCGCAGACCGTCGTCACGGAGATGCGCCGGCTGCTCCAACTGCCCACCGCCGACCCGCCGCTGCTCATCGACGCGGATCTGCGCCCGGAGGGCAAGAGTGGCCCGCTGGTACGGACGCTCCCGTCGTACGCCGCGTACTACCGGCGCTGGTCGCTGGTCTGGGAGAGCCAGGCACTGCTGCGGGCCGCGCCGATGGCGGGCGACGACGAGCTGGGCCGCCGCTTCATCGACCTGATCGATCCGCTGAGGTATCCGGCGGAGGGGCTGGGCGAGGACGCGGTGCGCGAGATCCGCCGGCTGAAGGCCCGGATGGAGTCGGAGCGGCTGCCGCGCGGCGCCGACCCGACGCTGCACACCAAGCTCGGCCGGGGCGGGCTGAGCGATGTCGAGTGGACGGTCCAGCTGGTGCAGATGCGGCACGGCTGGGCGGAGCCGGGCCTGCGCACCACGCGCACCCGCGAGGCGCTCGCCGCGGCGCACGCGGCCGGCCTGATCGCCACCGAGGACGCCCAGATCCTGGACGAGGCATGGGTCCTGGCGACGCGCGTACGCAACGCGGTGATGCTGGTACGCGGCCGGGCGGGTGACACGTTCCCCTCGGCCGGCCGTGAACTAGCCGCGGTGGGGCGGTACTTGGGGTACGGGCCGGGGCGCGCCGGCGAACTGATCGACGACTACCGGCGCACGACGCGGCGCGCCAGGGCGGTCGTCGAGGAGCTGTTCTACGGGGCGTAAGGGCGTGGGGGAGTAGGGGCGCGTCGCCCACCGCCCACCGGACTCACCGCAACGGCCGAACGGCCGTCGGTGGTGATCTTTGCATCGACCGGCCCAACCGGACGTGCGGCCGCCGCTCGGGCCCGGTGTCGTGGAGATGACCGATGCCGTCGGAGCGGTTGCAGGACCGGTCTCCTCCACTCCCGGCGTCGCTGGGCTCAAGGAGCGATCCATGCCGATGCTTGCTGCCGAAGACGCTTGCCCCGAGTCGGGAAACTGGGTGCTGCCGCAGCCCCCGACCGATCAGGAGAAGTACTCCTACGTCAGGCGCCGCCTCTGGGTGCTGACGATCAGCTCGCTCGTCAGCATGGGCTGCCTCGCCTTCAGCCAGTTCCGGCTGATCCAGTCCTCCCCCTGGCTGAACCTCTGGCTGCCGTTCCTGGTCTGCACGCTTCTGTACTACCTGGTCTCCCTGCGGGTGAACGCCTTCACCGCCGACTTCGACCTCAAGGCGCACGACCGGCTGGTGCGGGACTGGCGCCCGGAGACCTATCCGACGGTCGGAATCCTCCTGCCGGTGTGCGGCGAGCCCGTCGACGTCCTCAGGAACACCTGGACGCACGTGCGCCGGCTCGCGGACCGTTACCCGGGCTCCGCCACCCCGTACGTGCTCGACGACTCCGACAATCCGGAGCTCGCCGCCGTGGCCGCCGAGTTCGGGTTCGTGTACGGCAGCCGGCCCAACCGCGGCTGGTACAAGAAGGCCGGCAACCTCCACTACGGACTCAGCGTCTCCGACGACGAGTACGTCCTCGTCCTCGACGCCGACTTCGCGCCCCGCGCGGACCTGCTCGACGAGCTCCTTCCGTACCTGGAGAACGAGCCGAGGACCGGAATCGTCCAGTCGCCCCAGTACTTCCGCGTGCTCAGCCGGCAGACGTGGATCGAGCGCGGGGCCGGCGCCGTCCAGGAGCTGTTCTACCGGGCGATCCAGGTCTCCCGGCAGCGCCGTGACGGCGCCATCTGCGTCGGCAGCTGCGCCGTCTACCGCCGCGCCGCGCTCGACGCCAACGGCGGCACGACCCTGATCGACCACTCGGAGGACGTGCACACCGGCTTCGACCTGCGCCGTCTGGGGTGGGACCTGCGCTATGTGCCGCTGCCTCTCGCCACCGGAGTCTGCCCGGACAACGTGAGTGCGTTCTTCCACCAGCAGTACCGCTGGTGTTCGGGCTCCATGAGCCTGCTGGCCAGCGGCAAGTTCTGGAGTGCGAAGCTCAGGCTCTCCAGTCGCCTCTGCTACCTCTCCGGTTTCCTCTACTACATCCACACGGCGCTCTTCACCGTCATGGCCCCGCTGATTCCGGTCACCCTGCTCATCGCCATGCCCGACAGGCTCAAGGTCGAGTACACCTTGCTGGTGCTTCCCAGCGTGGTCTACATGACCGTGGTCTTCCCCTCCTGGCACAAGTGCCCCTACCGGCTGGAAGCCTGGGCGGCGCGTCTGCTGTACGGCTGGGCGCACGCCTTCGCCATCTGGGACACGCTGCGCGGCCGGCGCCTCAGCTGGCGGCCCACCGGATCGGCGACCGCGAAGAGGGGCACGAGCCGGCGCCTGTGGGTTGGTGTCTGGGTCTGGAGCGGCGGTACGGCCCTGATCTGGGTGAGCGTGGCCCTCTGGCGGATGTTCACCCTGTATCCGCCGGATTTCGCCCTGGTCCTGGGCTCCGGACTGTTCTACGCGGTGATCGTGGGCCGCATCCTGGTCCCCTCCCGCAGCGCTGCCGAAGTGCCGGCCGCGGCGGCAAGTGAGCTCAGCCTCGGATCCGCTCCCGGACCCAGACGCCGGCGGGCTTGAGGACACCGGTGCCGGCGAACTCGCCCCTGCCGCAGGCGCCCTTCTTGAACACCGAGAGTTCCTTGTCGTTGTCGGCCAGGGCCCAGTTCGTCCAGCTGATCTTCTTCCTGGCCATGAGGTCGACGAACTTCTGAGCCATGGGGAAGTCGTTGCCGATCCCCGTGTACGACGGGGTGCCCCACTCCGTGACGAATACGGGAAGCCGGCCGGACGCGCGGTCGAGGGCGTTGCGGAAACTGTCCCGGTTCCACGCGGCGTAGTAGTGGAACGTGTACATGATGTTGGAGGCGCGCACAGGAGCGTCGAGGATCTCCTGTTCGCTGGAGCCGACGGCCTTGCCGAGCGTGGACCAGCCACGGGTGCCGACGAGGATCACGCTGTCGGGGTCCTCGGCACGGATCACCGGAATGAGCTTCTCCGCGTAGGTCCTGATTCTTGGCCAGCTCACGCGGTTGGGCTCGTTGGCGATCTCGTAGAGCACATTGGGCTTGTTCTTGTGCCGCTTGGCAATCGCCTTGAAGAACGTCATCGCGTTGTCGATGTCGATATTCGGGTCGCCCGGGTGGAGCATGTGCCAGTCCACGACGACGTACATGCCGCGGCTGCTCGCCCTGTCGATCAGTTCATTCGCCAGTCGGGTGAATTTGGCCGGGTTCGAGGCGTACCCGCCCTCTCTCGCATACGTGGCGACGCGCAGCACGCTCGCCTTCCAGTCGTACGCGATCGCGTCCAGCGCGGCGTCGGTCACGCACTGGGGATACCACTGGGTGCCGTGCGTGCTCATGCCCCTGAGCTGGACGGGTCTGCCGGACGCGGCGCACAGGTGGACGCCGCAGACGCGGACCTTGCCGTACTTCTCGACCGGAGTCCTGGCTTTGACCGTCCCGCCGGCGGCCCCACCGTTCGCCGGATGGGCAGCAGCCAGCAGACCGAACGCCACTGCGATGACAAGGACGGCTCGGACGGTCCAGTTCTTCATCACAGAATGCGACCATTACGTGTGATGAGGTGTCAATTCACGGCACCCGAGCCGGTTTTGGATTCACTCTGAAGCAGCAGCTCCCGGCAGTACGTCAGAAACGCCTTCAGGGCCAGGTCGAACGCCGCCTCCGCGCGTTCTGGGCCCACGGCCGACAGGGCGCGCGCCAGCTCGGGGGTGCTCGTGTCGTCCGGGAGCTCCCACATCGTCTCCGGGGCGGCCAGGTCCAGCGCCGAGCCCAGCACCAGGTTCTCCAGCGCGATGATGACGGTCATGACGTCGGTGTTGGCGAAGCCCGCGTCGCGCAGCCGCCGCACCGCCCGCTCGTACTGGGCGAGCACCTTCGGCGCGCGGACCGGGGAGGTCATCAGCAGCGGGATCACCCGGGGGTGGGCGGCGAAGGCGGCCCGGTAGGAGCGGGCCCAGGCCGCCATGGCGGTGTCCCAGGGCTCCAGATCCAGGGTGGCGCCGTCGATCGCGTCACACACCCGCTCCCGCACCAGCTCCACGACCCCGCCGCGCCCGTCCACGTGGTGGTACACCGAGCCGGTCTGCACCCCGAGGCTCCGGGCGATCTGCGGGACGCTCAACTCGCCCTGCTCGTCGATGAGCTGGAGCGCCGTCGTGGTGATGCGCTCCCGGTCCAGCAGGGGTGTCCGCGGCCGTCCCATGGTCCCGCTCTCCTTCGTCACGTTCCGTGAGGTCTTCCCGTATGCCCGGATGGAGGCTACATTGCCGCAACCGAAAGCCTTTAGGTTTCTGCCTCCCCGTTCTGTCCCCGCCGCTGCAGAAGGGCTTCCCCCGCCATGCCCGAGAAGTCACCCGGGACCTCCCCCGAGAAGTCACCCGGGACCTCCCCGGAAAGACCCGCCACACTCCGCCGTGGCACCCTCTCCACCGCCGACATCTCGTTCTTCGTCGTCTCGGCCGCCGCCCCGCTCACCGTGATGGCGGGCGTCGCCCCCATCGCCATCGTGCTCGGCGGCATCGGCGCACCCGCCGGCTATCTCCTCGCCGGCATCACCCTGGCGATCTTCGCCGTCGGGTTCACCGCCATGAGCCGGCACGTCCGCAGCGGCGGCGCCTTCTACGCGTACATCACCCAGGGTCTCGGCAAGCCCGTCGGCATCGCGGCCGCCCTGCTGGCCATGCTCGGCTACAACGGCATGGAGATCGGCGTGTACGGCCTGCTGGGCACCGCCACCGCCGACACCGCCCACGCTCTGTGGGGAATCGACATCCCGTGGCTGCCGGTGTCCCTCGCCGGGCTGCTGCTCATCTGGTACGGCGGCTTCCGCTCCATCGACTTCGGCGCCAAGGTCCTGGGCGTCCTGCTGCTCGCCGAGACCGGCATTCTCGTCCTGCTCGCGGGCGGAGTGCTGATCGAGGGCGGCGCGGACGGGCTCTCCCTCGGCTCCTTCACGCCCGGCAACGTCCTGGTCCCGGGCACCGCCGCCGTCCTCGCCTTCGCGTTCACGGCGTTCACCGGCTTCGAGTCCACCGTCATCTACCGGCGTGAGGCCCGCGACCCGGGCCGGACCATTCCCCGCGCCACCTATATCGCCGTCTGCTTCCTCGGCCTCTTCTACGCCTTCATCGTCTGGACCGTGATCCAGGCGTTCGGGAACGACGCCGTCGTCAAGGCCGCGGGCGACGACCCCGGCGGCCTGTTCTTCGCCGCCATCACCACCTACGTCGGCGGCTGGGCCGCGGACCTGATGCACATCTTCATCGTCACCAGCGTCCTCGCCTCCCTCCTCGCCTTCCACAACGCCATCAACCGCTACGGACTCGCCCTCGCCGAGGAAGGGGTCCTGCCGCCGGTCCTCGGAAAGGTCCACCCGCGCCACCGCTCGCCGTACGTCGCGGGCCTCGCCCAGACCGTCCTCGGCCTGGCCGTCGTCCTCGGCTTCGCCGCGGCCGGCGCCGACCCGTACACCCAGCTGCTCCTCTGGGTGAACACCCCCGGTGGCATCGGCCTGATGGCCCTCCAGCTGCTCGCCGCAATCGCCATCCCGTTCTACTTCCGCCGGATCCGCCACCAGGAAGGCGTCCTGCGCACCGTGGTCGCACCCGTCGCTGCGGCCGTGCTGCTCGCCGCCGCGATCGTCCTGGTCGTCTCGAAGGTCGGCCTGTTCACCGGCGCCTCCACCACCGTCAACACCGTCCTCGTCGCCCTCGTCCCCGCCGTCTTCCTGCTCGGCCTCGCCCTCGCCTTCCGGCTGCGCCGCCGCAGGCCCGAGGTGTACGCGAACTTCGCCGCCGAGCCCCCGCACCCGAGCGACCAGGGCGACCCGAACGCCGGGAGCGACCCGAACGACCCGAGCGACCAGAACCTCCAAGGAGAGCCGCCGTGCCCGCTGCCGACATCGTCCTGACCGGAGCCCGCGTCCGTACCCTCGATCCGGCCCGGCCGCTGGCCGGCGCGGTGGCCGTCCGCGCCGGCGAGATCGTCGCGGTCGGCGACGACGCGGACGTACGTGACTGGCGCGGACCCGGTACCGAGACCGTCGACCTCGCCGGGGCGACCCTCACCCCCGGCCTGACCGACGGCCACAGCCACCCCGTGTGGGGCGTCGAGATGGCCACCGGCCTCGACCTGTCCGGCGTCGCCGGCCTGGAGCAGCTGCGGGAGGCCCTGCGCGCGGCTCCCCGGACCGACGGCTGGCTGGTCGCCTGGGGCCTCGACCACAACGTCTTCGGCGGCCGGCCCGTCGACCGGGCGCTCATCGAGGACGTCCTCGACGGCGCGCCCGCCTTCATCCGCCTCTACGACGGGCACTCCGCCCTGGTCAGCGGGGCCGCCCTGGCCGCCGCCGGGGTCACCGGTCCGCAGGCCTTCGCCCAGCGCGCCACCGTGGTCTGCGACGCCGGGGGCCGCCCCACCGGGCACCTGATCGAGCACGCCGCCATGGACCTGGTCTCCGCCCTGGTGCCCAAGCCGGCACCCGCCGAGCGCCGGGCCCGGCTGCTCGACCTGCTGAACGGCATGGCGGCCACCGGACTGACCGGCGCCCATGTGATGGACCTCGGTGACGGGGACGTACCGGAGCTGCTCGCCTCGCTGGAGGTGGAGTCGCACCTGCCGGTACGGCTGCGCCTCGCGCCCTGGTGCATGCCCGGCGTGGACGAGGACGGCCTGGAGGAGCTGATCGACCTCCAGCTCCGGGGCGGCCGGCACTGGCAGGTCGGCGGCGTGAAGTTCTTCATGGACGGCACGGTCGAGGGCGGGACCGCCTGGCTCGAACATGCCGACTGCCACGGCCAGGGCACCGACGCGTTCTGGCCCGACCCGGCCGCGTACACCAAGGCCGTACGCCGGTTCCACGAGGCGGGCGTACGGACCGCCACGCACGCCATCGGTGACGCCGCCGTCCGTCATGTCCTGGACACCGTGGAATCACTGGGCGAGAGCGGCCGGCTCCGGCACCGGATCGAGCACATCGAGACCGTGCCCGACCGGGAGATCGCGCGCTTCGCCGCGCTGGGCGTCATCGCCTCGATGCAGCCGCCACACACCGCGTACACCCGCACCGACCACACCGACGAGTGGTCCAAGCGGCTCGGCGGCGAGCGGGCGGGCCGCGCCTGGCGCTGCCGGGACCTGCGCGACGCGGGCGTGGTGCTGGCACTCGGCTCCGACTGGCCGATCGCCCACTACGACGTACGCCAGGTACTGGCGACGGCACTGGCGCCGAGGGGCGCCGCCGCCCCCGGCCGCGCGTTGACCGGGCTGATGGCACTGGAGGGCTGCACCTCGCACGCCGCGGTGGCGGCGGGGGAGCAGGAGGTGGCCGGCCGGATCGCTCCGGGCTACCGGGCCGACCTCACGGCGCTCGGCCTGGACCCGGTCGAGGCACCAGCCGACGAACTGGCCGAGGCGCCGGTGCGGCTGGCCATGACCGGCGGGCACGTCACCTACCGCGCCTGAGCACCGACCCGGTCCGGTACCGGGCCGTCGTTCCGCTGCTGCTGCCGGGGCAGGTCCTCGACCCGCTTCGGCAGCCGCTGCGGGAGCGCGCCGTACCAGCCGTACGAGAGGAGGTAACCGAAGACGAGGCACAGCAGGCCGCCGACCGCGTCCAGCCAGAAGTGGTTTGCGGTGGCCACGATCACCACCAGGGTCAGCGTCGGGTAGAGCACGCCGAGGATCTTCGCCCAGGGGGCCGAGGCCAGCGCGAAGATGGTGAGTCCGCTCCAGAGCGACCAGCCGATGTGCATGGACGGCATGGCGGCGTACTGGTTCGACATGTTCTTGAAGTTGCCCGAGGCCATCGAACCCCAGGTGTGGTGCACGAGCACCGTGTCGATGAAGTTCTGCCCGTTCATCAGCCGGGGCGGCGCGAGCGGATACAGGTAGTAGCCGACCAGGGCCACCGCCGTGGTCGCGAAGAGCACGAGCCGGGTCGCCGCGTAGCGGCCGGGATGCCAGCGGTAGAGCCAGACCAGTACGCCGATGGTCACGATGAAGTGCAGGGTCGCGTAGTAGTAGTTCATCGTGATGATCAGCCATGTCACGGAGTTCGCGGCGTGGTTGACCGTCTGCTCGAAGGCGAGGCCGAGTGACTTCTCGGCGGCCCAGATCCAGTCCGCGTTGCGCAGGGCGGCGGCCTGCTGCTCGGGTACCGCGTTGCGGATGAGCGAGTACGTCCAGTAACTGACCGCGATCAGCAGGATCTCGAACCAGATGCGGGGACGCCGCGGCGACCTGACCCGGGCGACGAGAGCACGTGCCCGCCGCGAAGCCGGGCGGTCCTCGTCCACGATGGGTGGCGTGGCGGCCGTCCGGCCTTCCAGTGTCTTCACAGTCGCTTCACCCATGGGGGGAGAGTCTGCCAGATGCGCATCCCTCGCACGATCATCCCTCGGACTGGTATTCGGGGCATTCCCTCCGCCTTACGAACGAGCCGCCGCACCGGGCCCCGAGGCCGTTGAACCGCGTACCACCAGCTCCGGCATGAAGACGAACTCGCTGTGCGGAGCGGGGGTCCCGCTGATCTCCTCCAGCAGCGTGCGGACCGCCGCCTGCCCCATGGCCTGGACCGGCTGCCGGATCGTCGTCAGCGGCGGGTCGGTGAACGCTATGAGGGGGGAGTCGTCGAAGCCCACGACGGACACGTCGCGCGGTACGCCGAGACCCCGGCCCCGCGCGGCCCGGATCGCGCCGAGCGCCATCATGTCGCTGGCGCACACCACGGCGGTGCAGCCCCGCTCGATCAGCGAGGCGGCGGCGGCCTGGCCGCCTTCGAGGGTGTAGAGGGAGTGCTGGATGAGTTCCTCGGACTCCTCGGGAGCGAGGGCGAGTTGTTCCTGCAGCGCCTGCTGGAACCCCTCGATCTTCCGCAGCACGGGGACGAAGCGCTTCGGGCCGACCGCCAGGCCGATCCGGGTGTGGCCGAGCGAGACGAGATGCGTCACGGCCAGGTGCATCGCGGCCCGGTCGTCGGGCGAGACGAACGGCGCCTTGACCTTGGAGGAGAAGCCGCCGAGCAGGACGTACGGGACTCCCTGGCCGCGCAGTTGGTCGTAGCGCTGCATGTCGGCGGTGGTGTCGGCGTGCAGGCCCGAGACGAAGATGATCCCGGAGACCCCGCGGTCCACCAGCATCTCGGTGAGCTCGTCCTCGGTGGAGCCGCCCGGCGTCTGGGTGGCGAGCACCGGCGTGTAGCCCTGCCGGGTCAGGGCCTGGCCGATGACCTGGGCGAGTGCCGGGAAGATCGGGTTGTCGAGCTCCGGCGTTATCAGCCCCACCAGGCCGGCGCTGCGCTGCCGCAGCCGCATCGGCCGTTCGTAGCCGAGCACGTCGAGAGCGGCGAGAACGGATTCGCGGGTGGCCGCGGCCACGCCGGGCTTGCCGTTGAGCACGCGGCTGACTGTGGCTTCGCTGACCCCCGCCTGGGTTGCGATGTCGGCAAGCCGTGCGGTCACAGGGTTGGACTGTACCGGTCGCATGTCAGATTGCCCACCACGCAGCGGAATCGGCCGGAATGCGGACCGTGCCGCCGGCCGGCGCCACCAGGTCCGAGGAGAGGAGCAGCCTCCCGGGCACGGGGACGGTGATCGGGTGGGCGGCGGCGTTGAGCGTGCACACCAGCCCCGGACGGGCCAGCGCGAGCAGCCCGTCGGGCGCCGGAAGCCACCGCAGGGCGGCGCTGCCGTCGGCGCCACCGCCCAGCCGGCGCCGCAGGGCCAGTGCCGAGCGGTAGAGCTCCAGGGTCGAGTCCGGATCGCCGGTCTGGGCCTCGACGCAGAGGTCCCGCCAGTCCGCGGGCTGCGGCAGCCAGCCGGCTGCCGGTCCGAAGCCGTGCGACGGGCCCTCGGCGGTCCAGGGGAGGGGGACCCGGCAGCCGTCCCGGAAGCCGTCCTGGCCCGCCGCCCGGAAGAAGGCCGGGTCCTGGCGCACCTCGTCCGGCAGGTCGAGTACCTCGGGCAGCCCGAGCTCCTCGCCCTGGTAGATGTACGCAGATCCGGGCAGCGCCAGCATCAGCAGCGCGGCCGCCCGGGCCCGGCGCCGGCCCTGCTCCCCGCCCCCGTAGCGGGTGACATGACGGACGACATCGTGGTTGGACAGGACCCAGGTGGTCGGCGCACCCACGGAGGCGGTCGCCGACAGTGACTCGTCGATCACGCGCCGCATCGCGTCGGGATCCCAAGGGCACTTCAGGAACTGGAAGTTGAACGCCTGGTGCAGTTCGTCGGGGCGTACGTACAGCGCGAGCCGGTCGGGACCGGGCGCCCAGGCCTCCGCGACTCCGATCCGCTCGCCCGGGTAGGAGTCGAGCAGCCTGCGCCAGGAGCGGTGGATCTCGTGCACCCCGTCCTGGTCGAAGAACGGCAGCGTCTGCGCCCCGATCAGCTTCGCCTGTTCCCGGTGGCCGATGTCCGGCAGGCCGGGCGCCTTGACCATGCCGTGCGCGACGTCGATGCGGAAACCGTCGACCCCGAGGTCCAGCCAGAAGCGGAGGACCGCGTCGAACTCCTCGCGTACTTCCTGGTTCTCCCAGTTGAGGTCGGGCTGCTCGGGCGCGAACAGATGGAGGTACCACGCGCCGTCCGCGGTGCGGGTCCAGGCGGGGCCGCCGAATACGGACTCCCAGTCGTTGGGCGGCAGCTCGCCCGCCATGCCCTTGCCCGGGTGGAAGTGATACCGGTCGCGGGCCGCGCTCCTGGGAGCGGCGGCCAGCGCCTCGCGGAACCAGCGATGCCGCTCCGAGGTGTGGTTGGGGACGATGTCGACGATGACCCGCAGCCCCAGCTCGTGGGCGGTGCGTACGAAGTCGTCGATGTCGCCGAGATCCCCGAAGAGCGGGTCGACCGCGCGGTAGTCGGCGACGTCGTAGCCGCCGTCGGCCTGCGGCGAGGCGTAGAAGGGCGTGAGCCAGACGGCGTCGACGCCCAGCCCGGCGAGATGGGGCAGCCGGTGGGTGGCTCCGCGCAGATCGCCGACGCCGTCACCGTCGCTGTCGGCGAAGGAGCGCACGTACACCTGGTAGATGACCGCATCACGCCACCAGCCGCGGCCGTCGTTGGAAGAGCTTGCAGGATGCTGCACCGCGGGGGCCGCGGGGACCGGAAGGCCGACGGCGGGAGCGAGCTCTTGGGCCATGGGATGTTCCCTCTCGTACGGTCCTGGGTCGGGGGAGACGTACAACCATCCAGGTCAACGCGGTGATGCGGCTGCGGTGACGGTGCTCTGACGAGGAAAGTAACAGCCCTGCAAGGCCTTGTGAAAGATATTGCGACTCCTGGCCGAACGTGCCTCGGGTGGCGGAAAGTGCCCCTGTCAAGTGATGCGGAGGCAACTGTCAGGACACGCGGATGTAACGATCCCCTGCTCTTGCAGAAAGTTGCCGCAAGGTCTTTCGGCGGTCTTGCATCCTTGTTACGTTCCTGCCCGAACCCGGCGCCGCGAGGGAGCGGTCGGCAGGGGGGCGCAGGCCGCCCCCGCCATCTCGGGCATCTCTGAAGGAGTTCACATGCGGCGTGGCATAGCGGCCACCGCGCTGGTTGCGGCCCTCGCACTGGCGGCGACGGCGTGCGGTGGCGATGGCGACAAGAGCGGCAAGGCCGACGGCCCGGTCACCCTGACCTGGTGGGACACCTCGAACGCGACGAACGAGGCGCCGACGTACAAGGCGATGATCGCGGAGTTCGAGAAGGCGAACCCCACGATCAAGGTCAACTACGTCAACGTCCCGTTCGACCAGGCGCAGAACAAGTTCCAGACCGCGGCCGGCAGCAAGGGCGCTCCCGACATCATCCGCGCCGACGTCGGCTGGACCGGCTCCTGGGCGAAGTCGCAGTTCCTCAGCCCCCTGGACGGCACCGACGCGCTGAAGAACTCCGAGGACATCACCCCGGCGCTGCTCAAGCAGGCCCAGTACGAGGGCAAGACGTACGGCGCGCCGATCGTCACCGACACCCTCGCGCTGATGTGGAACAAGGACCTGCTGAAGAAGGCCGGCTTCGACAAGGCGCCCGCCACCTGGGACGAGCTGAAGGCCGTCTCCAAGGCAGTCGCGGCGAAGACCGACGCCGAGGGCTTCTGGCTCAACAAGGCCGGCTACTACCAGATGCCGTTCCTCTACGGCGAGGGCGTCGACCTGATCGACTCCGACGGCAAGAAGATCACCGTCAACTCGGCCCAGGCCGTCAAGGCCATCGACACCAGCAAGAGCCTTCTGGCCGCCGACGGTGTCGCCAAGCTCGATGTCTCCGCCGACTCCTACGCCCACATGCAGGACGCCTTCACCAGCGGCAAGGTCGCGATGATCGTCCAGGGCCCGTGGGAGCTCACCAACATCTACAAGGGCGCCGCCTTCACGGACAAGGCCAACCTGGGCATCTCCTCCGTCCCGGCCGGCTCCGCCGGCAAGGGCGCCCCGATCGGCGGCCACAACCTCTCCGTGTACGCCGGTGCCGACGCCGCGCACCAGGCGGCCGCGCAGAAGTTTGTCGGCTTCATGACCTCGGGTGAGACCCAGGCCAAGATCGCGGTGAAGAACAGCACCCTGCCGACCCGCACCTCCGCCTACACCGCCGAGGTCAAGGCGCTGCCCGGCTTCGCCGACATGCAGACGGTGCTCGCCGAGTCCGGCAAGGCGCGCGGCTCCGACCCGAGCTACAGCTCGCTCTACACCGACTTCGAGACCAACGTCACGAAGGTCCTCCAGGGCAAGGTGAACACGCAGCAGGGTCTGGACGACACCGCCAAGTCCTACAAGAAGCTGCTCCCGGACTACTCCTGAGGCCTCGGCCGGCCCGCCCCTCCTGACGGGGGCGGGCCGGCCGTACTGCCGCGTCGATGAACTGCCGCATCGATGAACCGACCCCCCCGCAGAGATCTGCCGAGAAGGTGCCGAAGATGACCGTCGCCGTCGAGGGCGCTGCCCCCAAGGGCGGGCGTGGTGACGCCCCGCGCCCCGGGCTCTTCGCCCGTATGAAGCTGTCCTACGAGAAGCACTGGTACGCCTGGGCCATGGTGGCCCCGGTCGTCGTCGTCCTCGGCGCCCTCGTGCTCTACCCGCTCGCCCGCGGCATCTACCTGTCGCTGACCGACGCCAACAGCCAGAACATCGGCCGGACCATCGGCGTCAACAAGATCCCGGACTCCTTCTCCTGGGTCGGCCTGGAGAACTACACGGAGATCCTGTCCGGCGCCGACGGCCGGTTCTGGCCGCACTTCCTCTGGACGATCGCCTGGACCATCATCTGCGTCGCCTTCCACTACGGCATCGGACTGAGCCTCGCGCTGCTGCTCAACCGCAAGCTGCGCGGCCGCACCTTCTACCGCCTGGTGCTGATCCTGCCGTGGGCCGTGCCCACCTTCGTCACCGTCTTCTCCTGGCGGCTGATCCTCGCCGACGAGGGCGGCATCCTGAACACCGCGCTGGGCTGGCTGCACCTGCCCCAGCCCGCCTGGCTCAGCGAGGTCCTCTGGCAGCGCGTCGCAGCGATCATGGTCAACGTGTGGGTCGGCGTGCCCTTCATGATGGTCTCGCTGCTCGGCGGACTGCAGTCGATCAACGGGGACCTGTACGAGGCCGCCGAGATGGACGGCACGACCCCCTGGCAGCGCTTCCGCCACGTCACGCTGCCCGGCCTGCGCTCGGTCAGCTCCACCGTGATCCTGCTCGGCGTCATCTGGACCTTCAACCAGTTCGTCGTGATCTTCCTGCTGTTCGGCGGGACCGGCGCCCCCGAGGCGCAGATCCTCGTCACCTGGGCGTACCGCCTCGGCTTCGGCCAGGACCCGCGCGACTACGCGGGATCGGCCGCGTACGGCGTGATCATCCTGTCGATGCTCATCGTCTTCGCCTCCTTCTACCGGCGCTGGCTCGCTCGCAACGAGCAGTCCGCAGTCTGAATCACGAAAGGACGCCACTGACATGAGCACCACCATCGAACGTGCCACGGCGGCCGACGCCGCCCCGCCCGCCGGCCCCGGCAAGCGTGCCACCGCCCGCCGCCGCGGCGAGCGCGGCCGCGGTGCCTCGCTCGCCATCCACGCCACGCTGCTCGTGGCGAGCTTCATCGCCTTCTTCCCGGTCGCCTGGATCGCCTGGATCTCGCTCGGCCCGGACAAGACCGACTTCCTGCACCCGGAGAGCATCGCCGGGAAGATCAGCTTCGAGAACTACTCGGCGGTCCTGGGCGACACCCAGTTCCTCCAGTGGTTCGCCAACTCGATGATCGTGGCCCTCGGCACCTGTGTGCTCGGCGTGTTCATCGCCGCCAGCGCCGGTTACGCCGTCTCGCGCATGCGCTTCCCCGGCCACCGCCAGCTGATGTGGACCTTCCTGGTCACCCAGATGTTCCCGGTCGCCATCCTGATGGTGCCGCTCTACAACATCGTGGCGAACTTCGGCCTGCTGGACACCTACGGGGCGCTCATCCTCGTGTACTGCACCACCGCCATCCCGTACTGCGCCTGGCTGCTCAAGGGTTACTTCGACACCATCCCGCACGAGATCGACGAGGCGGGCCGGGTCGACGGGCTCACCCCGTTCGGCACCTTCTACCGGCTGATCCTGCCGCTCGCGCGGCCCGGTCTCGCGGTCGCCGCCTTCTACACCTTCCTCACCGCCTGGGCCGAGGTCGCGTACGCCTCGGTGTTCATGCTGAGCGAGGACAAGTACACCCTGGCCATCGGTCTGACCACCTTCGTCAGCCAGTACGACACCCAGTGGGACCTGATGGCCGCCACCTCCGTGCTCATCGCCCTCCCCGCCGCGCTCGTCTTCTACCTCGTGCAGCGGCACCTGGTCACCGGCCTCACCGCCGGCGCCGCGAAGTCCTGACGTACGCCCCGCCCGAACGCCGCACCCAGCTCCCGAGCATCCAAAGGGACCGAGAATGACCCAGTACCTGGCTGACGCCCACCGCACCGCCGACCGGTCCGCGCCCCGCGCGGACTGGTGGAGAAGCGCCGTCATCTACCAGGTGTACCCGCGCAGCTTCGCCGACGGGAACGGCGACGGCATGGGCGACCTCCCGGGCATCCGCAGCCGGCTGCCGTACCTCCGCGAACTCGGCGTCGACGCTGTCTGGCTCTCCCCCTTCTACGCCTCCCCGCAGGCCGACGCCGGCTACGACGTCGCCGACTACCGGGCCATCGACCCGATGTTCGGCACGCTGCTCGACGCCGACGCGCTCATCCGTGACGCACACGAACTCGGCCTGCGCATCATCGTCGACCTGGTGCCCAACCACTCCTCCGACGCCCATGAGTGGTTCCGGCGCGCCCTCGGCGACGGCCCGGCGAGCCCGCTGCGGGAGCGCTACCACTTCCGCCCCGGCAAGGGCGTGGCCGGCGAACTCCCGCCCAACGACTGGGAGTCCATCTTCGGCGGCCCGGCCTGGACCCGCACCACGAACCCCGACGGCACCCCCGGCGACTGGTACCTGCACCTCTTCGCACCCGAGCAGCCCGACTTCAACTGGGACCACCCGGCCGTCGCGGACGAGTTCCGGTCGATCCTCCGCTTCTGGCTGGACATGGGCGTCGACGGCTTCCGGATCGATGTCGCCCACGGCCTGGTCAAGGCCGACGGCCTGCCCGACATCGGCGGAACCGAACAGCTGAAGCTGCTCGGCAACGACGTCATGCCCTTCTTCGACCAGGACGGCGTCCACGAGATCTACCGCGCCTGGCGCAGGATCCTCGACGAGTACCCCGGCGACCGCATCGCCGTGGCCGAGGCCTGGACTCCGACCGTCGAGCGCACCGCCCACTACGTACGCCCCGACGAGCTGCACCAGGCCTTCAACTTCCAGTACCTGGGCACCCATTGGGACGCCGCAGAACTGCGCGAGGTCATCGACGCCTCGCTGGACGCGATGCGGCCCGTCGGCGCCCCGGCCACCTGGGTGCTCTCCAACCACGATGTGACGCGGCACGCCACCCGTTTCGCGGGCCCGCCGGCCGGCACGCAGATACGGGAGGCGGGCGACCGCGAGCTGGGCCTGCGCCGGGCCCGTGCCGCCACGCTGCTGATGCTGGCGCTGCCCGGGTCCGCGTACCTCTACCAGGGCGAGGAGCTCGGCCTCCCCGATGTCACCGACCTGCCCGACGAGGTCCGTCAGGACCCGGCCTTCGGCCGCACCGAGGGGCAGGACGGCTTCCGCGACGGCTGCCGGGTGCCGATTCCCTGGACCGCCGGCGGTCCGTCGTACGGGTTCGGCGCCGGCGGCAGCTGGCTGCCGCAGCCCGACAGCTGGGCCGGGCTCAGCGTCGAGGTGCAGACCGGTGACCCGGACTCGACGCTGGAGCTGTACCGCGGCGCGCTCGCGGTGCGCCGCGAGCACCCCGGACTCGGCGCGGGCGAGGCCGTCCAGTGGCTCGACGCACCCGAGGGCGTGCTCGCCTTCGCCCGCGAGGACGGCTTCGTCTGCACGGTCAACACGACGGGCGCGCCGGTACGGATCCCGGCCCCCGGCCGCGTCCTGCTGGCCAGCGCGGCCGTCGCCCCGGCCGGCGACGAGGCCGAACTGCCCGCGGACACCGCTGTGTGGTGGGCGGTGTGACGATTCCCCCGTCGCGGGGCGCCGCCGTCCAGACCGGCGGCGCCCCGCGGCTCGCGGACATCGCCGCACAGGCCTCCGTCAGCGAGGCGACCGCCAGCCGCGTGATGAACGGCAGGCCGGGGGTCGCCAGCGGTACCCGTCAGCGGGTGCTCGCGGCTCTCGACGTGCTCGGTTACGAACGGCCCGTACGGCTGCGGCAGCGCAGCGCGGGCCTCATCGGCCTGCTGACCCCGGAGCTCACCAACCCGATCTTCCCGGCCTTCGCCCAGGCGGTCGAGCAGGTCCTGGCCGGCCACGGCTACACCCCGGTGCTCTGCACACAGCTGCCCGGCGGTGCGACCGAGGACGAGCTGGTGGAGCAGCTCCAGGAACGCGGCGTCAACGGCATCGTGTTCCTGTCCGGACTGCATGCCGACACCGCGGCCGATCACACGCGGTACGCCGAACTCGCGAGCCGCGGGGTCCCGTTCGTCCTCATCAACGGGTACAGCGAGCACATCAAAGCGCCCTGTGTCTCGGCCGACGACAGGGCGGCGATGCGGATGGCCGTGAACCATCTGGCCGAGCAGGGGCACGAACGGATCGGCCTGGCGATCGGCCCCATCCGTTACGTGCCCGCCCGGCGCAAGATCGAGGGGTTCACGGACGCGCTCGGCAGCATCCTCGGGTACACCGCCGCCGCTGCCGAACAGCTCGTCCAGCGCACCCTGTTCAGTGTCGAGGGAGGCCACGCGGCGGCCGGCTCGCTGCTGGACAAGGGCTGCACCGGCATCGTCTGCGGCAGCGACATGATGGCCCTCGGCGTGGTCCGGGCGGCCCGGGAGCGCGGTCTCGACGTGCCGTACGACCTCTCGGTGGTCGGCTTCGACGACTCGCGGCTGGTGGCGTTCACCGACCCGCCGCTGACCACGGTCCGGCAGCCGGTGAACGCGATGGCGACCGCGGCGGTCGGCGCGCTGCTGGAGGAGCTCCAGGGGAGTCCGGTGGAGAGCACGGAGTACGTGCTGCAGCCGGAACTGGTGGTACGCGGCTCCACCGCCCAGGCGCGCCGGTAGGGCCCGGACCGGCCGGCCGGGCGCGTGGACCCGGGCCGGCCGGACCCTCGGCCGGCCGGCCCGGAGTCATGGCTGAAAGTAGCACCCCTGCAAGGCTTGCGAAAGAGATTGCAGGGATGAGGCGGCAAGATTTCCCCTGCGTGACGCGAGTGCGTCCAAAGGGTTGACCCGGAACTCGGCGGCTCGTACGGTCTCGACCGCAATAACTTTCTGCCGTCTTGCAGCAAGAACCACCAAAAGCCTTCCGGGCATGGCGCGTTGTCTCGAGGCTGCACCGTCACCCGCACCCTCCCCCCCATGCTCGTGCAGGAGGAAACATGGCCAGATTCCTCGCCGCCGCCCTCGCCCTTGTGGCGGGCGCCGCGGTCGCGGTGGTCGCACCGGCGGACGCCGCTCAGGCGGCGCCGCCCGGAGACAAGGACGTCACGGCCGTCCTTTTTGAGTGGAAGTTCGATTCGGTCGCGCAGGCGTGCACCGACACCCTGGGCCCGGCCGGCTACGGCCATGTCCAGGTCTCCCCGCCCCAGGAGCACATCCAGGGCGCCCAGTGGTGGACCTCGTACCAGCCCGTCAGCTACAGGATCGCCGGACGCCTCGGTGACCGGACGGCCTTCAAGCGGATGGTCGACACCTGCCACGCGGCCGGCGTCAAGGTGGTCGCCGACTCCGTGATCAACCACATGGCCTCGGCGACCGGCACCGGCACCGGAGGCTCGTCGTACACGAAGTACGACTACCCCGGCGTCTATTCGGGGGCCGACCTGGACGACTGCCGGTCGCACATCACCAACTACGGCGACCGCGGCAACGTACAGAACTGCGAACTGGTCGGGCTCGCCGACCTCGACACCGGCGAGGACTACGTACGCGGCCGGATCGCCGCCTACCTGAACGACCTGCTGTCGCTCGGCGTCGACGGCTTCCGGATCGACGCCGCCAAGCACATGCCCGCCACGGACCTCGCCGCCATCAAGAGCCGGCTGAGCAACCCCGGGGTGTACTGGAAGCACGAGGCGATCCACGGCGCCGGCGAGGCCGTCTCGCCGAGCGAGTACCTCGGCTCGGGCGACGTCCAGGAGTTCCGCTACGCCCGCGGCCTCAAGCAGGTCTTCAACAACGAGAACCTCGCATACCTGAAGAACTACGGCGAGGGCTGGGGCTTCATGGAGAGCGGCAAGTCCGCCGTCTTCGTGGACAACCACGACACCGAGCGCGGCGGCGACACCCTCAGCTACAAGGACGGCGCGACGTACACGCTCGCGAGCGTCTTCATGCTCGCCTGGCCATACGGCTCGCCCGATGTGCACTCCGGGTACGAGTGGACCGACAAGGACGCCGGACCGCCGAACGGCGGCACGGTGGCCGCCTGCTACCGCGACGGCTGGAAGTGCCAGCACGCCTGGCGCGAGATCGCGTCGATGGTGGCCTTCCGGAACGCGGCGCGCGGCCAGGGCGTCACGAACTGGTGGGACAACGGCGGCGACCGCATCGCCTTCGGGCGCGGCAGCAAGGCGTACGTGGCCATCAACCACGAGGGGTCCCCGCTGACCCGCACCTTCCAGACCTCGCTGCCCGCCGGTGACTACTGCGACGTCCAGAGCGGCACGGGCGTTACGGTGAACGGCTCCGGCCAGTTCACCCGGACCCTCGGTGCGCACACGGCCGTCGCGCTGCATGTGGGCGCCCGTACCTGCGGCGGGGGTTCCAGCGCGGCGGGAGCGTCGTTCGGCGTCAACGCCACCACCGTGCCCGGCGAGAACATCTACGTCACCGGCAACCAGGCCGCCCTCGGCAACTGGAACACGGCCGGTGCGCTCAAGCTGGACCCGGCGGGCTACCCGGTCTGGAAGCTGGACGTGGCCCTGCCCGCGGGGACGGCGTTCGAGTACAAGTACATCCGCAAGGACGCCGGCGGAAACGTCACCTGGGAGAGCGGGGCCAACCGCACCGCCACCGTGCCGGCGACCGGCAAGGTCACGCTGACGGACACCTGGCGCGCCTGACGGTTCCCGACAGGCCCCTGTTACGGCTGCCCGGCACCCTCCCCGCTGTGCCGGGCGGCACCCTCCCTCTCGTACGAACGAGGAGATCCCCTTGATACGCCCTGCCCTGCGCAGAACCGCAGGCGTCGCCGTCGCCGCGTTGTGCGCGACGCTCGCACCCGCCGTACCGGCGGCGTCGGCCGAACCTCCCGCTCCGCCCTCGGACGCGAAGCTCGCCGCCGAACCCGCCCGGCACGATCTGACCCGCGAGCAGTTCTACTTCGTCCTGCCGGACCGGTTCGCCAACGGCTCCACCGCGAACGACCGCGGCGGACTGACCGGTTCGCGGCTGGAGACCGGTCACGACCCTGCCGACAAGGGCTTCTACCAGGGCGGTGACCTCAAGGGCCTGACCGAGAAGCTCGACTACATCAAGGGCCTGGGCACCACCGCCATCTGGATGGCCCCGATCTTCAAGAACAAGCCCGTCCAGGGCACGGGCAAGGACGCGTCGGCCGGCTACCACGGCTACTGGATCACCGACTTCACCCAGGTCGACCCCCACTTCGGCACCAACGCCGAGCTGGAGAAGCTGATCGACAAGGCCCACGCCAAGGGCATGAAGGTCTTCTTCGACGTCATCACCAACCACACCGCCGACACCGTCGACTACGCGGAGAAGAAGTACGGCTACCGCCCCAAGGGCGCCTACCCGTACCTCGACCGGGACGGCCGCCCCTTCGACGACCGGCCCTCCGTCACCGCGAAGGTGGACACCGGCTCCTTCCCGTACACCCCGCAGCCGCGCACCGGCGAGACCAAGGTCCCGGCCTGGCTCAACGACCCGGCCATGTACCACAACCGCGGTGACTCGACCTTCGCGGGCGAGAGCAGCGAGTACGGCGACTTCTCCGGCCTCGACGACCTGTGGACCGAGCGGCCCGAGGTCGTGCGGGGCATGGAGCGGATCTACCAGAAGTGGGTCCGCGACTTCGACATCGACGGTTTCCGCGTCGACACCGTCAAGCACGTCGACCTGGACTTCTGGACCCAGTGGGCGACGGCCCTGGACGCGTACGCCGCCAAGCGCGGCCGCGACGACTTCTTCATGTTCGGCGAGGTGTACTCGGCGGACACCGCCATCACCTCGCCCTATGTGACGCGCGGCCGGCTCGACTCGACCCTCGACTTCCCCTTCCAGGACGCGGCCCGCGCGTACGCCTCCCAGGGCGCCCCCGCCGACCGGCTCGCCAAGGTCTTCGCGGACGACTACCGCTACGCCACCGACAAGGCCAACGCCTATGAGCAGGTCACCTTCCTCGGCAACCACGACATGGGCCGCATCGGCACCTTCCTGCGCCAGGACAACCCCGGGGCCGACGACGCCGAGCTGGTGAAGCGGGCCCGGCTCGCCAACGAGCTGATGTTCCTCGGCCGGGGCAACCCGGTCGTCTACTACGGCGACGAGCAGGGCTTCACCGGAGCCGGCGGCGACAAGGACGCCCGCCAGACGCTCTTCGCGTCGAAGACGGCCGACTACCTGGACGACGACCAGCTCGGTACGGACCGGACGCACGCCACGGACGCGTACGACCCGGCGCACCCGGTGTACCGGTCGATCGCCGCACTGTCGAAGCTCACCAAGGACCACCCGGCGCTGCGCGACGGCGTCCAGACGGAGCGCCTCGCGGCCGGCTCCGTGTACGCCTTCTCACGCACGGACGCGAAGCGGCAGACCGAGTACCTGGTCGCCGTGAACAACGCGGCCACGCCGAGGACCGTGGAACTGGCCACCGGCTCCGCGAGCACCGATTTCCATACCCTGTACGGCGGTTCGGGCACCGTCAGCAGCGGCTCCGACAAGAAGGTGACCGTCACCGTACCCGCCCTCTCCTCCGTCGTACTCCGGGCGGCGAAGCCGCTGGCCGAGCCCGCCACCAAGCCCTCCGTCACCCTGAAGGCCCCGGCGGCCGGCGCCACCGGCACCGTCGAGATCGCGGCGGACGTGGACGGCGGACAGCTGAACCGGGTGGTCTTCGCCGCCCAGACCGGCAACGGCAGGTGGAAGACCCTCGGCTCGGTCGACCACGCCCCGTACCGGATCACCCAGTACATCGACGACACGGTCGCCGCCGGGACCCCGCTGCGGTACAAGGCGGTCGTGGTGGACAGCGCGGGCCGCACCGCGAGCGCCCTCGCCTCGACGACGGCGGGGCAGGCCCCGGCGCCCGAGAAGCCGACGGCCGTCGAGCGCGAGTACGCGGTCGTGCACTACCGGCGGGCCGACGGCGACTACGACGGCTGGCAGCTCAGGTCCGGTGACCTGAGCGGGAGTTTCACCGGCCGCGACGCGTACGGCGCGTTCGCCTGGGTCAAGGTCCCCGACGGCGCGTCCACGCTCTCGTACACCGTCGAGAAGGGCGGTACGCCGGACGGGCCCGCGCGCACGGTCACCCTGGGCCGGACCGGCGAGGTCTGGATCGAGCAGGGCAAGGACGGGCAGGCGGAGAAGGCCCCCGACGGCACGTACCCGCCGCAGGACAAGACCAAGGCCGTACTCCACTACCAGCGGGCCGGCGGCGACTACGACGGCTGGGGCCTGCACACCTGGACCGGCGCCGCGAACCCGACCGACTGGTCCAAGCCGCTGCAGCCGGTGAAGAAGGACGCGTACGGCGTCACCTTCGAGGTGCCGCTCGCCGCCGGCGCGACCTCGCTCAGCTACATCCTGCACAAGGGGGACGAGAAGGACCTCCCCAGCGACCAGTCGCTCGACCTCGCCACCTTCGGGCACGAGGTGTGGCTGCTGGCCGGCAAGCCGAAGTACCTGCTGCCGACCGTCGGCGGCGCGCCCTCCCTGGACCTGACCAAGGCCGAGGCGCAGTGGATCGACGGAACCACCGTTGCCTGGAAGGTGAAGGCGACCGACGCCACCAGCCAGCAGCTCGTCTACGCGCCGGGCGGCGGCATCACGGTCAAGGACGGCGCACTCTCCCACGAGGGGCAGTGGCTCCGGCTCAACCCGGGCGCCCTGACCGACGCACAGCAGGCCAAGTACCCGCATCTGAAGGGCTATCCGGCGTTCACCGTCGACCCGCGCGACCGCGACCGGGTGCGTGACGCCCTCAAGGGGCAGCTGATCGCGACCCAGCGGGCCGCCAACGGGGCGCTGCTCGCCGCCACCGGCGTCCAGACGCCCGGCGTCCTCGACGACCTCTACTCCGGCGCCGCGACCGGGGCGGAGCTCGGACCGGTGTTCGGCAAGGGACGTCCCACTCTGTCCGTCTGGGCGCCGACCGCCCAGCGGGTCGCCCTGGAACTCGACGGGAAGACCGTCCCGATGAAGCGGGACGGCGGCAGCGGCGTCTGGTCCGTCACCGGCCCCCGGAGCTGGACCGGAAAGCAGTACCGGTACGCCGTCACGGTGTGGGCGCCCAGCGTCCAGAAGGTCGTCACCAACCACGTCACCGACCCCTACTCCACCGCGCTGACCACCGACTCCAAGCACAGCCTGGTCGTCGACCTGGCCGACCCGAAGCTCGCGCCGAAGGGATGGCAGGGGCTGAAGAAGCCGGCGGCCACCCCGCTGCGTGACGCGCAGATCCAGGAGCTGCACGTCCGCGACTTCTCGGTCGCCGACCGCACCTCCCGGCACCCCGGCCAGTACCTGGCCTTCACCGACCAGGACTCCGACGGCGTCAAGCACCTCCGGAAGCTCGCCGCGGCCGGCACCTCGTACGTCCACCTGCTGCCCGCCTTCGACATCGGCACCATCCCGGAGAAGAAGTCCGACCAGGCCGAGCCCGACTGCGACCTCGCCTCCCATGCCCCCGACTCCGACCGGCAGCAGGAGTGCGTGGCGAAGACCGCGGCAAAGGACGCCTACAACTGGGGCTACGACCCGCTGCACTACACCGTGCCCGAGGGTTCGTACGCCAGTGACCCCGAGGGCACCCGGCGCACCGTCGAGTTCCGGCGGATGGTGCAGGGGCTGAACGCGAACGGTCTGCGGACCGTCATGGACGTCGTCTACAACCACACCGTGGCGAGCGGCCAGGCCGACAAGTCCGTCCTCGACAAGATCGTTCCCGGCTACTACCAGCGGCTGCTCGCCGACGGCACGGTCGCGACCTCCACCTGCTGCGCCAACACCGCGCCCGAGAACGCCATGATGGGCAAGCTCGTCGTCGACTCCGTCGTCACCTGGGCGCGGGAGTACAAGGTCGACGGCTTCCGCTTCGACCTCATGGGCCACCACCCCAAGGCCAACATCCTGGCGGTGCGCAAGGCCCTCGACTCCCTGACCCTCGCCAAGGACGGCGTGGACGGCAAGAAGATCATCCTCTACGGCGAGGGCTGGAACTTCGGCGAGATCGCCGACGACGCCCGCTTCGTCCAGGCCACCCAGAAGAACATGGCCGGAACCGGCATCGCCACCTTCTCCGACCGGGCCCGGGACGCGGTGCGCGGCGGCGGGCCGTTCGACGAGGACCCCGGGGTCCAGGGCTTCGGCTCGGGACTGTTCACCGAGCCCAACTCCTCCTCCGTCAATGGCAGTCCGGCCGCCCAGAAGGCGCGGCTGCTGCACTACCAGGACCTGATCAAGGTGGGCCTGAGCGGCAACCTGGCCGCGTACACCTTCACCGACACCGCCGGCCGCACGGTCAAGGGCTCCGAGGTGGACTACAACGGCGCCCCGGCCGGCTACGCCGCCGCCCCCGGTGACGCTCTCGCGTACGCCGACGCGCACGACAACGAGAGCCTGTACGACGCGCTCGCCTTCAAACTGCCGCACTCGGTGAAGGCCGCCGACCGGGCCAGAATGCAGGTTCTGGCGATGGCGACCGCCGCGCTCTCGCAGGGCCCGGCGCTCTCCCAGGCCGGGACGGACCTGCTGCGCTCCAAGTCCCTGGACCGCAACTCCTACGACAGCGGGGACTGGTTCAACGCGATCCACTGGGACTGCCGCGCCGGCAACGGCTTCGGCCGGGGTCTGCCGCCCGCCGCGGACAACAAGTCCAAGTGGCCCTTCGCCAGGCCGCTGCTGACCGCTCCCACGGTCACCGCCGGCTGCCCGGAGATCACCGGTGCCTCGGCCGCGTACCGGGACCTGCTGAAGATCCGCACCACCGAGCCCGTCTTCAGCCTGTCCTCCACGTCCGAGGTGCAGTCCGCGCTGTCCTTCCCGCTCTCCGGCAAGGACGAGACCCCCGGCGTGATCACCATGGCCCTCGGTGACCTGGTGGTGGTCTTCAACGCGACCCCGGCCGCGCAGACCCAGCGCGTCGGTACGCTCGCGGGCCGGTCGTACGCGCTGCACCCGGTGCAGTCGGCGGGCGCGGACGCCACCGCCAAGGAGGCCTCGTACGAGAGGAGTTCGGGCACCTTCACCGTCCCCGGGCGCACGGTCGCCGTGTTCGAGCGGGGCTGAGCCTGCCGCTGCCGCGGTGCCGTCGCCGGACGGCACCGCGGCAGCGTGTCACCGCGGCGCGAGCCGCTTCTCCATCAGCACCACCGCGTACGTACTGCCGTCGGCCGCCTCCTTGGACGGGTGCTCACCCGCCACCCGGTAGCCGGCGGCTTCGTAGTACGTACGCAGCCGGGCGTTGGAGGAGAGGCAGTCCAGGCGGGCGAACTCCCGGCCGGTCCGGGCGATCCGCAGCTCGGCGTGGCCGAGCACCGTGCGGCCGAGGCCCGCCGGAGCGGTCGTACGGTCGGTCATCAGCCGGTGCACATAGCCGGCGACGGGCGGCTGCACCCCCCACGCGGCCTCGTCCGACCACCACAGCTCGTACGCCGCACAGGGCTGCCCGTCGGCTTCGGCGAGCCACACCTCACCGGTTCTCATCCGCTCCCGGAAGTGCTCGGCGTCCTTGTCGCCGGGCCGCCACTGGTCGATGGAGTGGGCCAGCATCCAGCGGGCGGCCTGGTCGTACAGTGCGACCAGCGTGCCGGCATCGGAATCCGCCGGGCGGCGGAGCGTGGTCTTCGGCGAATCGATCATGGAAGGAGCTTATTGCGGCGGGATCCGGAGGGTACGCGTACAGGGGAAAGCCTCCTCCGGAAGGACCGCCGCGATGCCGACGCCCAGCCACACCGGAACGGGCCGCACCGACGTGACCCCCGAACCGAGTCCCCGGCCGCCCCGCCGCCGGATGCCGTGGCGGGTGAAGGTACCCGCCGCGCTGGCCGTGATGGTGGTGCTGCTCCTGCTGGGCACCCGGCTCAGCCTGCTGCCCGGCCTCGACGACGTGTTCGGCGAGGAGACCCACGACCGCTCGGGCCCGGCGCTGCTGAAGTCCATCCAGGACATGAGCCGTTACGAGGCGGTCTCCGGCAACTTCCAGGTCGTCGTCGACCTCGAGAAGGACGCCAAGTTCCTGCCGGACGCGATCCGCGGCAGCCGGACGCTGTACGTGGGAGCCGGCACCGTCGGCGCGTACGTCGATCTGGGCCGGATCGGCAAGAACGCCGTCACCGTCAACGAGGAGCGGACCGCGGCCACGATCCGCCTGCCGCACGCCCAGCTCGGCAAACCGGCCCTGGACGCCGACCGTTCGTACGCCGTGTCCAAGCAGCGGGGCCTGCTGGACCGGCTCGGCGACTTCTTCTCCGACAATCCGGCCGACGAACGAGCCGTCCACCGCCTGGCCGCCCAGCACATCGGTGCGGCGGCCAAGGAGAGCGAACTCGCCGCCCGCGCCGAGAAGAACACCACCAGCATGCTCCAGGGGCTGCTGCAGTCGCTCGGCTTCGAGCGGGTGACGGTGACCTACGGCGCGCGCTGAACCGGGACCGAGGACGCCGACGACACCGAGTCGACCGCGGGGATCGAGGGCGCCAGCGCGGCCAGCCGGCCGACGAGATCGCCGAACGGGCCGTCGGCCGGCTCGTCCGAGAGGATGCCCAGCAGGACGCCCGCCATTTCCGCGTCGTACGCCGCACTCACCGCGGCCAGCGCCGCGAAGTCGTGCACGAGCTGCAACTCCAGCTCGGCGCGCGGTATCCGGCGTCCGTCCAGCCAGATCAGGGCGGTCGACTCGGCGAGCGAGACCCAGGACCGTACGACCAGTTCGAGCCGGGCGGGCGGGTCCGCCACCCCCAGGTGGGTGAGGATCTGCTCGTACGCGGCCTGCCGCACCTCGTCGATCATCGCGTTCGTCGTGGACGATCCCACCGCCGGGCCGCCGCGCATCAGCGCGGAGAAGCCCGGCCCGTGGTCGTCGACGAAGTCGAAGAACCGCCCCATGACCCGCAGCAGGCGCGCCCCTAGCGGCCCCTCGCGCGGCTCCTCGAAGCGGCTCGCCAGCTCGTCGGCGGCCCGCCGCAGGGCGGCCTCGTACAGGCTGAGCTTGCCGGGGAAGTAGTGGTACACCAGGGGCCGGGAGATTCCGGCGGCGGCCGCGATCTCGTCGATGGAGACCTCGTCGGGGGACCGGTGGCTGAACAACTCCAGCGCCACACCGATCAGCTGCTGCCGCCGCTCCGCCACGCCCATCCTGCGCCGCACCCCGGTAGTCATACCGTCCAGCCTACCGACGGACTGATCAGTAATACCCTGCGGGGAGCCGCCGGCTGCCGGTTGCCGCCGGCACGTCGATGCCAGTGGCATCCGAACCGGTCGGCGCAGACCCGGCAACCGCCCGAGTGACTCGCTGCTAGCGCAGGGCGCCGACCTGTGTGCCGTCCTCCAGCCGGCCGTTCAGCTCCGCCCGCGCGCCTTCCGCCGCCCGTACGGCCAGCCGGTTGCCCGGGCCGCTGCCCTTCACCCCGCCCGAGGTGGCGATCGACGCGAACTGCGCGCTGCCCGCCGCCAGGACGTACCACTGCCCGCCCCGCGACTTCCACAGCACGCCCGCCAGGACCCGCGGCTCGCGCTCCCCGCACGCCGGTGAGTCCTCGGCGCGGGCGGCGATCGCCCCGGGCGCCGACGCCTGGGCCGACGGCGCGTGGAACTGCGCCAGCACCCGGCTGCCCGGACCCCGCCAGGTCTCGGCGCGGGTGCAGAGCCAGGCCGCGGTGCCGTTGGACTCGGGCAGCCGCTGCTTCGCGTACTGCCACGTGTTCACGCTGCGTACGCCGTGCGAGCGCACCGCGGGCAGCAGACAGGCGGTGCGCGCCCAGCCGGCGAGCGCGGTACGGCCCGCCACGTCGCGCGGGGCGGACGGCGGACCCGAGGTGAGCCGGGCCGGGGTGAGTTCGCCGAGGTCCGTCACGAGGCGGGTGTCCGGGCCGGTGGTCAGTTCAAGGGCGGTCCAGCCGGTACAGGTACGGGCCTGGGCGGGGCTGGCCACGGGGGCCGTCACCCCGTCCGCCGTGCGCCTGAGCGGAGTGGGGGCGTCGGCGGGCCGCAGCAGATCCCGTACTGCCGCTCCGGTCACCCAGGGAGCGGTCAGATAGCGGACGTTGCCATCGGTACGGCCCACCACCAGGGCGTTGGCCGTACCGGCGTCCGCCCCGTCGGCGCGGGCGAAGTCGAGCGCCGCGCCGCCCGCGCCGCCCGTGCCGTCCTGCGGCTCGGCGTAGCGCACCACGCGCAGCCCGTCGTACAGCAGCACCACCACGGCCTGGTCGACCGCCCCGGCGAACAGCAGCTGCGGCGCGCCGGGCGGGGGTCCCGCCGGGGTGCCGGGGGTGGCCGAGACCTGGACCGAGGCGCCGGGACGGGCCCAGACGGCGAGTGCGCGGCGCAGCAGCGGGCGGTCGGTGGTGCGGTCCCCGCGGGCCGGCCAGACGGAGAAGTCGGTACGCGCGGAGGAGCGCCACGCGGCCGGGGCGACCCGGGTGAGGCGGCCGGGGTCGAGGGCCTGCTGGGCGGCGGGGTTACGGGCGTACGGCGGCGCGGCGGCTCCGTCCGGCCCCCACCCGTCGCCGGGCAGCCCCAGCAGCGCGCCGCACACCAGCACCGCGGCGGTGGCCGCCAGCGCCGCCTTCGCGTGCTGCCGGCGCCGCATCAGGTCGGTGGGCCGGGCCTGGAGCGAACAGGGGTCGAACTCGGGGGAGTCCAGCAGCGCGGCGGCGGCCCGGCCGGCCGGGGGCTCGCCCGCCGCCGGCCGCCCCGCCGGGGATTCGACGCGGTCAGCCTCGGCCAGGGCCTGCTGCGGGTCGGCCACACCGACGGCGGCCAGCACCCGCCCGATGTCCGCGTCCTGAAGGTGCTCCAGACCCCGCAGCACGAACGCGGCGCGCCCCGGCCCGGACAGGGTGGACAGCCGCTGGTCCAGGGCGAGTTCGTCGGCGCCGCCGGAGCGCGGGAACAGCCGCAGCCCCCACACCTGCGGCAGCAGCGGAGGCAGCTGCGCCCGCTTGGGCCGCGCGAACCGCCTGAGCGGCAGCCCGGCTTCCAGCGCGCTCCGCAGCACCCGCTGGCGTACGTACGCATAGCCGGGGTCGGTAGCGGCCCCGTCCGACGACGGCCGCGGGACCGGGATGTCGGCCGCGCCGCCCGCCGAGCGGTTGCGGGGCAGCGCCCGCTGGGCGACGGAGTGCGCGGTCAGGACCCGCCGGTTGCGGCCGAGGGTGGGAGGCAGCACCAGATAGGCGAGCCGTACCAGCCGCGGATAGTGCTCGACGAGTGCGGCCTCGGCCTGCTCGACGTCGATGGGGGCGGGCGCGGTGCGGCTGACGGCATCCTGTGGGGGCACGGTCATCACAACGAGCGAATCGTCGGATGGTCACCTCGGAGGCGGGGTATCCCAGGCGGGTATCCCGGCCAGCATCCCAGGCCGGTGTCCCAGGGGCGCGCGATCCTTCAATTCGCGCCCCACGGGTGAGGCGCAGGAGGCACGATGGCCAGATGCGCAAGTACCCCCACATAGCAGCTGCCGCGGCAGTGCTGGCCCTCACGGTGGTGACGGGCTGCAGCTCGGACGGCACGTCGGACGGCAAGAGCGGCGGCGACAGCAAGAAGGAAGCTCCGAAGACCGCCACGGGCAGCCTGGAGCAGCTGGCGGCGAAGACGGACTGCAAGCCGAACATCCAGACGGATGCGGCGGAACTGCGGCAGGCCAACTGCAAGACCAAGAGCGGCAGTTGGGTGCTCGCCACGTTCAGTACGGACCGGGGTCAGCGGGAGTGGCTGAACTCCGCCAAGGACTACGGCGGTGCGTACCTGGTCGGGCGCAAGTGGGTCGCGGTCGGCGACCCGGAGGTGGTCAAGACGCTGCGCGGCCGGCTCGGCGGGACGCTGGAGTCCGGCTCCGACCACTCGGGGAGCAGTGGCAGTGGGGGGAACGAGTCCGGGCACTCCGGTCACCACGGGAGCTGACCGCGCAGGCCGAAGGCGGAGGGCGGCGACCACCGCCGCCCTCCGCCGGTCAGGGGCTCAGGTGCACTTGCGGCCGCCGTTGATGCAGGCGACCACCTGGTTCATCAGGTTCTCGTCGAAGACGTTGATGAAGTCACCGTGGTCGGTGGCGGGCTTGTGCAGCTGCTCCGGGAAGGAGTCGACCGCGAATCCCGGGCCGGGCGGTACGTCGTAGACGATGCGCTGCTGAAGCTGCGGAATCGCCTGGAAGCCGTTCTGGCACCGGCCGTTTCCGTCCGCGAATGCCACGTGCGTACGGTGATTGGCGCTGTCGGTGTTCTGGCCGTCCCAGCAGCTCTGGAAGTTGAAGGTCCGCACCACCTTGCTGCCTTCGGGGCAGATCGGATACTTGTCCTTCAGCTGCCGGTCCTCGAACCCGGTACAACTCCACGACGCATTCGCGTTCGCGTCACCGTTGGTGAATGCCTTGGCATCCCCGGTGATGATCCGGAGAAAGCGCGGCATGGCGACGACCTTCGAGGCCGGGCTGCCGACGAACTTCAAAGTGACCTGGTCCGGCGTCTGGATTTCGCCGATGTTCTGGTCGTTGCCGCCACCGTCGTCGTTGACGTCGAACTCGTCCTGGCCGTTCTGAAGCCGGAGGACGGGCCAGTAGTACGTGGACTTGTCGCCCTGGTTCCGGCAGGTGGTGTCACCCTGGGCCAGGTCGTCGTCGCTCGCGAAAGCGTCATTGGCCTGGTTGCCGACGTAGTCGTGCATGTGGTGCGCGCCATTGCTCACGCCGGGGGCGACGATGACGTTGTCCGGGTTGAACTTGCCGTTCTCGTTTACCCCGCAATCAGTGGTGAAGGTGCCCCTGGAGGCGTTGCGCTGCTTGCGGGGGGCCTTGACATTGGGCTCGACGGTCGTGATGTCGACAAAGTCGTCCGGGCTCGGTCCGTTGCCTTCCTGGTCCTGGCCATCACCCTGACCGTCGTTACCATCGCCGTTGCCGTTGTCTCCGCCGTCCTGGCCCTGGTCCTGACCGTTGTCCTGGCCCTGGTCCTGACCGTCTCCGTTGTCCTGGCCGTCGTTGTTGTTGTCCTGGCCGTCGCCCTGGTCCTGGCCATTGCCCTGGTCCTGGTTGTCATCGGCGAGCAGGGTGCAGGGGGCCATCCCTTCGATATTGCCCGGCTGCTGACCGGCCTGGCTGATCCAGCCGGCTATGCGATCGATGGAGGCGCGACGCTTGTCCTCCAGAGGATCGAGAATGGCGTTCTTCCCGAAATTCGGATCCCTTTCGATCGCCTCCTTCTGGTCCGCGAACCGCTTGTAGGCGTCAGTGATCTGAGTGTCGATCGCCGCCAGTTCGCGGTCGACGTCACCACGAGCCTGTTGCGGCACGTCAGGCAGCCCATTCGCAACCTCCGGACAGTCGATGGTGGAAACCTGCTGCCCCGCGTTCTCGCCCTGGAGGGTGCGGTTGCCGGCGCCCCACCTGCCCTCTCCTGCGGAGGCATAGACATTGGCCGCGACCAGCCCACCTCCGCCCAGTACCAATGCAGCTGAGGCGGCTATCGCCCGGTTTGCCAATTTTGATCGTTTGCGCGATGCGTGTCCCATGGAACTCCTCTGCTTCGGTGCCGGGGTAGGGGGACGCCCGGCAGGGGAGAAGCGCGACGTTCCATACGGACCCGAGTCACCACCTGTTCAAGGGAATTCGGAGTTCGTATCAATCTCCATCCGCAAACCGGGCGTATGTACCGCGTACCGGTGGACCAGGAAATGCCTGCCCCCCACTCCCCACCGCCCCTGCGGGGATGGCACCATGTGCGCACCATGACGGATGCCCGGTCGCCGATGCGCGCCACGCGGGCCGCGGTATTCGCGGCGGTCTGCGTCGCTCTGGCCGCCGCGGGGCATTCGTACATGTCCGCGCACGACGTACCGGTCAGTGCGCTTCTGGCCGCATTCGCCGTGACCGGCGCCGTCGCCTGGCTCGGCGGAGGGCGGCGCCGCGGCGCCCCCTCCATCGGTGCCGGACTGCTCGCGGTCCAAGGCGCGCTGCACCTGATCTTCGGCACCGCACAGCCCCACCCCGCCACGCATGCCACGACGCAGGCGATGCCGCACCACCACGCCGGTACGGCCGCCGAGACGCTCAGCACGGGCGCCACCGGCCACACCACCGCCGGTATGCTCGGCGCCCACCTCCTGGCCGCCCTCGTCTGCGCGCTGTGGCTCGCCCGCGGCGAGGCCGCCGCGTTCCGGCTGGCCCGTACCCTCGGCGCGCTCGCGTTCGCCCCGCTGCGGCTCCTGTTCTCGTACGCCCGGCTGCGGACCCGCGTACCGGCGGCGCCACGCCCCGTACGCGCCCAGGCCCGGACACCGCGCCGTATCCACGGCGTACTGCTCGCGCACGCGCTCTCCCGCCGCGGTCCGCCGGCCCGGGTGCTCACCCGCGCCACGGCCCCCGGCCGTACCGCCGTCGCCATCGGCTAGCGACGCGGCGTGACCTGGGGCCGATTTCCCCATGTCAACGCCAACTCCTAGGACACCCATGGCCATTGACGACCCCATCAAGGGGACAGAAGAAACCGCCGAGTCCGCGGTCCCGGCGGGCGCGCGTCCGTCGGCCCCGTCGACGTGGAGCGCCCTGCGCCCCCTCGTGCTGCGGATCCATTTCTACGCGGGGCTCCTCATCGCTCCGCTGCTCCTCGTCGCCGCCGTGAGCGGGCTGCTGTACGCCCTCTCCTTCCAGGCGGAGAAGATCATCTACAGCCACGAGCTGGAGGTGCCCGTCGGCGACGCGGCCAAGCCGCTCGACGCCCAGGTCGCGGCCGCCCGCGCCGCCCACCCCGAGGGCACGGTCACCGCCGTGTGGCCGCCCGCCGAGGAGGGCGCGACCACCCGCGTACTGATGACCACCCCCGAGGTCGAGGAGGACAAGTCCCTCGCCGTCTTCGTCAATCCGTACACCGCCGAGGTACGGGGCGAACTGCCCAGCTTCGGCAGCTCGGGTGCCCTCCCGCTGCGCACCTGGCTCGACGAGCTGCACCGCGATCTGCGGCTCGGTGAGACCGGCCGCTACTACAGCGAACTGGCCGCCAGCTGGCTGTGGGTGGTCGCCCTCGGCGGGCTGCTGCTGTGGATCGGCCGCAAGCGGGCCGGCCGGCGCGCGCTGATCGTGCCCGAGCGAGGGGCCACCGGCCGGCGCAGGACGCTGTCCTGGCACGGCTCGGTCGGCCTGTGGGCGGTCATCGGGCTCGTGCTGCTCTCCGCCACCGGTCTGACCTGGTCCCGGTACGCCGGCGAGAACATCGGCAAGGTCCAGGACCAGCTCGGCGGCGCCAGCCCGGTGGTCTCCGCGGCGCTCGACGGCACCGGCGCCGGAGGCGGTGGCCACGAGGGCCACGGCGGCGGTAGCGGCTCGGGGACCGGCGGCCACCAGGGCAAGGACATCGGCGTCGACAAGGCCGTCGAAGCGGCCCGCGCGAGCGGTATCGAGAGCCGCGAGATCTCGGTGATCCTGCCGAGCGAGGGCAACGGATACGTCGTCAAGGAGACGGACAAGCAGTTCCCGGTCCAACTGGACTCGGTGGCGGTCCACCCGGCCGACGGGACGGTCATGGACGAACTGCGCTTCGGTGACTACCCCGTGCTGGCCAAGCTGACCCGCTTCGGGATCGACGCCCATATGGGCGTCTTCCTGGGCATGGCCAACCAGCTCGCGCTGGCCGTCCTCATGATCGCGCTGATCATGCTCATCGTCTGGGGCTACCGGATGTGGTGGCTGCGCCGGCCGACGAAGGAGCGCAGGCTGAGCGTGGGCCGGCCGATGCCGCGCGGCGCCTGGCGCCGGGTCCCGCTGCCGGTCCTGCTGCCACTGGTCGCGGCGACCGCGCTGACCGGCTGGTTCATCCCGCTGCTCGGGATCAGCCTGCTGGCCTTCCTGGTCCTGGACGTGCTGCTGGGCCTGGCCACCCGCGGCCGCGCCGACCGCACCGGCAGCGAGGCGGCCTGACCGCCTGACCGCTGGTCCGCTGGACCGCGGTGACGGCTACGGGCCCCCGGGACGCGAACTCCGCGCGAACTCCGTCCCGGGGGCCCATGGCCGAGCGACGCGAAACGTGGTGGGATCCGCCGTGTGGAAGGTCTGCTCGCGAGTCTGATCGCCGTCACCGGAACCCTGCTGGGTTCGGTCAGCACCTTTGTGTTCCAGCGCCGCAGTGCACAGCGCGCCGAGGGGTTCGCACGCGAGGAGAGGCTGCGCCAGGAGCGCCTGGCGGCCTACAGCGCGTACGCCGGGGCCGTCACGGAGCTCAAGCGAGGGCTGGTCACCCTGTGGCTCCGCCGCCGGGAAGACCCCCACGGCACCGCGTACGCGACGGCCCTGGCCGAATGCGACCGCCTGGGTGCGGCAGCGGAACACGCCCGCTTCCGGGTGCAGTTGGTCGCGGAGGCCCCCGACCTCTGCGTGCTCGCGGACGCGGCGTTCGCCACCGCCGGTGCGATCCGGAATGCGGCGGACAGGCCGGAACTGAGAGCGCACGAAACCCGGTGCCTGGACGCGATCAGCGCCTTCATGACGACCGCCGCCGCCCAGGTTCGCTGAGCGGCGGCCTGGTCACGGCGTGTACTTGTAGCCGACTCGCCGCACCGTCTGGATCGTGTCCCGGTGCTCGGCGCCCAGCTTGCGGCGCAGCCGGGCGACATGGACGTCGACGGTGCGCCCGTCGCCCACGTGCCCGTAACCCCACACGGTGGTCACCAACTGGTCGCGGGTGTGCACCCGGTGAGGGTGCGCGACCAGATGGGCGAGCAGCTCGAACTCCAGGTATGTCAGGTCCAGCGGCCGCCCGTCCACCTCGGCGGTGCGCCGGCCGGAGTCGATCCGTACCCGCTCGTCCCCGGCTTCCGGCACCGGCTCGGCGGCCGGAGCCGGCTGCTGATCGGCCGGTACGAGCACCAGGTACCCGATCATCGGCGGCCGGCCCGGGAGGCTGGGCAGGGAGTGCTGGGGCGCGGGCAGCCAGGTGGCGCCGGGCGGCAGGAAGTCCGCGACATGAACCACCTCGTCGCGGTCGACGGCCCGCAGCCGGTGGCGGTGGGGGAGGGCCGGCAGGGGAGTGGCGACGGCAGGGGCAGGGGCGGTCGCAGCAGGGAAGGAACGGGTGTTCGCCATGAGAGGTCAGCTCTTTCACGCGGAGAGTCGTCGACAGGAGACGTACGTCGTGCGCGCGCGGCCGAAGACCGGTGAGGTGTCAGAGGGCCGGCGCGCTCGTCGCGCGGCAACACACCCGGTCGAAGTCGTGATGCTGACGGGACGGCCAGAACGGTTCGAGGTCGCTGCGACCCGTCGCGGTGTGCTGGTGGCTGGCCATGGCCCCATTGAAGCAGATGTCACGCTGCCGCAGCAGAGCCCTTTCACGTACCGATACGGAGGGCGGTTGCGGAGGGCGGTTGCGGTGGCATACGACAACAACGGGGCGGGCGCCCACCGGTGGTCGGTGGGCGCCCGCCCGAGCTGCTTGGATGTGTGCGGGTCAGACCTGGCCGGCCTTCTCCAGGCTGGTGCAGCAGGTGTCGACGATCAGCCGCGTCACCACGTACGGGTCGACGTTGGCGTTCGGGCGACGGTCCTCGATGTAGCCCTTGCCGTCCTGCTCGACCTGCCACGGGATACGGACCGAGGCGCCGCGGTCCGAGACGCCGTAGCTGTACTCGTTCCACGGGGCGGTCTCGTGCAGACCCGTCAGCCGGTCGTCGATGCCCGCGCCGTAGTTCTTGACGTGGTCCATCGGCTTCGAGCCCTCGCCCAGCGACTCGCACGCGGTGATGATCGCGTCGTAACCCTCGCGCATCGCCTTGGTGGAGAAGTTGGTGTGCGCGCCCGCGCCGTTCCAGTCGCCCTTCGCCGGCTTCGGGTCCAGCGTCGCCGACACGTTGAAGTCCTCGGCGGTGCGGTAGAGCAGCCAGCGCGCGATCCACAGCTGGTCCGCGACCTCCAGCGGCGCCAGCGGGCCGACCTGGAACTCCCACTGGCCCGGCATGACCTCGGCGTTGATGCCGGAGATGCCCAGGCCCGCGGCGAGGCAGTGGTCGAGGTGCTTCTCGACGATGTCGCGGCCGAAGATCTCGTCGGAGCCGACACCGCAGTAGTAGCCGCCCTGGGCGGCGGGGAAGCCGTTCACCGGGAAGCCCAGCGGACGGGCGCCGTCGAAGAAGGTGTACTCCTGCTCGATGCCGAAGATCGGCTCCTGGGCCGCGAACTGCTCGGCGACCGGACGCAGCAGGGCACGCGTGTTGGACTCGTGCGGCGTCATGTCGATGTTCAGGACCTCGCACAGCACGAGGACGTCGTCACCGCCGCGGATCGGGTCCGGACAGGAGAAGACCGGCTTCAGCACGCGGTCGGAAGCGTGGCCCTCGGCCTGGTTCGTGCTGGACCCGTCGAAGCCCCAGATGGGCAGCTCGGCGCCATCGGCAAGAATCTTCGTCTTCGAGCGAAGCTTCGCCGTCGGCTCGGTGCCGTCGATCCAGATGTACTCAGCCTTGAAGGTCACGGGCTTCATCCTTTGTGCGTCGCTACGGCGCAGTCATTGCGGGTGCTGCGGTGATGCCATGCAGCGTGCCAACATGCGATTTCCCGACCGTTGCCCGGATGTGAACCCCGTGTTACCGAGGTTCGGGCGAGGCGGTTCGGGCGAGGCAGACTGGGGTGCGTGATGACTTCGTACGGTAGAAACCGCCCGCGTATCGGGCTCCTCGGCACCGGGCCCTGGGCCGCCCGCACCCACGCCCCGGCCCTCGCCGCGCACCCGGGCGTCGACTTCGCGGGCGTCTGGGGCCGCCGGCCCGAGGCGGCGGGCGCGCTGGCCCGTTCGTACGGCGTGAAGGCGTACGAAACGACCGGCGCGCTCTTCGCCGACTGCGACGCCGTGGCCTTCGCGCTGCCGCCGGACGTGCAGGCGGCGCTGGCCGTACCGGCGGCCGCCGCGGGATGCCATCTGCTGCTGGACAAGCCGGTCGCGACCACGGTGGCGGGGGCCCGCGAGGCTGCCGAGGCGGCGGAGCGGGCCGGCGTGGCCTCCGTCGTCTTCTTCACGTTGCGCTTCGCCCTGCCCACGGCCGCCTGGGTCACCGAACAGGCGGCGCTGGACGGCTGGTTCACGGCCCGGGCACAGTGGCTGGGCGCGCTCTTCCGGCCGGGTACGAGTAGCACGGGCAGTACGGGCAGCACGCGCAGCCCGTACGCTGATTCGCCCTGGCGCCGGGAGAAGGGCGGCCTGTGGGATGTCGGCCCGCACGTGCTGTCCGTACTGCTGCCGGTACTCGGCGACGTGACGGGCATGACGGCCATGGGCGGGCCCGCCGACACCACCCACCTCGTCCTGCGGCACGCCTCGGGGGCGTCCAGCACCGCGACGCTGGGGCTGAGCGCGCCGGCGGAGGCGGCGGGGGTCGGGATCGAGTTGCGCGGCGAACGGGGCGTGGCGGTGCTCCCGGAGTGGAGGGACGTCCCCGGCGCCTTCGGCCGGGCCGTCGACGCCCTGCTGGAATCCGCCCGCACCGGCGTGCCGCACGCCTGTGACCTGCGCTTCGGACGGCGGGTCACGGAGATCCTGGCACGGGCGGAGGCGCAGGTGGAGGCGCAGCCGGGGACCTAGGACCGGCGGGAGAGGGGCGGCCGGGCCAGGAGCGTTGTCAGCGGCCGCCGTTACTCTTCGATCACAGCAGCAAGACCCGCCGGAGGCCCTTGATGACGCGCACCACACCACCACGTCCGGTCGACGTGGAAGCGCTCTTTCCCGAGGTTGTTCCGTACCGCCGCGAGGCGATACGGCTTCATCCGAGGGCCGGTTCGCCGGGCGTGCGGGACAGTTCGGTGGGCGGACCGCTGCTGTGGCCGGCCGCGGAGCCCTGGCCGTACTGCGCGTCGGAGCATCTGCCGGTCGCCTTCGACGTCCCGGCGGACGGCCCCGTACCGCTGGTTCCGGTACTGCAGGTGTATGCGGCGGACATACCGGACCTGCCGTACCCGCCGGGCAGTGACGTGCTGCAACTCCTGTGGTGCCCCTTCGAGCACGAGCCGCACTACGCGCCCGAACCCCGGCTGCACTGGCGCCACTCGTCGTACGACGGGCCGGTGCTGGCCGATCCGCCCCGGCCCGCCGGGGCGCCCGACGACCATGTGCCCGACCCGTGCGTGCTGCACCCCGAGCGGATCGCGGAGTATCCGAGCTGGGACCTGCCACAGACCCTGTGCGAGGCGCTGCGCGAGCGCTTCGACGAGCTGGAGCGGCAGACGGGGCTGGAGTACCACTCCCATCTCGCCGTGGCCGACGGCATCAAGGCGGGTGGCTATCCGAGCTGGACCCAGGGACCGGACTGGCCGGACTGCGCGGAGTGCGGGCGGCGCACGGACCATCTGCTGACCGTGGGCAGCGTCGAGTTCGACGGGGCGGGCTGGCGGACCTGGCTGCCGGAGGAGGACCGGCCCGCGTCCGGGACGGTCCTCGACCTTCCGTACGAGGAGCGGATGAGCGTGCAGTGCGCGCCCGGCCTGATGCTCGGGGACATGGGCGGGATCTACATATTCGTGTGCCCGCACTGTCCCGGGGCGCCGAGCGCGTACCGCTTCGACTGCTCGTGACCGGCCGTCAGGTTTCCTCTCCGGCCCCTTCAGGCCTTAGCCGACCTTCTCGATCCGAGCGTTGCGGATCAGGAACTTGCCCGGCTCGCGGACCTGCTCGAACGCCGCGTTGTTCAGCAGCGCGCAGCTTCCGGAGACCGAAGCGACCTCCACCGTGGTGGACTTGTTGTTGTCCAGGTTGGTGACCTTCAGCTGGGTGCCCAGGGGGAACTGGTTGCTGGACGCGGCCGGCGCACCGCCCTCGCCGGAGAGCGTGACGGTCGATCCCGCGCAGACGACCTCGCCGGCCGCTCCGCCCTCGTTCCCACCGACGGGCGGCGCGGCCTCGCCCGCCTCCTCGCCCGGGGCCTCCTCGGCAGGCGGCTCCTCGGCCGGGGGTGCCTCGCCGCCCGGCTGCTCGGGCTGCTGCTGAGCCGGGGGCTGCTCCGGTGCCGCCTGCCCGCCGCCCGCGGCGCCTTCGGCGCCCTCCGCGCCCTCGCCGACCTCACAGCCGGAAGCGGCCTGCTTGCGCTTGATCTCCTCGATCACGGCCTGACGGTTGGCGATCCTCGCGTCCGACAAGGCGTCGGGGTTGGCTCGCTGTCCGGCGATGAACTTCTCGTTGTTGCCGAGCGCCGTGACCAGTCCGTCGCAGGCCACCGAGGCCTGGCTTGTCCCGGTCATGACAATCGCAGTACCGCCGGCCAGCGCCATGGCGCTGATCAGCAGGACGGTCTTCTTCTTGCGGCTGAGGGTCTTCTTGCGCGACACGCGTGACTCCCTGTCCCCGGCCCGATGAACCGCGGCCGGCTTCGATCCGTGTGCCGTTACGTACGAGTAGGAATCCCGTTCGTCTCAACCGTCACTGAAATAACTTCGTTATCACTGGCCGCGGTTGAGCGCGTCCCTCACCGCGTCCTCCGTACGGCCCACCACCGCGCTGCCGTCGTCCGCCGTGATGATCGGACGCTGGATCAGCTTCGGGTGCGCCGAGAGTGCCGCGATCCAGCGGTCGCGCGCGTCCTCCTCGCGCGGCCAGTCCTTGAGCCCGAGCTCCTTCGCGGCCGGCTCCTGGGTGCGGGTGATGTCCCAGGGTTCGAGCCCGAGCCGGTCGAGCACCGCACGGATCTCGTCCTCGGACGGTACGTCCTCGAGGTAGCGGCGGACGGTGTACTCGGCCCCCTCCGCGTCGAGCAGCTGAACCGCGCTGCGGCACTTGGAACACGCGGGATTGATCCAGATCTCCATGACCGCACGGTACCGCCCGAGGGCCGCTCAACAGGTGCTGAAGTACCCCCTGGCCAGCGGCTTTTGTCAGTGCCCGGCAGTAGAATTGAGGCAGTTCGACAGAGTCCGACGCCGCTCCCAGGAGGCTGCCGATGGCCACTGCCGCACTCGCGACGAAACCCCAGCACCAGCCCCCGTACGGCACCGACGCCCCGAACCACCTGCGGAAGAAGCCACTGCCGGCCGGCCGGCCGCGCGAGTGGTACGTGAACCACAACCGCCGTCTGAAGGCCATGCGGCTCGCGATAGCCCTGCTCGACACCGGCGTCTACCACCCGGACATGGCCCCGAACCGCAAGATCCGCAGCACGGCGGCCCGGATCGGGATCCACCCGCCGTCCGACCTCACCTGTGCGATGGTCCGTGCCCTGATCCGGTACGGCCGCTGAGCGCAGCCGCGGCCCACTGAGCAAGTCCGCGGCCCGCCGCCCCCGTTCGCGGGGTGGCGGGCCGCGGAGGACCGTGGGCCCAGACGGACCAGGGCGACGCCTGTTGTTCGCCTGCAGTTTGCCGAGTCCGCGCCGGACATCCGCAAGTATCTAGGTCCAGATCCAGACAGGACCTAGACCCAGGCCGGGTGGTGTTGCCACCCGGCCGGATTCCGCATGTGCTCAGCTCAGAAGGAAGACTCGACGGTGCAGCTTCGACGCAGTAACAGATCCCGCGTGCCGGTCCCGGGTGTGCCGGGTGTGATCGCGACGGCGGGGATGCTGCTCCTCACCTCGTGCGGGCTGTCCGACGGCGAAGGACCGGCGGCGGACGAGGCGTCCGGCCGGCAGCCCGCCGCCTCCACCATCGACTGCGCCACCCAGGGCAAGGTCCTCGGTACGGGTTCCACCGCCCAGCAGAACGCGATGAAGCAGTGGATCAAGAACTATCAGCAGGCATGCAAGGGCGTCCAAGTCGCGTACTGGGGCGAGGGCTCCGGGGCGGGCGTGGCCCAGTTCCTGCTGGGTGAAACGGCGTTCGGCGGTTCCGACAGCGCGCTGAAGCCGGGCCAGGCCGACCAGTCCAAGCGGGTCTGCCCGGGCGGCCGCGCCATCGACCTGCCCATGCTCGGAGGCACCATCGCGATCGGCTACCACCTCTCCGGTGTGGACGGCCTGGTCCTCGACGCCCCGACGCTCGCCAGGATCTTCGACTCGGAGATCACCCGATGGGACGACCCGGCGATCCGGCAGCTCAACCCGGACGCCGAGCTGCCCGCCCTGCCCATCCAGGCCGTGCACCGGTCGGACGACTCCGGGACCACCCAGAACCTCAACGCCTATCTGGCGGGTGCGGCGCCGGAGCAGTGGCCGTATCCGAAGGAGAAGACCTGGCAGGGCAAGGGCGGCCAGGCGGCGAGCGGTTCGGACGGAGTGGCGTCCGAAGTGGAGGGCAACGACGGCGCCATCGGCTACTTCGAGCTGTCCTTCGCCGCCGCGCGCGACATCAGTACGGTCCGGATCGACACGGGCGCGGCCGAACCGGTGGCCGCGACCGTGCAGACCGCGTCGGCCGGTATCGGCTCGGCCGAGATCGTCGGCACCGACGGGGACCTGACCCTGAAGCTCGACTACGCGACGAAGGCCGAGGGGGCCTACCCGATCGTCATGGTCACGTACGAAATCGTCTGCAACCGCGGGAACAACCCCGAGACCCTGCCGGCCCTGAAATCCTTCCTCAGCTACACCGCCGGCGAGGAGGGCCAGCAGGCCCTGCCCGAGATCCACTACGCCCCGCTGCCCGCCGGCATCGCCGCCAAGGTCCGTGAGGTCATCCCGACCCTGTCGTGAACCCGTGGCCTGCCGATGGTCTACCGCGCGGTGAACTTCCTGCGCCAGACCAGGGAGACGTACACGAGCCCGACCAGCACCGGCACCTCGATCAGCGGGCCGACGACACCCGACAGCGCCTGGCCGGAGGTGACGCCGAAGGTGGCGATGGCGACCGCGATGGCGAGCTCGAAGTTGTTGCCGGCCGCGGTGAACGCGAGGGTCGCCGTCCGGTCGTATGCCAGGCCGATGGCCTTGCCGAGGGCGAACGTCCCGAACCACATGACGGCGAAGTAGACCAGCAGCGGCAGCGCGATGCGGACCACGTCCAGCGGCTGCGAGGTGATCGTCTTCCCCTGGAGGGCGAAGAGGATGACGATCGTGAACAGAAGCCCGTACAGCGCCCAGGGGCCGATGCGGGGCAGGAAGCCGGTGTCGTACGACTGGCGCCCCAGCTTCCTCTCGCCGATGCGGCGGGTGAGGAAGCCGGCCAACAGCGGGACGCCCAGGAAGATGACCACGTTGAGCGCGATCTTCCACATGGAGATGTCGAGCTGCTCGCCGTCGCCGAGGCTCAGCCAACCGGGCAGCAGGTCGAGGTAGAACCAGCCGAGCAGGCCGAACGCGATGACCTGGAAGACGGAGTTGAGCGCGACCAGCACGGCCGCGGCCTCGCGGTCGCCGCAGGCGAGGTCGTTCCAGATGATGACCATGGCGATGCAGCGGGCGAGCCCGACGATGATCAGGCCGGTGCGGTACTCGGGCAGGTCGGGCAGGAAGATCCAGGCCAGGGCGAACATGATGGCCGGCCCGAGGATCCAGTTGACGACCAGCGAGGAGACCATGAGCCTGCGGTCACCGGTGACGGCGTCGAGCTTGTCGTAGCGGACCTTGGCCAGGACCGGATACATCATGATCAGCAGGCCGACGGCGATGGGGAGTGAGATACCGCCGATCTCGACCGCGGCGAGCGCGTCGTTCAGGCCGGGGACCAGCCGCCCGAGCCCGAGGCCCAGGCCCATGGCCAGCAGGATCCATACGGCGAGGAAGCGGTCGAGCGTCGAAAGCTTCGCGACGACCGACGATTCCTCGACGGTCGCGGGTGCTTCGGTGCGGGTCACGGACAGGCCCTCTTGTTCTCGGCAGCGGTACGAGCGGTCTCGGCCAGGGCGGTGAACTGGCCGGCGAGCTGGGCGATGACTTCGGGGCGCAGCTTGTAGTACGTGAAGCGGCCGCACGGTTCGGTCTCCACGACCCCGGCCTCGCGCAGCACTCTCAGGTGGTTGGAGAGGTTCGTCTGGCGGGCGCCCGTTTCCTCCACCAGGTGGGTGGTGCAGAGGGTCTCGTGGGCGAGCAGGGTCACGATCCGAAGCCTGAGCGGGTCGGCGAGGACCCGGATCAGTTCAGTGTCGACTGACGTCATCATGGGCTGATAATTTCACATCAGTGGTGGCTGACACCACAGGGTGCTGATGCGATCCTGAGAGGGATCCGGCACCGATCCGTCGCGAGACAAGAGAGACCTTCCGATGGCCGAGAAGCCCTCCGTCCTGTTCGTCTGTGTCCACAACGCCGGCCGTTCCCAGATGGCCGCCGCGTGGCTGACCCACCTGGCCGGGGACCGCGTCGAGGTCCGCTCCGCCGGCTCCGCCCCGGCCGACCGGGTGAACCCGGCCGCAGTCGAGGCCATGCGCGAGGTAGGCATCGACATCACCGCCGAGACGCCGAAGATCCTCACCGTCGACGCGGTCAGGGCGTCGGACGTCTGCATCACCATGGGCTGCGGCGACACCTGCCCGGTCTTCCCGGGCAAGCGCTACCTCGACTGGACCCTGGAGGACCCGGCCGGCCAGGGCGTCGAGGCCGTACGGCCCATCCGCGACGAGATCAGGAAGCTCGTCGAGGGCCTGATCGAGGAGATCGCCCCGGCGGCCAAGGCGTGAGCGTGGACGCGGAACGCTACCTCGCGGCCCAGTCGGCGGCCTGACGTGATTGTCCGCATGTACGAGACCCACCCGCCCCGCCCTCGCCACTAGCCCGTTCGCCGTCCTCACGGTGGTTCTTCCACCGCGAGGGCCGGCGCTCCGGTGACCTGCGTAAACGATCAAGCGAGAGCGGCTCGTGCGCCTGCCCGGGTGACACGTATCCCGCAGGTGCTGTTGCGGAGGTGACGGACTGTCGATTGCCTCGGGAGCGGAGTACAGCAGAGGCGCCGCGCAGACAGGCCGGGCACTGCTCTCGAGGAGGTTCTTCATGCGTCACGCACGTGTTGGCATCGGTGCCGGTCTGGTTCTCGGTGTCCTTGGGGTCCTTGGGCTGTCGGTCCCGGCCGCCGTGGCCGCCGGTGACTCGGACATCCACATCCGCCCGGGGAACGTCTCCCCGGGCTCCACGGTCACCGTCAGTACCACGGCCTGCGGCCCGGAGGTGACCTACGGCAAGGGCCAGTCGGAGGCGGGAGGCGCGTTTCACCTCTTCGAGGGCGACCGCAAGGGTGTGCTCACCGGCGAGTTCAAGGTTCCGGAAGGGACCCGGTCCGGCAGCGACACCGTCACCGTGAAGTGCCCGCCGCGAACCAGGGTCACGGACACCTACCGGGTCACCGACCGCCACCCGAGCGGCGCGGTCGACGCCGGCTTCGGGTCGGCCCAGGACAAGGGCACCCAGCTCGCCCTGGGCAGTGTGCTGCTCGCCGGAGCCGCAGCCGGGAGTGTGATCAGGATGCGCCGCCGCCCGAGCGCCGTCCAAAACTGACCGCCGGACTCCCGCCGCACCGCGATGGAAACCGGGCCCACGAGCAGCACATCCCCCCAGTCGTTCACCCCGTCGGTCAAGCTCCTGTCCTGCGCACTGATGGCGGGCACCGTGCTGGTGATCAACGGGGTGAGCGACGAACACCCACCACAGCCTTCCGCTGCCCAGGCCTTCTCCGCCCCTGTACCGTCCGCTCCCGTCGCCACCCCCTCGGCCGCGCTTGGCACCGTCCGGCCGCTGCCCGCGTCCGATCCCGTCCGGCTCCGGGTCCCCGCCATCGGTGTGGACGCGCCCCTGACCCGGCTGGACCTGGACGCGGCGGGGGCGCTCCAGCCCCCACCCGCCGACGAGCCGGGCCTGGCCGGCTGGTACGGCGACGGCACACCCCCCGGCTCGGTGGGGACAGCCGTCCTCGCCGGCCACGTGGACACGCGCAACGGCCCCGCCGTCTTCCACGGCCTCGGTGCCCTGACCAAGGGCGACACCATCGAGGTCAGCCGGGCGGACTGGCGCACGGCCGTGTTCACCGTCGACGCCCTGGAGGTCTACGCCAAGGACGACTTCCCGGACGAGAAGGTCTACGGCAGCTCCGACCAGCCCGAACTGCGGGTGATCACCTGCGGCGGAGGCTACTCGGAGCGCACCGGCTACCAGGGCAACGTCGTGGTCTTCGCGACCCTGACGGCGGTGAAGTAGCCGCCCGAAACGACCGTCGGCCGCGCCTTCCGGTGAGGGAAGAACACGGCCGACGGCCCAAGACCTGGGGTCTCCTGAGACATCGAAGAACTGATGCACCGGGTTCCCGGCCTGGGCGATCATCTCGGGCTACCCGTCCCATCTGCGACAGGGCCGTCGTTGACGGTCGTCCTTGGCCAGTCATGGCCGACCTCTCACGGCCCCGCCACGGCCCGAGACTGACATGCTGGAAGTCGCACCGGCGAGAGGGAGTTGGGCTCATGCAGTGGACCGTCCATGGTGAACGGCAGATCTACAACAACCCGTGGGTCAACCTGTGGCTCGTGGAAGTACAGCAGCCGGACGGCCGCCGCTGGGAACACCACGTCGTACGGATGCGGCACCTGGCGGTTGCCGCCGTGGTCGACGACCAGAAGCGCGTGCTGATGATGTGGCGGCACCGGTTCATCACGGACACCTGGGGCTGGGAGCTGCCCATGGGCCTCATCGAGGAGGACGAGACCCCGGAGCAGGCCGCCGCCCGTGAGGTCGAGGAAGAGACTGGCTGGCGGGTCGCCGCCATCAAACCGCTGGTCTACGCACAACCGGCCAACGGCATCACCGACTCCGAGCACCATGTCTTCCGCGCCGACGGAGCGACCTACGCGGGGCCGCCAACGGAGGCGAACGAGTCTGACCGGATTGAATGGATCCCGATCTCGGAAATCCGCGGGATGATCGACCGCCGGGAGATCGTCAGCAGCGGCAGCCTGGTCGGCCTGCTGTACCTGCTCCTGGACGAAGCTACCAAGGGCTAACCGAGCATCTGCCGCATCCGCTGCTCGAAGATGATCACCGGCGCCTCCCGCGCATACGGTGTGAGGCGCCGGTGGAATTCGTGGACGTGGCCGGCCACTCGCGGTGAGTCGATGGCCGCGGTCAGGTCAAGGGCCAGTCCGGCGCTGGAGCAGGCGTCCTCGAGACTGCCTTGCTGGAGCTGGGTACTGGCGAGCCAGAACGCGTGGAAGGCGCGGCCGCGCTGTTGTCCGGAACGCTCCCGGCGCAGCCCTTCAGCGATCAGCGGTTCGGCCCGTGCTGCCTCGCCGAGCCGCGCCAGGGCGATGCCGGTATCGACGATCAGCTTGGTCTCGTCGAAGTACCGCACCCAGGAGGGCGCTTCCTCTTCGCGGCCACGCGATTCTTCGTACGCGTCGCGGGAGCGGTCGATGGCCTGGTGGCAGGAGGCAGCATCGCGCAGGGTGGCGTGGGCGAAGGCTTCGCGCATGTGCAGCATGGACATCACGAGCGGCTGGTCGCCGGCGGATCGGGCGGTGTCCTGGGCCTTGCAGGCGAGGGCGACGGCGTCGGAGGTGTTGCCGTCGTAGGTGGCCTGCAGGCTCATGCAGGAGAGAACGTTGGCCATGAACAGGCCGTCGCCCTGCCCGTGGGAGAGCTGAAGCGCCTGGGTGAAGTAGGTGCGGGCGGTGCTGTACTGGCGGGCGTCGAAGTACGCCCAGCCCGCGAGGCGTGCCAATTCCGCGGCGAGCGACTGCAGATCGCGGCGCAACGCGGCATCGCTCGTGCGCATGAGCTGGGTGACGTAGCGTAGATGCCCCACGACGGCGGGCCGCAGTGATGCGCCACCGTGCTGGTCGTCGCGGCGCCAGTAGTCCTCCACCGAGGATTGCAGTGCGGTGAGTGTGGAGCGGGTGACCTGGCCGTCGGCCAAGGCCATGAGGTCATCGAGGGCGTCGTTGGCTGCGGGTTCGGTCTCGGGTTCCTGTGTGGGCTCAGTAGCGGGAATCTGCTCTCGTACGCGTGCCGGCGCCGGAATCTCCCACGGACGGTGCGCAAGCCCCAACAGGGCTCCTGGGATGCGGAGCCCGTCGGCTACCCGCTCAATCACGTCGATGTGCGCCAGGCTGCGGCGCCCGGCCATGATCTCGCCGACTCTGCTGGGCGTCATGCCGCACAGCGCCGCGACCCGGGAGGGGTAGATGCCAGCCTTCGTCTTGACCAAGCGGAAGATGCGGGTGAAGTCCCGTTGCCGACATGCCTTCTGCCACTCGGGGTTAGCCAGTAACTCATGCGGAAGCCCGCGGTGAGGTGGCGGACCGGACACTCAGGCCCCTCTTCCTCGTCCCGCAGCGGCGGGCCGTGTGGGGAGTCAACCGCCAAGGATGCTACCCACGTTGGGTAACCACCATGGCCTGATCCCGTGATCGCCCTCTGCGGTGAGCTGATGCTCCGCAACCGCCCGCGATGAGGGGACGCGATGCTCCCGATGACGACGCCCGACCAGCAGGCCACCCGGCTCTGGAAGATGCAGTTCACCTCCACCCTCAAATGCGTGCCCCTCGCGCGCCGGCAGGCCGGCAAGGCGCTTGCGGGCTGGGGCTACGGCCAGGACGACATCGACCGGACGCTGTTGGTCTGCAGCGAACTGGCCACCAACGCCGTCCAGCACGGACACAGAGCCGGACACCTCTTCGAAGTACGGATCACGGCCGGGAGAACCGACTGCCTCGTGGAGGTCTCCGATTCCACACCCCATCCACCCCGCCTCTTCACGGCCGGAGCGGATGACGAACACGGCCGCGGCCTGCAACTCGTCGCCGCCCTCGCGGAGAAGACCGGCCACCACCTGCGCAACCCGATCGGCAAGACCATCTGGGCCCGCCTGCTCCTCACCGACCCGAAGGAAGAGACCAATGCGTGAGCAGATCGCCAGGGAGCGGATCGAGGACGACCTCGCCGCAGACCTCAACGGCCGAACAGTGCTGGTCACCGGCGGAGGCGGGCTGATCGGCAGCCGAATCGCCGCCCACCTGCGCATGGCGGGGGCGCGGCCGGTCAGCCTGTGCCGACTGGACGCCTACCCGCCGACCGTGTACCGGGAACTGTTCGGCATCAACGAGACCGACGCGGACTTCGTCGTCGGCGACGTCACCGACGCCGCGCTGGTGCGGCGCTTGGTCGGCGAGTGCGACTACGTCATCCACGCCGCCGCGCTCGCCGACGTAGCCGCCTGCACCCGGCACCCGATGAGCGCGATCACCACCAACGTGATCGGCACCCAGACCGTCCTGGACGCCGTGGCCGCCAGCGAGCGCGTACGCCGCTTCTGCTACGTCTCCTCCGCCAGCGTCTACGGCAACGGCAACGGCAACGGCAACGGCAACGGCAACGGCAACGGCAACGGCAACGGCAACGGCAACCGAGCCGACCACCCCGCCTGCGCGGAGACACGCTCCATGCGCCAAATGCTCGAAGCCGTGTACGGGCGCATGCCCTCCTGCTTCAGTGAGAGCACGCTACTGCAGCCGCTGTCGGTGTACGCCAACACCAAACTGTGGGGCGAGTTCCAGACCGCGCTCGGCCTAGCCCAGGTGGGCACCTCGTACACCGTCGTGCGCTACTTCTCGGTGTACGGAGAGCCGCAGACGGTCAAGCGCCACAGCCACTCCTGGGTGGTGGCCTGGTTCGCCGCCCGCGCCGCCCTCGGCCTGCCGCTGAACCTCAACGGCGGCGGCCACCAGGTCCGCGACCTGATCCACGTCGACGACGTCGCCGCCGGCACGGTGCGGGCGCTGGTCGCCCCCCGGGCACACAACGAGACGATCAACCTCGGCACCGGGCACGCCACGACGATCCGCCAGGTGGCTGAGCTGGTCCAACGCCACTATCCAAAGGCGCAGTTCATGGAGACCCCGATGCCGCCGGGCGATCCCCAGGGCGGCTACGCCGCCATCGGCCGCATGCAGCACCTGCTGGGGTGGAGGCCCGCGATCACGGTCGAGGAGGGGATCGCACGGTACGCGGCCTGGCTCAAGAGAACTCCGAGAGGGGTCCCCGACTGGCTGCGCGAGACAGCCACCGCCTGACCCCGTGAGGTTCAGATGACGGGCGGGCGGCCGAGCCGGGTCATGCGCCACACCGTGCGCCAGCGCATCGGCCGCCGCTCACCGCACGGGGTGCGCCAGCCTTCGAGGAAGCCGCCCGCCCAGGCCCGCAGCCCACCCGACGACCGGGTACGCAGCAGAGTGATCAGAGTCCAGATGCCCAGGTGTACGGGGATCAGCGGCAGTGGCAGGCGACGCCGGGCCAGCCAGACCCGGTTGCGTGCGGTGAAGCGGTAGTAGACGGCGTGCCGGGCGGGGGAGGTCCTGGGGTGTTGGAGCAGCAGCGTGGGCTCGTAAAGGATCTCCCAGCCTTCGTCCAGGGCCCGCCAGGCCAGGTCGGTCTCCTCGTGGGTGAAGAAGAACTCGCCCGGCCAGTCGCCGATCTCGTCCAGCATCCGCATCGAGAAGCCGTGGCCGCCGCCGAGAAACCCGGTCACCAGCCCCCGCTTCATCGGCTCCCGGCCCCCAGGCCGGGGCACATGCCGTGGCAGCGTCTCGCCGTACTCGTCCGCCACGCGGAACCCCACGATGCCGAGCCGGGCGTCGGAAGCGAACAGGTGGCGTACCTGGCTCAACACGTCGGTCTGGACGAGCAGCCCGTCGTCGTCGAGTTCGACCACGACGTCGATGTCCCCGAAGGCGCGCAGCTTCGCGATACCGACGTTGCGTCCGCCGGGGCAGCCGAGATTGTCCTCCAGCTCCAAGACCGTGACCTCACCGGGCAGACCGGGGAAGTCGGGCAGCGGGCTGCCGTTGCCCACGATCACGATCCGTTCCGGCGGCAGGTCCTGCTTGGCCACCGACGCCAGCAGCGCCTGGACCTCGGCAGGCCGGTTGCCCATGGTCACCACGACCACACCCACACGCGGATCGGACACAGTGCCTACTCCAGTTCACTCGGCGGCGGTGCCCGCGATCGTAGCCCTACACCCCGACGCCCTCCGTACGCCATCACCCATTCAAGAGAGACCCCATCACCATGCCGACGATCAAGCTGGGCGACTACCTCACCGCCCCCGCCGACCACGACCTGCGCTCCACCTCGTACGGGCACCTGGGGACCTATGAGTTGGCCGACTTCCTGGCCGGCTGGGACGAGCTGCACCACGAGGCGCTCGCCCACCTTCCCTACCGCATCCACCCGACCGCGTACGTCCACTCGAACGCGATCATCGGCGACGACGTCATCATCGGCCCCCACGTACGGGTCTGGGAGTTTTCCACCGTCCGAGCGGGCTCCGTCCTCTGCGCCGGCGTCTCGATCGGCTTCAACTGTGAAGTGACCAAGTCATTCATCGGCGAAGGCTCCGTACTAGGCCATCGCATCGGCATCAACCGCGCCCTCGTCGGCGCCGACGCCCACCTGTCCGCCAACGTCACCGTCGCCGCCATCAGCATGTGGAGCCCCGACATGCGCCGCCCCGAGCGCGACGTCGTCCTCCGCACGCCCGAGGGGATCTACCGCTGCGGCACACCCCACTTCGGCGCGCTCATCGGCGACCGTGTCCAGACCGGCAACAACATCAGCCTCGGCCCCGGCATCGCCCTCGGCCGCGACTGTCGCATCACCAGCGGTGTCACCCTCGCAGCCCGCACCATCCCCGACCACCACACCATCAGTGCACCGCACACCGCAGACGTCCACGTCAGACGCCAACGCCAATGACCTTCGGCCACCGCACCTGGGAGCCTGTCCCCCATGACCAGTCAGGACCGCGCGCGGAAGGCCATCGACTCCGCCTTCGGTTCGGTGGGCGCTGACGAGGATGGCGACGACGGAGCGGTGCGGGTGGCGGCCTGATCGGCGCCCTGCAGAAAAGGCCGTCGGCCGTGCCTTCCGACAGAGGAAGGCACGGCCCACGGCTCACAGGCGGCTCAGGGGAGCGGGAACCCGCTCTGACCTGGGGTCTTTTTAGATGTCGAAGTACAGCTCGAACTCGTGCGGGTGCGGGCGGAGCTGGATGGGGGCGATCTCCGCCGTGCGCTTGTAGTCGATCCACGTCTCGATCAGGTCGGACGTGAAGACACCGCCGGCCTGGAGGTACTCGTTGTCCGCCTCCAGTGCCTCGAGCACCGCCGGGAGCGAGGTCGGGACCTGCGCGACGCCCGCGTGCTCCTCCGGGGCCAGCTCGTAGAGGTCCTTGTCGATCGGCTCGGCCGGCTCGATCTTGTTCTTGACGCCGTCCAGGCCCGCGAGCAGCAGGGCCGAGAAGGCCAGGTACGGGTTCGAGGACGGGTCCGGGGCGCGGAACTCGACGCGCTTCGCCTTCGGGTTCGAGCCCGTGATCGGGATGCGCATCGCGGCGGAGCGGTTGCGCTGCGAGTAGACCAGGTTGACCGGGGCCTCGAAGCCGGGCACCAGGCGGTGGTACGAGTTCACCGTCGGGTTGGTGAAGGCCAGCAGCGACGGGGCGTGCTTGAGGATGCCGCCGATGTAGTAGCGGGCGGTGTCCGACAGGCCTGCGTAACCCTGCTCGTCGTAGAAGAGCGGGTCGCCGTTCTGCCACAGCGACTGGTGGACGTGCATGCCCGAGCCGTTGTCGCCGAAGATCGGCTTCGGCATGAAGGTCGCGGTCTTGCCGTTGCGCCAGGCGACGTTCTTCACGATGTACTTGAAGAGCATCAGGTCGTCGGCCGCGGCGAGCAGCGTGTTGAACTTGTAGTTGATCTCCGCCTGGCCGGCGGTGCCGACCTCGTGGTGCTGGCGCTCGACCTGGAGGCCGGACCGCTCCAGCTCCAGGGAGATCTCGGCGCGCAGGTCGGCGAAGTGGTCGACCGGCGGGGCCGGGAAGTAACCGCCCTTGTAGCGGACCTTGTAGCCGCGGTTGTCCTCGAGCGCGCCGGTGTTCCAGGCGCCGGCCTCGGAGTCGATGTGGTAGAAGCCCTCGTTGGCGCTGGTCTGGAAGCGCACGCTGTCGAAGACGTAGAACTCGGCCTCGGGACCGAAGTACGCGGTGTCGGCGATACCGGTGGAGGCGAGGTACGCCTCGGCCTTCTTCGCGATGTTCCGCGGGTCACGGCTGTACTGCTCGCCCGTGATCGGGTCGTGGATGAAGAAGTTGATGTTGAGCGTCTTGTCCTTGCGGAACGGGTCGACCCGTGCCGTGGACAGGTCCGCGCGCAGGGCCATGTCGGACTCGTGGATCGCCTGGAAGCCGCGGATCGACGAGCCGTCGAAGGCGAGCTCCTCGGCCGGGTCGAACGCCGTGGCCGGGATCGTGAAGTGCTGCATCACGCCCGGAAGGTCACAGAACCGGACGTCGACCATTTTGACGTCATTGTCCTTGATGAACTTCTTAGCGTCGTCGGCGTTCTGGAACATCCAACTCCTCCTACTCCCGACCCGGGACGGGCGGGGTTGTAGCTCGTTGTGCGGCCAGTGCGGTGGCACACGCTGCACACGACGATAGGCAGGCGTGATTTCTCAATCATGACCCATTTGTTTCGCCCAAGTTAACCGGAGGGCGAACGGCCGGGCCGGGCGGCCGGGCCGGAAGGCATCGTCGGGTCGCCCGCCGCCGGGGACTGAAAGCGGGCACAGTACCGTGGACGGGTGGACAACAGGCAAGTAATCGGATCGTGGCTCTCCGGGCCCCGCGCGGCGGCCGAGGAGATGGGTACGGACTTCGGCTACCGGGGCGAGAAGCTCGGTCTCCCCAAGGAGGGGCCGGGATCGCTGGCGCGGCTCGGCCGGCGCTTCGGCGCCCTCGCCGTCGACTGGGCGCTGTGTCTGCTCATCGCATACGGGCTGCTCGCCGCCGGTGACCAGCGGGCGGCCGGAAACTGGGCGCTCGGCGTCTTCCTGGTACTGAGCGTGCTCACCGTCGGGACGGTCGGGTTCACGCCCGGCAAGCGGCTGCTCGGCCTGCGGGTCGAGGCCGAGGGCGGTGGCCGGCTCACGCTCCCGCGCGTGCTGCTGCGCAGCGTGCTGCTCTGTCTCGCGGTCCCGGCGCTCGTGTGGGACCGCGACGGCCGCGGCCTGCACGACCGGCTGTCGCGGGCTGTCCAGGTCAGGATCTAAGGGGACACCCCCTAGCGGTCAGTCGTACACAGTCGTACTCGGGCGCAGTCGTATACGGGGCTGTGCAGGCGGTCGCACGAGAGGGGGGGGGGGGGGGGGAAAAAGGTTCTTCATCTCCCCCCCCTCCCCCCTCCCCTCCCCCCCCCCCCCCCCCCCCCCCCCCCCCCCCCCCCCAACCCCCGGGGGGGGGGGGGGAGGGGGTGGGGGGGGGGGGGGGGGGGGGGGGGGGTGGGGGGGGCGGCAACAGGAGGTTCCCCCCCCCCCCCCCCCCCCCCCCCCCCCCCCCCTCTCGTCTGTACGTCTCGTACGTCCCCGACGCCCGTCAGCGCATCTTTCCGCCGCGCGGCATCCGCATGCCCTTGGGCATCGGCCCCTTCGGCAGCGGCATGTTGCTCATCAGGTCGCCCATCGCACGCAGCCGGTCGTTCGCCGCGGTGACCTGCGGTCCCGACAGCGAGCGCGGCAGCTTCAGCAGGGTGGTGCGCACCTTCTTCAGCGGCACCTCGCCCTCGCCCCGGCCGACGATGAAGTCGTGCACCGGGACGTCCGGCATGATGCGGGCCATCTTCTTCTTTTCGGCCGCCAGCAGGGCCTTGAGCCGGTTCGCGTTGCCCTCGGCCACCAGGACGATGCCTGCCCGGCCGACGGCGCGGTGGACGACGTCCTGGCTGCGGTTCATCGCGACCGCCGGAGTGGTCGTCCAGCCGCGGCCCACGTTCTCCAGTACCGCCGCGGCCGCACCCGGCTGGCCCTCCATCTGCCCGAAGGCCGCCCGCTCCGCGCGGCGCCCGAAGACGATCGCCATCGCGAGGAAGGCCAGCAGGAAGCCGAGGACTCCCGCATAGACGGGGTGGTCGATCAGGAAGCCGATCGCGAGGATGACACCGAAGGTGACGATGCCCACAGCCGCGACGACGAGACCGACCTTCGGATCGGCCTTTCGGGTCATCTTGTACGTCAGGGCGATCTGCTTGAGCCGCCCGGGGTTCGCAGTGTCTGCGTTTGCCTTCCTCGCCATGAACTGAAGTTTACGTGGCTCACGAGCTGCGGCTAGCCACGGCCTCCAGTACGTGCTGGGCCTCGACCCGGTCCTTGGCACGGCGCCGGTCCTCGAGTACGGCGGTCCACGCGTTCCGGCGGGCGGTGCGCTGGCCGCTGCTCATGAGCAGGGACTCGACGGTGCGAAGAGCGTCGGTGAACGTCGGGATGGCGGTGGCGCGTACGGGCGCGGCCTGCATGGTGGCAGTCCCCCCTCGGGATCGGACGGGCGTCGGCGATGAGCGGGAGCGGTGCATGGGATTGCGTGCGCTGTCGTGGAGCTGTGCGTGCGACCTGTGCGTGGGAGCTGTGCGTGAACCCACTGTCACTGATTGGTGTTACCAGGGCGTGACCGGGTGGTCAAACGCCGATGAAACGTTTGCGCCCGGGGCGTGAGGAGGCATCGCACGACGACGCGGTCCGTACATGCCCCCCACCTGCGGGGACGGTACGGACCGCGTCGATACGGCCATTACTGGCCGGTAGCCGCTTGTGCGCAGCTTCACATGAGCGCGGGCTACGCCGCAGCGCTGCTGCGCCTCTCCCTCGCCTGCTGGTAGAGGCGTCCGGCGCGGTAGGAGGAGCGGACGAGGGGGCCGGACATCACGCCGGAGTAGCCGATCT